>CAZEEC010000015.1:18143-28734 GCA_964511105.1 uncultured Mesorhizobium sp.
CCTGCAACACCTTGCGGCCCGACCTCTTTGTCATAGTCTGGAAGCAAAGGGAGGAGATGCTATGACGACTGCTAAACAATCAAGCCGCTGGACTCGATGGCACAACCGGCGCGCTCATTCGATCGCGCAACTGCACGCCTGGCTACCGCGTGCCCTGCTCGCACAAGTCAATGATGAGGCGCGAGCCCGAGGGATCAGCCGAGCCGCGTTCGTCCAGGACGCGCTGCGGCGGGAGGTTGAAGCGGTCAGTCGCCGGTCACAGTTAGCCGAAGCTTCCGCTCCCGAAGCTCCCCAATAGCCCACGTCGCGAGAGCGACAAGCGCGGTCGAATGACCCGCCCCCAGCGCGACCTGGTCGAGATCGGCGCGCAACGATTGCGGCACACTGACCGCCATGCGGCTGGCTCCCCTGGGATTGCCAACGCCAAGCCGGGGCGCGACAACTGAACCGCCTTCGGGGCATGGGGATGTCCGGCAGATCAAACGCTGCGGCCGAGGCCGGCCGACCTTATGCCGGACCGATTGGCGCCGGGCGCCGATGTCCAGGCTATCGAGTTGTTGAGCCCAAGCGGGCAATGATGGCTTGCTCATCGTCCTCTCCCTTTTACATCCTGCGCCCGCGGCGCTGCGCTGGCGCACTGATCGCGGCTGGCTGCTCGGCTTCCAACCGCTCGCGGAAGCGCTCACCGAGGGCCTTGGCCTGGCGCTCGGTGAGCGCCTTTTGGATCATGCTCCGGACCTCTGCGCTGTTCGTAACATCCAGCGCCGTCTGTCCATGCTTATCCTTAACCCCCACATCAGCGCCGACCTCAATCAACGCCCGGATCGCCCCGTCTACTCCACTCCACGCAGCACAATGCAGCGCCGTCTGTCCATGCTTATCCTTAACCCCCACATCCGCCCCCTCCGCAATCAACGCCCGCACCATATGTTCATTCCCCACCCACGCCGCTTCCATCAACTCCGTGCGCCCATGTTTGCTCCGAAGATCCACATCGGCCCCCGCCTCAATCAACACCCGCACCATCTCTTTATCAGCACCCACCACCGCCATTACGAGCAGCGCCGTGTCACCATCCTTATCCCGCGCATTCACATCCGCCCCCGCAGCAATCGCCTCCCGCAATCCCTCCAGATCCCCAAGCACCAAGCAGCGCCGCAACTTTTTATCCACATCCTTCATGTCCAATCCTCCTTATGCCGCCACGCGCCAGCGCCCCGCGCCTGGCTCGATGTTATCAATCAGCCGTTGCGCTTCATCCCGCGCCCAGGCAACGCCGGGGCCAGTCAGATCCCAGATCGTCAGCCCTGCTGAATACGCGCGAGCGAATGCAGCGCGGTCGGCTAGCACGATGGGATCTGTCGGCAGGCTGCCGAGCAGCGCCCGTTGCTCCGCACGATCGCGCCGCAAGCGGTTTACCATTCGGACCACCTGGCGGCCTTCGGCTTCCAGACGCGCGGCTGCTGTAGCTGTCGGAATGTAGCTCGCTGCGTCCAGCAACAGCGGGACAATGATCGCGTCACCGGCCAGGCTGGCCGGCTGCGCGGTTGGCGCGCAGTCGTGAACGATGTAGTCAAAGTCTGCCGCCCGCCGCGGTGCCGCGCTGCTGACGACAAAAGCTGGCGGCTGGCCGGCGCGCTGCGCCAGCGCGGCCCAGGCCAGACAGGTGCTCTGCTGGTCCGCATCGACCAGCCAGACCCGCCGGCCGGCCATTGCCAGGCCACCGGCCAAGGTAAGGGCGACGGTCGACTTGCCGACGCCACCCTTGGGCGCCCAAACGCTGATCGTCTTCATGAGATTGCCTCGCGCCGGTGGCGGGGAGCCATGAAAAAGATTGGGACACCCGAGCGGCCGTCGGGCTCGCCATGCCATGTTCCGACAGCGGCCAGGCGCGCTGTTTCTGCGCGCAGGCTGGGCGGCGGATGACCGTCGGCCCAGGCCATCGGCAGCATCCCTTTGCCATCGCGCAGCGTGGCGTCGGCGCCAGCCGCGATCAGTGCGCAGGTGATGGCGTCCAGGCGCGCCAGGTGGATGGCCGGTGCTCCTGCTGTTGCTTTGCGGCTGTATTTCATGGCGATGACGTGGAGCGGTGTCAACGCGCCGACGGTGCGCCCGTTTGGGTCCGCGCCTTCGGCCAGGGCGGATTGCGTGCGTTCGAGCGAGCCGGCGGCTACTGCGTCATGCAGCGCGGAATGGCACAGCACCCAGGTGTCATCGTTGGCCAACTGCTGCCAGCCGTGGGCGATGCGTTCTCCGCGCTCGATGTTTTGATCCGATGGGCGCCAGACATTGCTGTGAATGGTTCGCGCAAGGAAATGAGTGTTCATGATGATTGCTCCGGAAGATAACGAACATACTCCTCGACCTCGCGCTGCCTCAATCTCTGCTCAAGCTTCGGCAACCCCTGCCACTCTCCATCGATCCGCTGAGCGTGGAAACACATGGCATCCAGCGCCGCGTTGGACATGATCGGCGTTAAGTGATCCAACACACTCGGTCGACCGGCATACGCGGCGATCAATGCGAGCTGATTGCCCGGACAGTTCCACCAGTCCCACCACTCTTCTTTTCGTTGCTCTTGCGTTTTCATCTCACGCCCTCCGCACCAGGCCGATGCGCACAGTGTCGTCGCCGTGGCCGCAAGCTGCAGACAGCGCAGCGGCATCGATGTCGCCCCGAACGGCCACGATGTCGCCGTTGACCTCGGCCCGCTCCCACCCGCGCGCCAGGCGTGCGACGTATGTCGAGCAGATGCGGGACGGCACGATGTCGATCAGGCGATAGCCCGAGCCCAGCGGATCGTTATATGTCAACGGCTCCGCTGTGATCGCGCCGCCCCAAGCGTTCCGCAAGGGGATGTCTTGGGCGAGCATCGCGACAACGGAGGGCGACAGGCTATCGAGCGATTGGCCGCGGTAAGCGGATTGAATAGCGTCGTCGAGCGACGCGATCGCGTGAAGCTGCGTGTTGACATTAGCGCTGTCGCTGACCTGCTCGTAACCGGCGGTGCCAGCCAGGACTATAGTGCTGGCCAGGCCGGCGGCGGTGATGAGTTCGATGATGTTCATGGCTTTGCTCCTGGTTCCTGGTTCTGCGTTCGTTGCTTGTGCCGCACAAGCTTGGGCTTGATTTTGATCTTGCCTTCGATGATTTCTCTGACGACAAATGAGAGAGACCGGTTAGCCGCGTCAGCCCGTGCTTGCAGTAGTTCCTTGGTTTCCCGATCAACGCAGGTCATCACGATGACCTTGGGGCCTGATCCGCTACGCGGACGGCTGCGGGGATTGGTTGGCTTTTTCATGTCAGTCTCTCATCAGGACCGGGATTTCAACGTCTTCCCACACACCGACGCATTCATGTCTAGCGCGTCCAGATGAAGCTTCCTTGCAGATCGCATTGACGGCAGTCCAGCGTTGGTTGTTTGCAGCGATGAAGAATGACTTGCTCATGATTGCTGTTCCTTGTTTGTTGTTGTATAACTAAGTTATACATTCAGTTAAACAGAAACCAGGGACCTGTCAACCCCTGTTTCGCAACTATTTTTATTGTTTGTCTCAACCTTTGAGACGCACGAAAGCGCCCGTGATAGGCGTGCTTTCTCTGGCTTTGAGCCCTTGCGCGAAGCGAAAGAAAAGGCGGCTTTGCCGCCTCATCAAAGGGGCGTGGGGCAGAGCACCACCAGCGCCGAGGCAATGCCAGGGAACTGGCTGGATCGTTAGATCCAGCCGCGCTCAGCGAGCGACACACAGTCGCCAGCGGTAACAACGATGTGATCGAGCACGCGAACTTCGATAAGTGCCAGAGCTTCCTGCAAGCGCTTGGTAATCAGCCGATCCGCCTGGCTCGGATCAGCAATACCGGATGGATGGTTATGGGCCAGGATCGCGGCGGCGGCATTGTGTGCAAGCGCTTTCCGGACGACTTCGCGAGGGTGCACCGAACAGCCATCGATCGATCCGGTAAACAAAGTTTCGACAGCCAGCGGCCGATGTCGGGTATCCAGCCAGACAACGCAAAACTGCTCGCTTGCGTGGTGCGCCAGCCGTGCACGCAGGAACGATTGCACCAGCTTCGGATTGAGCATCGCGTCGCCAAGGCGTTCGAGCCGGCGCCGGTAGACATCCTCGGCCATGTCCAGGATCGTTGCTTCATCCAGCGGGCCATGAATGCTGTAGTGCCCCAAAATATCGCGCATGTAGTTCATTTGGCTATCTCCCCGGCGCGGGATTGCGCCGTGAGACACCGGCAGCCCCGACGACCAGGGGGCGGCGCACCCGTAGGGGCGAAACGCAGTGGAGCACTGCGCGCAGTTGCGCAGCCCACAGGCGGGGCTAGGTTTCTCGAATGAGACGCTATCGCGTAGTTAGCCGGGGAGATGCCAGCATGTGTAGGCAGGTGGTGCGATGTTGCGGGCTAGATCGGCTCGATGAGTTCCCGGCCCTGGTTGAGGGGACATCCGCCAGCCTTGGGCCATGCGTCGCGAGCGGTTGAGCCCAAGCTAAACGACGTGCTGGGCCAAGCTGCCGAAAGTGCGATTGGAATGAAGGGGCGGCAAGCGCCGCCCCTGGCGCGTCATGACAGGATCATCTGCGCAATCCTTGCTTCATCGGCATACCGGGACAGCGGCTTGGACGCTCTGAAGCTCTGGTCACGCTCGATCGGCAGGCCCAGCGGGCCGCGAAGGCTAGCGAGTTCGTCGAGAGAAACCCAGCCGAGTTCTGGATAGCCCATGCCGAGATCGCACAAGCCGAAGGCATGATCCGGCCGGACGGGATCCAGTTCGGTCAACAGCCAGGTTGCCTGCGCGTCCGGTGTGAACAGCTTCACGACCGGGCGAGGGTCGATGTTCTTGCCGCGCTGGCTGGCGCGGCCGTAGGCCAGCATGCGCTTGCGCTGCGTGGCGGTGATAAGTGAATGGCACATAGCGGTGTCTCCTGGTTGGCTCCACGGCGGAGCACGAACCCGGCGGACAGGCGGCAAAGCGAAGCGGTCAACCCCAACACGGTTATGCGGGCGGGGATTGACCGGAAGCGGCGGCTGTCAGGGTGAGCTTGCGCAGGCGTGGTGTTGCCGACCTGGGAAAGACGCCCGTATGGCGGCCATGGTGAACTCATCGCGCCAGCTTTCGGGCGCAGAGCGGATGTCGATAGCATCAGGCACGGCGCCATGATCGAGCAGCGTGCGCAGTGCGACATTGAGCCGGGCATGTGCTGGCACATGCCGGCATGTGCTGCAGTCGCCGGTAATGGCGCAGACCAGAGCGCTACGGCCCTGGCTGTCCTTGGCGTTGGGGTTTTCGCCGGCATAGAGCGCCCGGAGGATGGCCGGGCGATCGCGGAGAAGGGCTGCGTGGTGTAGACGATCAGAACGGGCAGTCATCGTCATCATCAGCGAACCCTCTGAAGGGCATGGCAGCAACCTGGACATTCGGCACCGGCGGTGGCGGATCAAGCTCAACTTCCTCGCCCAGCCAGCCCAGATTTACACTGGGCGTCTGCACTCCGTGCAACCGGCGATTGCTCTCCCGGAAGCCGGCAAGCAGGGAACTCGATCGGATCGCACGCCAGAACGGCGGTCGGTCCAGCGGATCCTGGTGATGCCTCTCGCAGTATTTGATATATGCTTCAAACGCCACGTCCTTCTTGACGTATTGGTCGGTCGTCACAGACACTCGGCAACGCGTGACCCAGCCGCGCACGCTGTCGGTGCTAACCCGAACCTGCTCGGACCATGCCCGGACGGCCTCGGGCCGTTCGCTGTGCGTCGGAAACCGGCCATGCTGGACGATCCACCGAGCGCCTTCCAGCATCCAATCAAGGATCGCTTGCCCTTCTTCGCGCAGCAAGACGTTGTGGAACTCGGGGATGCGCTGCTCCTCGGGCACCGTCCGCCCAAACTTGATCAAGCAAATGCGCCGCCAAACCCCATCTGATTTGTCGCGGACAAACGGATCAGCATTGCTAGTGATCAGCCATTTGGCGCGCAGATGGTAAGACGCCAGCGGCTTCTCGTATTTGCGATCGACTTGCACGCCGTTACCTGAAACCAGGGATTTGAAGCGCCCCTCGGCCCACTTTTCGTTCTCAACCTCATCGACAATGACCAGGCTGGCTCCGATCAATGGCTCGAGCGCAAAGCGTTCGCCCAGGCTGTCAAGCGATGTCCTTGCGGCCTGCCTCTGCATCGCTTCGCAAAGCTCTGCGATGGTCGATTTACCCGAACCGGCAGCGCCCGAGAACCAGCCGGCAACGCTGTAGGATTGAGGTAGCAACGTCATGCCGCAGATCTTCTGAACCAGCGCAATCGTTTCATCGTCTGGCAATGCCTGACGAAGAAACTGCATGAAGCGCGAGCCCTCCGGCAGTGGCTTAATGTTGTGCGTGGTTCCCGGCGATGTGCCAACGGCAATGGTGTTCGCGAAAGTGATGCCGAGCGCGCGATCAGGCTCGATGGCCTTGATCTCGCCGTCTGGCATGATCTCAAGGTAGACATCAGCACAGGGGACGATGTTGCGTTTGGTCGGCGGCTTGATCGCGCGCTCGTGCCGCAATCTGGTGCTGGCATACCTGACGCATGCTTCCGCCCTGGCATCATTGGCCTTGTCGGGCATGGTCTCATCAATCCACCGCGCGGAAAGCGCTTTGTGCATCTCACTGGTGACGTGCGCCCAGTGATTGCCCTGCCACTGCCGCACGATCGGCGGACTGGACGGGTCTGGGATTTCCGCGGCCCAATCCTGATTGGCTATCAGCCGGTCGGCCCACTGCTTATCGAGCGAAGGCGGAGCGGGCTTCTTAGCATCGCCTTCTCCCTGGCCACCATCCGCCTTTGTTTTGCGGCTGGCTCTTGCCTGCTTCCTCGTCTCGCGGACCATTGCCGCCGCCAGGTCGGAAATCAGCTTGCTTGAACTTGGGTCAGGGTTGAATGCCACAGGCGGCGGCACGACGAAGCCGCGCTTTGCCATGGTTGGACGCTGACGCCTATTGACGCTCGGATCGATCGGCGCTATGTTGCTGGTAGTCATTGTTTGTTTTCCCCTTGCAATGGCTGCAAGACATGCGTTAACTAACCCTGCGTTCCCGCGCAGGGTTTTTCTTTCTCAGCTTCGACCCACCCGCTGATCATCGAGTGCGGCGGCATGTCGAATGTATTCGACAGCGAAAGCGCGGATCACCTCCGCTGGCTTCTGGCCGCTCGCGTTCGTGGCCCTGGAAAACCGATTGACCATTTCCGGAGACCAGTAAGCGCGAAGCATTGCCCGCCGCTTGCCGTCATTTGCTCTTGCCTGTCGGTCATGATTGTCTTTCAGTGCTTTCATCTTTTGCTTCCTCATCTGTTGAGGCGCCTTAGCGCCTCTCCGGGATCTCATGTCATTCCTTTGTTCTAATCGCGTTTGCACTTTTGTCAATCATGCGCATCACTGGTGTTGCCCCGGCGCTGTCGTAAGTGGATGATTTACCTACAACGTTCATCCGCTTACCTACAGCCCTGCTAGACCCTGCTAGACCCAAAATTTCTTGGGTCTAGCAACATGAGGCTTCCATCTATTTGTTTTTACTCATGTTTTTCTTGCTGCTAGAGGTGCTAGAGGTGCTAGAGGTAGATTCCATACGTGAGAGAAGGAAGCAAATGTATTTCAATGCTTTTCCTAAAGTGTCGTTTTTAGGTCTAGCACCTCTAGCACCTCTAGCAGTCAAATTTTCTTGTGCAAACACAAAGGGTTACGCGGATTTTCCTGCTAGACCCAAGGCTTTCCTGGGTCTAGCAGGGTCTAGCAGCAAGCGCTCAAAGAAAGCTTGATGGTGGCGGCTTGAGCCGCCATCCCCCCGCTTCGCGCTAGTGCTCAAAGCTGCTTCTCGCAAGACTTGGGCGTAGCCCCCGCCTGGCGGCGAAGCCGCCTTCATCCCTTCTTTGAGCCTAGAGCCGACTACGCTGGCTTTATCCGGATGCTGCTGACGGCGGCATTAGATTGGTAAGCGCAGCAGCATGCAGTAGCGCGCGGACTTCGGGGTCGGCGTAATCGACGGGGCGCTTTCCATCCTTGTCTTGCACCTCCAAGTCCGCACCCACCCCCAGCAATACGCTCACAGTTTTATCGCAACCCCATCGCGCCGCCCAATCAAGCGCCGTGCTCCCATCCTTATCCCGAGCCCTCACATCCGCCCCCGCCTCCAACAACATCCGCACCGATTTCGTTTGCCCCAGCCCCGCCGCCCAATGAAGCGCCGTGCGCCCATTCACATCCCGAGCCTTCACATCGGCCCCCGTCTCCAACAACATCCGCACCGATTTCGTTTGCCCCAGTAGCGCCGCCCAACCAAGCGCCGTGCTCCCATCCTTATCCCGAGCCCCCGCCTCCACCAGCAACTTCGTGCAGTCTTGGTTACCGCTTCGCGCAGCCCAATGCAACGCCGTGCTCCCCCTATTATCCCGAGCCTTCACATCGGCCCCCGTCTCCAACAACATCCGCACCGATTTCGTTTGCCCCAGCCCCGCCGCCCAATGAAGCGCCGTGCGCCCATTCACATCCCGAGCCTCCACATCCGCGCCGCTGCGGATAAGTCGCTGCACAGCAACGCTATCGCCATCGGCCGCTGCTTTGTGTAGTGGAGTGATCCCATCGCGCACAACGATGCGGATAACCGGTAACGCATTTTGCGCTGGTGCTGCAACCGGTCCTCGCAGGCCCTTCCTCTTCTTCTTGCTCATGATGAAATCTCCAACTGTTCGCCGCCAGCGGAATGCTGACGATGGAGATATCGTGTTGAGGGACGCCCAGCGTATGCAATAGCGTCCCGCAAAAAAGTTGACTTACAGCCTGTCCCTTGAACGCTCTGACCTGCCTGCACGTGCCTGCATGCGGCTTCTCAGACGCTCTTCGTGTGCCTCGGCATCCAATCGCAGGAAGTGAGCCTTCTCGCTGTCGAGCCACTTCAAGGCTTGCCGGTGGCATCTTTGCCGCGCCTCGAAGTCCAACCAGTGCATGCTCAACGCATCGGCGAATGTCAGTAGTCGAACATCGAACCCTTCTTGTTGTTGTGGATCAGGCCGACCGATCGTATCTGGGATCGTCATCAGGGCATTGAGTAGCCGCTTCTGGATCTCTTCGATGATCGATGTAGACCCGTTCGCCTTCTCGATCAAATACGGCCGCCAGACTTCCTGATAGTGTTGATCCAGCCGCTGGCCAAGCATTCGATCTTGATCCTTTTTGGTTGCATCGCGATGCAACCGGCAGTGAACCTTCTTCATCGCCCGAAGCCAGGCGGCATTCATGAGCATTTTCGACCGTATGTTGGCTTGCTGGCGCACCGGAGTTCCTACACATGCCAGATCTTTGCGATCCGCTTTCGACAACTTACTGACCTCGTCATTGATCTTTGCAAGCTTTTCCCACCCCACACCACCCAGGTAGACGCAAGCAATAGAAAGCGAGTAGCGAGGCACTCCACTACGGTCCTCCTCAACTAATGCTTGAATGACCTGCTCGCTAACGCCATCAGTTACCCCAAGTTTCGCGGCTTCGCCCTTCGCTTCCTCCTTCATCTCTTTCTTTGATTTTCTTGGAGCCATATGCCACCCCTTGCGCCTCATCGTATTTTTGTTTCACTGGAGATATGTCGCCGTCTCCAGCGCCAGAACCCAATCTTGCTCGCTTACGATCCGCGATCCGGCTGGCGCTTGCAACCAGTGGCCGCGGCATCACCATGCTGGAAGTCTCGCTGATACTGGCCGGGATCGGCATCGCCGGCGCAGCCATCTGGAGCGTATTCGGTGCCGATCGCGCTGCCGACCTGGCAGCGCTGGGCGCCGACCGGCGCCACGCAAAACGAAGTCAACACATGCGCGCCCATCTGCGTGTTGCCCGAGCAGGAATGCCTGTGCGGCGATGATCCGGCGATCGGTGCGCCGACGATGAGGGGCCCTGTCCTGCCGGGCAGGTCGGCGATCACCAGTGGAACCTGGTCTATCGGCGGTCGGCCTCCTGCCCGGCTCCCACAGGTGATCCTATCTGGTCACCCTGGATCGCCACGACCACGCACGCGCTGAGACCAGCACTTGCGCGCCGGCCTTTACGCTGCCCGTTCCAGCAACAGAAACCGCGTGCGGCAGCGCCATCGGCGCGCCGCAGCAGTCGGAAGCCTGCGGCCCAGAACAGACCGGTGAGAACATTTGGTATTGGGAATACACTACGGATTGGGTCTACTGTCGCGCCCCGCGCTTGACTGCATACTTCGAGTTTCGTAGCGTTTGTTATGGGAGTAGGGGGCTCCTGACGCCGTCCACTGGGGAGAACCCGCACAATGAGACTAGCTGTCGCTGCACTCCTGGCCCTACTGATCTGCGCTCCAACCGCCGCCCAGCCGCCTACCGTCCAGCTCGGCCAGTTCGTGCCGACGGCCGATCTGTTGATGACCGATGGACGGGCTGCGGCAGCGGTGTTGCCTGACGGCCGCGTCCTGATCCTGGGATACAACAGCACCCGGATCTACAACCCAGCCGTCGACACCTATTCGGTCATACCCACGCCCCGCTTCAGGCCGTCGCCGGTAGCGACGGCCCTGGACACTGGCGAGGTTCTGGTCATGGG
>CAZEEC010000016.1:0-28421 GCA_964511105.1 uncultured Mesorhizobium sp.
CCGGCAATGTCGAGACGTCACAGCATGTCACCAACGCCATGTTCGGCGCGATGGGCGCGCTCGCCAACGCACAGGGCACGATGAACAACCTCACCTTCGGGAACGCGACCTATCAGTATTACGAAACGATCTGCTCGGGATCACCTGCCGGACAGATGAACAGTGGTCGCGGGTTCGCGGGAACATCTGGCGTTCATACCCACATGACCAATTCCCGCCTGACCGATCCTGAAGTGCTGGAACTGCGCTTTCCGGTCCTTCTTGAGGACTTCCACATCCGCGAGGGGTCTGGCGGAACGGGCAAGTGGAACGCCGGCGACGGGACACGCCGCACCATTCGTTTTCTGGAAAAGATGGAATGCGCCATCTTGTCGTCCCACCGGGCGCACCCCCCGCGCGGCATCGACGGCGGCTCGGACGGCCAGGTCGGCAAAACCGAAGTGCGGCGCCTGACGGGCGAGACCGAAATGCTGAACGCTTGCGATCAGACGGTGCTGGAGGCCGGCGAGGCGGTTATTGTGACGACGCCGACGGCGGGGGGATTTGGGCGGTAGGCCGCTCCACGGTCTCCACTATAGATGCGATCATAGGCACCGGTGAGTAGCCGAGCGGCGAGGGCGTCAAACCAAGCCGCAGCACGATCAGGTTCAGCGAAGGCATGATCGCCATGGCCTGACCGTCATGACCGCGCAGCCAGTAGGTCCCTGCGGGCAAGGCCGTTTGCGGGCCACGCTCAGGGCCGGCAAGCCAAAGCTGTCCGTGACCGTATCTGCCGTTCGATGCGGGTGCTGGCTCGCGCATCCAGCGAACATAGCCGGCCGGAAGGATCTGTGTGCCGTTCCATTCGCCCTCCTGCAGCAAGAACTGGCCGAACCGTGCCCAGTCGCGTGCTGTTGCGTAGAGATAGGACGACCCAGCGAAGGTGCCCCGTGCATCCGTCTCCAGCACCGCGCTTTTCATGCCCAGTGGCTCGAACAGCGCACGGCGCGGCCAGCCGAGCGCTTGCTGGGGATCGTCGAACCTGTCCTGCCACAGACGCGACAAAATCATGGTCGTGCCGCTGGAATAGCTGAAGTTCTCGGCGCGCGCCGACGCCAAGGCCTTGCTTGCCGCAAAGCCCGCCATGTCCGGCTCGAGGTAGAGCATGCGCGTGACATCGGTCACATCGCCATAATCCTCGTTGAACTCGAGGCCGCTCGACATGCCCATGAGATCGGCCGTCGTGATTTCGGCGCGTTCATCGGTCCAGTCGGAGCGCACGGCGGCAGCGTCCGGCACGAGACCGTCATCGAGTGTGCCGATCAGTGCCGCCGTCACCGTCTTGGTCATCGACCAGCCGAGCAAAGGTGTCTCTGCCGTAAAACCCTCGCCGTAGCGCTCGGCGACGATCCGCCCGTCCTGCACGACGACCACCGCGCGCATACCGGGTCCGGTCATCTCTGGATCGTCGAGGATCGCTGCGAGTTCGGGGGCTTCGTTATCCATGGTCTCGCCGGCTGGCCACATTGCATTCTCGTCGCGCTCAATCGATTCCGTTCTGGCTGCGGCGCCCAGGGCCGGGACCCGTTCGATCGCGCCGTCCGGCACGCTGGCGCAACCGAGGCCTTTGCGATGGACGGCGTGGTTTCGACCGAAGAGGCCGAGTAGCGCGGCCGATACGACTTCGCGCTCGCGATCGACATCGACGGTGATGTAGCCCAGCAAGGGATGACCTGGCGCCTGCACGTCGACGGCCATCACTTCCTGCGGATCGCGGCCCGCAAGAAAGACATTGGAGCAGACGATCTTCGCTGAATAACCGGTTCCGACACGGATCAATTGCGGCGGTGCGAAATACAGCCAACCGGCGAGTGCCACGACAACGACCAGCAAAAGCACGACGGCGCCCTTGATGAACCTGACCAAAATCCGCATCGAATCGATCCTTGCAATCTTGCGGCCGTGAATTCATCGCTTTAGCGAATTGAAAGCAAGTGTTGCCTCCACGTCATCGTGAAGCTGTGTTCAGCCTTGTTAACCTGGCTGAAACCATGTGAGCCTGAATCTTCGGCCATCGACAATCGCCGGCATCGGCACATTTCGGAATCCGCATGCGCGCCCTGTTACTTGCTGCTTTGCTCGCCGCCACACTGACCGCCTGCTCCTCAACGGGTCTCGATTTGGCCGCGATCGCGCCCACCTCCGCCAATGCCGCGCCCGCCGCGATGGCGATCGATGCGCCGGTCGCGGTAACCTACCCGCGCTTCGGCGACCGCAAGCCGATCGACTGGAAAGGCAAGGCCCCGTGGAGCTATGCCGTTCACGGCACCGACGTGTCGAGATATCAAAGCGAGATCGATTGGACGCAAGCAAAGGCGGCCGGGATTTCTTTCGCGTTCATCAAGGCGACGGAAGGCGGTGACCGCCTCGACGAGCGGTTCCATCAGAACTGGAAGGCGACGCGCACTCACGCCATCCCGCGCTCGGCCTACCACTTCTTCTATTTTTGCCGTCCTGCGATTGAGCAGGCGCGGTGGTTCATCCGCAATGTGCCGAAGGAAGCGGGCACTCTGCCCCATGTGCTCGACATGGAGTGGAACCACCTCTCGCCGTCCTGCAAGCTCAGACCCGACTGGCAAGTCGTCCACCGCGAGATGAAGGTGTTTCTCGACGCGATCGAAAACCATTACGGCCAGCGGCCGATCATCTATACCTCGGTCGACTTCTATGAAGACAATCGCCTCCATGCGTTCAAAGGCTATCGCTGGTGGTTGCGCTCCGTTGCCGCGCACCCTCACGATCGCTACAATGGCGAGAACTTCCTGTTCTGGCAGTATACGGGCACCGGCATCGTGCCGGGCAAGAACGGCGATGCCGACATCAATGTGTTCAACGGCAGCGTAGATCAGTGGCGCGACTGGGTGGCGAAAAACACGACCAGAAGCTGACGTCGCAGGCGCAGGAATCTTTTCGGGTGGCGCGGGGGAAACGGCCGTCCTACAGACGCGCCCATGAACCAAGATTCCTGCCCTGCCCCAACCTACATGTCGTTGCGTGACTGGGGCATGGTCCTCCTGCTGGGCCTGCTTTGGGGCGGCTCGTTTGTGTTCGTCCGCGTCGCGGTCATGGAGATCGCGCCGCTCGTCTTGGTTCTTTTGCGCGTTGCCATCGCCGCCGCCGCGCTTCACTTCTATCTGCTGCTGCGCGGACCATCCTTCAAGCTGGCGCTACCGATGGCGGGCGCGTTTGTGGGGCTGGCGCTCCTTAACAATGTCATTCCCTTCTCGCTGATGTTCATCGGCCAGACTGAATTGGGCGCCGGACTTGCATCGGTCCTGAATGCGACCACGCCCTTTTGGACCGTGCTGCTCGCAAATGCTTTTACTGCTGACGAGAAGCTGACCCGGAGCAAACTGATCGGTATCGGGCTTGGCATGCTGGGGACCGTCGTGATGATCGGTCCCGGCCTGATGTCGGGCCTCGGGGCGCCCGTATGGGCGAAGCTGGCGCTCGTCGGGACGGCCCTGTCCTACGCATGCGCCGTCATTTTCGCGCGCCGGTTCCGGAGCCTGCCCGCTCCCGTCGTGGCGACAGGCCAACTGACGGTCTCGACCGCCATCATGATCCCGGTGGTGCTTGTCACGGGCGGAGATGTCCTGCTGGTTGATGTCTCCTTTGAGGCCTGGACGTCGGTGCTCGCCTTGGCTCTGGTGTCGACTGCTTTCGCCTATATCCTGTTCTTCTCGCTGGTGGCCTCGGCCGGCGCGACCAATACGTCGCTCGTTACATTGATCGTGCCTGTCTTCGCCATCCTCCTCGGTGCCGTTTTTCTGGCGGAGCGTCTGGCCGTCTTCGAACTCGCCGGCATGGTATTGATCGGGCTTGGGCTCATTGTCATCGATGGTCGATTCATCAGGCGTGTATAGTGGCGAACGTCGCTCGATGACGTCAAACACCCGCCGCATTTTAATAAAACATTAGCCGTGATTTTCTCAGTCTTTTGAGCAGGATGGATGTCTCGGGCTCGCATTTGCTGCACAACCGCTCGCGGTGCAGCAACATTTTCTCTTGCCTGCGGGTTCAACTTCCTTACATTCCGCCTCGCGCAGTCTGCAAAGGAGGCACCGCATATGGGACTAACCCGGCCTGTCAACGCGTTGATGATTTGTGCTGTGTTCACGTTCATTGGAGCCTTGGTCATGGGGGTCGTCTAGAAGGCGGCATGACGAAGTCAGACGAAGAAGGGCCGGTTCAGCCGGCCTTTTTTCATGTCACAGATGGACCCTTGCGTCCGACCATGGTCACAGGGACATGAGGCGATCGTGAAGCCGTCAACTGGACGCCGAAAGGCTTTGGACAAAGCGCTGACAGCACTGATCCCGCTTGCGCCGTTTTCCGATGCCGAAGCGATTCGTGAAGCTGCCGGCCAGCGCAAGCTGCGCGATCTGCCGCCTTCGATCGCGATCTGGATTGCGACGATCACCCACCTCCGGCACCGCCATACGGATTACGATATTCTTCTCGAAGAAGGTTATGATCGCGAATCCGCTCGACATTTCGTCATCGACCAGATCAACGACACGCTCACCACCTGGCGCGCAACGCGGTTCCTCGAGATCGATGATGTCGAAGGAGAGTGACGGTTGAGGCAGGCACAGGGTTGGCGGCCAAGGTCAGAGATGGTGCCACGTCATAGCTACATCATGCGCAACAGCGCACCGCCGATGGAATAGCCCGCGCCATAGGTGCAAAGCAGGCCAAAGTCGCCCGGCTGCATGTCCTTGTGGTTCCAGGCGAGTGCCACCACGGCTCCGGCGGCGGCCGTATTGCCCAGTTCCTCCAGCACGCTCGGCGCGACATCGTGACCGATCTCGCGCCCAAAGGCCAGTTTAAGGATCATCTGGTTCATGCGGGCATTGGCTTGATGCAGCCAGAAACGGCGTACCGTCTCCGGCGTGCGCCCATGTTCGGCGAGAAAGTCGACGATGAATCGATGGCTGGCCACCGTCACATCCTTGAACACCCGGTTGCCCTGCTGCTTGATCAACAAGCCTTCCGTGCGAATGACGCTGGCATCATCCTGCGCGGCGCGGCTGAGATAGCTGAAATTGGATCGGATATTGTTGGAAAACTGCGTCCAGTTGCGTGTGTCCAAGACCTCGAAGCGCCCAGGCATGACGGCTTCGTCGTCCGCAGCCTCCACGAGAAGCGCCGTCGCCGCGTCGCCAAAGATGAAATGGGTTTGCCGGTCGCGGAAATTGAGATGCGCTGTGATCAATTCGGGCGTCACCACCAGCGCCCGTCTGTGCGCCCCGGCCCTGACCAGATTGAACGCCGCATGAAGACCGCTGGCAGCCGACGAGCAGCCGAGTGACAGGTCGAAAGCGGCGCCCTGCGCGCCGATTTCCTTCTGGATCTCGATGCCTATTGATGGATAGAGCCTTTGCAGATGGGACGCCGCGCAGATGACGAGATCGACATTCTCGGCATCGACATTTGCATCGGCCAGTGCGTTGCGCGCGGCCGCCGCACCGAATTCGGCCAGAACGGAAAGCGCCTCGTCATCGCGCGCTGCAATGCGAGGCGCCATTCGGTCGATGTCGAGGATGCCATCGGGCGTGTGGACATGCCTCTGTTTGATGCCGGAGGCGTTGTAAATGAAGTCGGCGCTCGACTTCTGAAGCGGTTCCGCGCCTTTCGTTTGGCGCAAGGTATTCTCCCGGTCGACCCACCGATTGAAACTGTCGACCAGTTCCTCGTTCGAGATGACCGCGTCGGGAACGCTGACGCCGAGGCCTGAAATAAAGACGCGCTTCATGTTCTTTTCCCGAGCGCGCAACCGTAAGCACGCAGGCGGCGCTATCGGCCGCTCCCGATCAAACTATCCCGAGTGCGTTTACGGCAGATTAACCCTGAGAAACAGTGGTCAGGAAGAAATCGCCCCGGCGACCCATCGGCAGCCAAGGCGGAATGTCAAATGCGATCAGCGGGTCAGGCGCTTATAGGTGACGCGTCTTGGATTGACCGCGTCGGGTCCGAGCCGCCTGATCTTGTCTTGCTCGTAATCTTCGAAATTGCCCTCGAACCACTCCACGTGGCTGTCACCCTCAAAGGCGAGGATGTGGGTCGCCAGCCGATCGAGGAACATGCGATCGTGGCTGATGACGACGGCACAGCCGGCGAAGTTCTCGAGCGCCTCTTCGAGGGCCGACAACGTCTCGGTGTCGAGATCGTTGGTCGGCTCGTCGAGGAGAAGGACATTGCCGCCCTCCTTAAGAAGCTTTGCCAGGTGCACCCGGTTGCGCTGGCCGCCGGACAGATTCCCGACCTTCTGCTGCTGGTCGCCGCCCTTGAAGTTGAACGCCCCGCAATAGGCGCGGCTGTTCATCTCGTGCCTGCCAAGCTTGATGATGTCGTTTCCGCCGGAAATCTCTTCCCAGACAGTCTTGTTGGGATCGAGATGATCGCGACTCTGGTCGACATAGCCCATGGAGACGGTGTCGCCGATGCGAATTTCACCGGCATCCGGCTTTTCCTGGCCTGTGATCATCTTGAACAGCGTCGACTTGCCCGCGCCGTTTGGACCGATCACGCCGACAATGCCGCCGGGCGGCAGTTTGAAGTCGAGTCCATCGATCAGGACCTTGTCGCCAAAAGCTTTCGAGAGGCCATTTGACTCGATGACGACATTGCCAAGCCGCTCGCCCACCGGAATGATGATCTGCGCCTCGCCGGGCCGGCGGTTATTGGCCGCCTCGACCAGTTCGTCATAGGCTTTGATACGCGCCTTCGACTTGGCTTGACGTGCCTTTGGGCTCGATGCCATCCATTCGCGTTCGCGCGACAGCGCCTTTTGACGGGAGCCTTCCTCACGCTCTTCCTGCGACAGGCGCTTGGCCTTGGCTTCGAGATAGGCGGTATAATTGCCTTCGTAAGGAATGCCCCGGCCGCGATCGAGTTCGAGAATCCAGCCCGTCACATTATCCAGGAAATACCGATCGTGGGTGATGATCATGACGGCCCCTGGATATTCGCGCAGGTGCTTTTCGAGCCAAGCCGTCGTCTCGGCGTCGAGATGGTTGGTGGGTTCGTCGAGCAGCAGAAGGTCGGGCTGCGACAAGAGCAGCTTGCACAGCGCGACGCGCCGCTTCTCGCCGCCCGACAGCTTGGTCACGTCAGCGTCCGCCGGAGGGCAGCGCAGGGCCTCCATGGCCATCTCGACCTGGCTGTCGAGGTCCCACAAATTCTGCGCGTCGATCTCGTCTTGAAGCTTGGCGGCCTCCTCGGCGGTTTCGTCCGAATAATCCATCATCAGTTCGTTGTAGCGGTCGAGAATGGCCTTCTTCTTCGCCACGCCTTCCATGACGTTGCCAAGCACGTTGAGCTGAGGATCAAGCTCCGGCTCCTGGGACAGGTAACCGACCGTCGCTCCTTCGGCGAGCCACGCTTCGCCGGTATACTCCTTGTCGAGCCCCGCCATGATGCGCAGCACGGTGGATTTGCCGGCGCCGTTCGGCCCCAAAATGCCGATCTTGGCCTCCGGGTAGAAGGACAGGTGGATGTTTTCCAGCACCTTCTTGGCGCCGTAGGCCTTGGACAGGCCGGACATGTGATAAATGAACTGGCGTGCCATGGCGCGCTTCGACTCCGTAATCTATCGGGGGATTTCGTTGCGCCGTATGTAGGCGAAACCATCGCGCAGGGCAATGCGATCAAACAATCGCCATGCTTGGCAGTCACCTGCCAGCCGATGCGCAAATCACTTACGTCTGCCGTGATCCCGACCGGCATCGTCCTCGCTTTGACGGTGCTCGCCGCCTGCCAATCAGCGGACTCGTCAGATCAGATGGCCGCTGAACAGGCTGGGTTTGTCGGGCCGCTCCAGTGCGCCATCGCGCTGCCCTCCGGCCCTCCGCAAAGGCCGGATCGCGCGTCGGCTTTCGGGACTGCCGCCGCCTGGAATGTCGGTCGAACTGTCGGCCGCAGCGCGATTGCCGGTGCTGGTACCTTCGTCGCCGGCCCCGTCGGCGGTGCGGTCGCGGGCAATCTCGCCGCACGCGCCCTGCCTTCCGAGTTCGACATACGCGGCCGCTGGACGGTCACGGACGGATCGGCAAATTGCGGCTGCACGATGGCCTTCGCCGCTCCGGGCAGTTGGTCCGGTGTCAACCCGCCCCGCGGAACCGCCCGCACCTCCGGCTGCAACAACCCGCTCCTCGCCATCGCTGCCGACTGGCGGCTCGACGAGACGATGACTGGCTTTGATGCCGAACTTCTCATCTATGCGCAAAACGGCAACCGGATCGCTGTTTTGAAGCGGAACGGGCCGGATTATTATTCCGGCCAATTCTCGACAGGCCAGGCCATCACCTTGTGGCGCGAATAGGCCTCAAGCCTGCGCCAGTTGGCTGCGATGCGCCCAGCCGGTCATGCGCATTTCGAGCCAGGCCATCACCGCGTACATGATGATCCCTTCGACGGCGAGCATGATCAGCCCCGCCCACACCAACGGCACGTTGAACTGCGATTGGGCGGCCAGCATCATATGCCCAAGACCCGAATTCGCGGCGACCGTCTCGGCGATGACCGAGCCGACGAAGGCAAGTGTGATCGCGATCTTCAGCGAACCGAAGAAATAGGGCATCGAGCGCGGAATGCCAACCTTGAGCATGATGTCCATCTTTCGCGCTCCAAGCGCGCGAAGAACGTCCTCCATCTCAGGCTCGATGGTCGCAAGTCCAGTCGCCACATTCACCACGATCGGGAAAAACGCGATGAGAAACGCGGTCAAAATGGCTGGGATCGTCCCGATCCCGAACCAGATGACCAGGATCGGCACGACGGCAACCTTGGGGATGGCATTGAAGCCGATCATCAGCGGATAAAGACCCGCATAGATGAAGCGCGACCACCCGATCGCGATCCCGAGCGCCAACCCGAATCCGACGGCGAGGATGAAGCCGACGGTCGTCGTATAGAGCGTCTGCAGCGAATTCTTCCAGATCGCCGGCCAATACTGGATGATGGCCTCGAGGATCCGCGTCGGCGCCGGCAGGATGAATTGCGGAATCGCAAAAATGCGAACGGCGAGTTCCCACACGATGAAGAGGATCGCGGTATAGATCCAGGGGGCGAACTGGTTCCAGTCGATGCGTGACGGGCGCTTGTTCATGCGGCGGTCCTTGCATCGGCGATATTGCTGCGCAGCTCATACACCATTTGATTGAAATCGCTGTCGTAAAGGAGATCGAGGTCACGAGGACGGGCAAAAGGAACCGTCTTTTCTGCTGTAATCCGGCCGGGCCGAGAGCTCATGACGAAAATCCGGTCGGCCAGGAAGACAGCCTCGCGCAAATCGTGCGTGACGAGCACGATGGTGACATCCTGGGCTGCATGCAGATCGCGGATGACGCACCACAGCTCTTCGCGGGTGAAACTGTCGAGCGCGCCGAAGGGCTCGTCCAGCATCAGAAGTTCCGGCTCGTGGATCAATGCGCGGCACAGATTGGCGCGCTGCTGCATGCCGCCGGACAATTGCCAGGGAAATTTCTCTCCAAAACCCTTCAATCCGACCGTCTCCAGAAGCTTCTCAGCCTTGGCGACATATTCGGCCTTGTTGGCGCGCAGCCGCTTGCGGTGTCGGTCGACGACCTCGAGCGGCAGGAGAATGTTGTCGAGCGTCGTGCGCCAGGGGAGCATGGTCGGGTTCTGGAACGCCATGCCGACGATAGAGACGGGCTTCGTCACGCGCTCGCCGGCCACGGTCACCTCGCCGCCTTGCGGGATATAAAGGCCGGTGACGAGCTTCATCAACGTGGACTTGCCACAGCCGGACGGACCGACCACGGTCGCAAACTCGCCCTTTGCAATATCGAGCGTCAGCCCTTCGACCGCTAGCAGGCCATCAGGCCCGCCATAGCGCAAGTCGACGTCTTTGATCGTGACGAGATTGTTCGGTGTCATTAGAAGGATCGCTGTAAAAATGCGCCTCCGATGCAAGATCGGAGGCGCAGGAAAATTGGATGAAGGTACCGCTGCTATTGCAGCATGCGGTCTTCCTCGGCTGGCAGATAGGAGGCGTCGAAGACGTCCTGGGGCCCGACATTGCCCTGCAATCCCATCGAAAGCTTCAGATATTCGATGGACTGCGCGAGCTTCGCATCGTCGATGCCGCCGAAGCCGTTTTCCTGGACATAGGCCGTGTTGATGTTCTGCGCATTGGCCATTTCAAGGCGCTCAAGCTCGATATCGCGCGTCAGGATCTCGTTGCGCTTCATGACGGCCTCGACGCCTGCTGCCGGATCGGCCACCGCATCGGCGAACCCTTTCGTCAGCGCACGAAGGAAGCCCTTGACTGTTTCCGGATTCTGCTCGGCGAAATCGGTATTGACCAGGATCGAGTTGCCGTAAAGGTCGAGGCCGTTTTCAGCCATCAGGATCGCGGAAATATCATCTTCCGGGACACCCTGCGCCTTGAGGTTCAGCACGCTTGAGAACGCAAAACCGAAAATTCCGTCGACCTGCCCCTGCGCCAGCATGGGCTCGCGCACCGGAAATCCAACGCTTTCGATCGTCACAGCGCTCTCGTCGATCCCTGCTGCTTCGACGAAGGCCGGCCATTGCGCGAACGCACCATCGGGCGGCGGCGCACCAAGCTTCCTGCCTTCGAGCGATTTCGGATCTTCCGTCACGCCCAGGCTCTTGCGACCGATGATCGCGAAGGGCGGCCGTTCATATCCGATCATGACCGCCCGTACCTTTTGGGCCGGATCCTCGTCGAGGAACTTGATCAGCGAGTTGATGTCGCCAAAGCCCATCTGATAGGTGCCGGTCGCGACCCTGGGGATCGCCTCTACCGAGCCATTGCCGGAATCGATCGTCACATTGAGACCTTCGGCTTCGAAGTGCCCGTTGTCCATCGCCAGGAAAAAGCCGGCGGCGGGGCCTTCGAATTTCCAGTCCAGCGTGAAGTTGATGTTCGTGGCCTGCGCGGCAGCCGGTGCCGCTCCGGCCAACAATCCGGCGAGCAACGCCGCTGTCAATGTGAACGAACGTCTTGTTATCATTGTCGCTCCCCCCTGGACGCATTTGTTGGTTGCGCATCAAAGCGTTCGCGCATGTACTTTGCAAGAGGTTTGGCCATGCCTTACGCACAATTCTTTTCCTCCTCGACCACGGAGGCGGTTCGAAAAGAAACCGCTGGCTCAGGCACACAAGATATCCATTAGGTGAACGACAACGAAGGATCGGCCCGTGACTTTCAGCGCGAGTTTTCAACATCCCTCGCCCACCGGCGCGACCCTCAACGTCTACCGCCATGATGCAGAAGGAAAGCCGCGCGGAACGATCCAGATCAATCACGGCATGGCCGAGCATGCGGCACGGTATGCTCGGTTTGCGGAGACGATGGCCGCTCAAGGTTTCAACGTCTACGCACACGACCACCGCGGCCACGGGCACACCACGGCTCCTGATGCGCCGCTTGGCCATTTCGGCATGGAGCCGGCGGGGGAAGCGGTTCTCAGGGACGTCGACGCGATCCACGCGCTCATCGGCAGGGATCATCCGGGACTGCCCGTGATCCTGTTTGGTCACTCCATGGGCGGGCTGATCGCGCTCAACTCCCTCTTCGCTCACTCGGATCGCGTTTGCGCAGCCGCGATCTGGAACGCCAATTTTTCAGCCGGACTGGCGGGCCAGGTCGGGAAGGCCATTCTCGCATGGGAGCGCTTTCGTCTGGGCTCAGACATCCCTTCACGCCTACTGCCCAAGCTGACCTTTCAGTCCTGGGGCCGGCAGGTGAAGAACGCGAAGACCGCCTTCGACTGGCTGTCGCACGACGACACGGAAGTCGCGAGATACGTCGTAGACCCGCTTTGCGGGTTCGACGTCTCTGTCGCCACCTGGCGTGCTGTTTTTGAGTTTATATCCCGAGGTGCGGATGACGCCAGTTTCGGCGGCATCCGTCGCGACCTGCCCATCAATCTCGCGGGGGGCGAAATGGACCCGGCCACGGACGGTGGCAAGACAGTCGAAAAGCTGGCCGGACGCATGAGCGCGATGGGCTTTTCGAATCTGCAAGCAACGCTTTATCCGCGGACGCGTCATGAATCCTTGAACGAGTTGAATCGGAACATGATCGTCAACGCCTTCTCCGATTGGGCGAAACGGGTCGTCGCATGACCGGAAGGCGTCTTTCGTATTCCGTCCCCGTCTGATAGGCACGGACTGTCGATTGGAGCTTTGCACGAAATCCATGTCTCAGCCGCCGCTCAAAGGTGTCCGCGTAATCGAACTCGCTCGCATCCTGGCCGGTCCCTGGGCCGGACAAGTCCTGGCCGACCTCGGCGCCGACGTCGTCAAGATCGAGAATCCCGACGGCGGTGACGACACGCGCAAATGGGGACCGCCCTTTGTGGAGGGCCATGACGGAACGAACCTATCGGCGGCCTATTACCATTCGACCAATCGCGGCAAGCGGTCCGTGGCGATCGACTTTTCGACGCCCGAAGGCGCCGAACAGGTTCGCAAACTCGTTGCAACCGCCGATGTGCTGATCGAGAATTTCAAGCTCGGGGGCCTGAAGAAATACGGCCTCGACTACGAGAACCTGAAGGCCGACAATCCCCGCCTGGTTTACTGCTCGATCACCGGCTTCGGCCAGGATGGTCCATATGCGCCGCGGGCGGGCTACGATTTCATCATCCAGGGCATGTCCGGCATGATGTCGATCACCGGCGAGCCTGGCCGCGAGCCGCAGAAAGCCGGCGTGGCCATCTCGGACATTTTTACCGGCCTCTATTCGGTCATCGCGATCCAGGCGGCTCTTCGCCACGCAGAGGCAACCGGCGAAGGCCAACATATCGACATGGCGCTTCTCGACACGCAGATATCCGTGCTCGGCAACCAGAATTTGAATTATCTCGTCTCCGGCGTGGCCCCGAAACAGATGGGCAATGCCCACATGAACATCGCACCCTATGAGGTGCTTCCGCTCGCCGATGGGCACTTTATTCTTGCAGCGGGAAATGACGGCCAGTTCCAGCGCTTTTGCAAGGTGGTTGGGCTCGATCATCTGGCCGATGATCCGGATTTCGCGACCAACCCGGCCCGTGTCGTCAACCGCGACCGTCTGCGTGGCATACTGGTCGAGACACTGTCGAGTTGGGCGCGCGCCGATCTCCTGCCCATGCTTGATGCCGCCGCCGTACCCGCCAGCCCAATCAACAACATCGCCGAGAGTTTTGCTGACCCGCAAACGGTTGCGCGCGGCATGCGCATCGATCTCGACGACGGCTACGGCAACATGCTGCCCTCTGTGCGCGCGCCGATGGTCATGTCGGGAACGCCGCTCCAGTACAATCGTCCGTCGCCGCGTCTTGGCGAACATACGGACGACATCCTTTCAGAAATCGGGGAGACGAATCCATGAGAACCGGTGGGCAGTTGATCGTCGACACGCTTGAGGCCAACGACGTTGAGCGCATCTATTCAGTGCCGGGCGAAAGCTACCTTGCCGTGCTCGACGCGCTGCACGATTCCAAGATCGAAAACATCGTGTGCCGCCAGGAAGGCGGTGCGGCGATGATGGCCGACTGCGAGGGCCGCCTCACGGGCCGGCCCGGCATCTGTTTTGTCACCCGGGGGCCTGGCGCGACGAATGCGTCGGCAGGCGTTCACATCGCCGCGCAGGATTCCAATCCGATGATCCTGTTCATCGGCCAAGTCGCACGCGGCATCAAGGAGCGCGAGGCATTCCAGGAGGTCGACTACAATGCCTTCTACGGCTCGATCGCCAAGTGGGTCGTCGAGATCGACGATGCCCGCCGCATCCCCGAACTCGTGACCCGTGCCTTCGCTGTCGCAACGTCCGGTCGCCCCGGACCGGTGGTCGTCTCGCTGCCCGAAGACATGCTCACCGACGAGGTCGAAGCTCCAAAGCCGCTGCCCTCTTCGCCGGTCGAGACGCGGCCTGGACAGCCCGAAATCGACCGCCTGGTGGAATTGCTGAATGCCGCCGAACGCCCGTTCCTCGTTTTGGGCGGCACGCGCTGGACGGAGGAAGCTGTCAAACAGGTCTGCGCCGGCATTTCCAAGTGGAAGCTGCCGGTCGGCTGTTCTTTCCGTCGTCAGACGCTATGCGATCAGTTGCACGATTGTTATGCCGGCGACATCGGCATCGGCGCCAATCCGAAGCTGTCCAGCTACATCAAGGAAAGTGACCTCGTCATTCTCGTGGGGTGCCGTTTCGGTGAAATGCCCTCGGCCGATTACACGCTGTTGAAAAGCCCTTATCCCGATCAGAAGCTCGTCCATATCTTCCCCGATCCGGAAGAACTGGGCCGCGTCTACCGGCCCGATCTCCCGATCAACGCCTCCAACACCGCGTTTGCGGCGGCCTTTGCTGAAACCGGCCCGACCGCCTCGCCGCTATGGGCGAACCGGACGGAAGAACTCCACCAGAGCTATCTCGAATGGTCGACGCCGCCGCAGGATGGCCCGGGCGATGTCAAGATGGGCCGCGTGATGACGTGGCTGGAGGAGAACCTTCCCGAGGACGTCATCGTCACCAACGGGGCCGGCAATTTCGCCACCTGGATGCACCGCTTCCACCGCTATCGCCGCTTCAACGGCCAGGCCGCGCCCACCTCCGGTTCGATGGGCTACGGCGTTCCAGCCGGCGTTGCCGCCAAGGGAATTTTCCCGGACCGCGAAGTTGTCGTTTGGGCAGGCGATGGCGACTTTCTGATGAATGGGCAGGAATTCGCCACGGCGATCCAGTACAACCGGCCGGTCATCGTCGTCATCCTGAATAACGGCATCTACGGCACGATCCGCATGCATCAGGAGCGCGACTATCCAGGCCGCGTTTCCGGCACGTCGATCAAGAACCCCGACTTCGCCGCCTATGCGCGCGCCTTTGGCGGCCATGGCGAAACGGTCGCGACCACGGATGAATTCGCGCCCGCCTTCGAGCGGGCACGGGCGAGCGGCAAGCCCTCGATCATCGAGGTCAAGCTTGATCCAGAAGCGATCACACCGCTCAAGACGTTGACGCAGATTCGGGAGAAAAGCTGATCTGTGCGGCAGGGCGCGCAAGCAACCATGGCAGCCGAAACGCGTTGTTGGACAGCTTTGGGCCGCGTCAACCGGGCGCGGCGGTACGGTGAACAGAGGGATTTTCCCGGTTTCTTCCTCTGGCCAACGAAACGGCAGACGAGCGCCTGTCCCGCCCGGCCCGAAGCGAGTTCCAAGATTGGAGGCGATGTCTCTTCGTGGTATGAATCGTTCATGCTCGTGAGGATGCTGCCATGAACGAGATCGCCCGCCGGACCCGTCAGCCTTCCCGCCGAACAGGCCGATTATATCGATCGGCTGGTTGAGTCAGGCGAATACGGCTCCTCCAGCGAAGTGATACGCGCAGGCATCCGCGCCCTGCAACAGCACGACCGGGCGATCGAGCACTGGCTACGCACGGAGGTGGTCGAGACTTATGATCGCATGCAATCTGATCCGTCTCGAGGGCTACCTATAGAAGATGTAGCAGCAGTATTTGCGCAACGCGCGGCGCGGCGCCGTTTAGACGAAACGCGAAAAGACGTTCCGTCACATCTCGCCCGAGGCGAGAGCAGACCTACTCGCAATCGAACAGGCCATCCTTGAAGCCGCCGGCACGAACGCCGCCGAGGACTACATTGGAAGGATTATGACATTCCTCCGCAAGATGAACATCGCACCGGAACGCGGTCACATACGCAACGATCTGCGAATAGGCGTCCGGGTTGTCGGGTTCGAGCGCCGCGCGACCATCGCCTTTTCCGTCTCTGAAGATCGGGTGGACATCCTGCGCATTTTCCGTGCCGGTCGCGACTGGAAAGAAGAGGTTTCAGAGGACTGACCCATCACACCGCGTCGAAGTCGAGGACAAGTTTCTTCGCCGTTGGACGTGTCTGGCAGGCAAGCGTGAAGCCTGCCTCGATCTCCCAGGGCTGCAGCGAGTAGTTGACCGCCATCTCGCACGAGCCCTCCACAACGCGGCAGCGACAAGTGCAGCACATGCCGTTGGCGCAGGAATAGGGAAGTTCCAGGCCCCCGCGATGCGCCGCGTCGAGAACCGTTGGATCCGCGTCCGTCATAGTGAAAGCTCGGCGAACGCCATCGACGACGACTTCGATGCGGGCCCCTTCCTTTGCCGCCAGTTCAGCCTGGTCCGTCCGGGGCTTCGGTTTGGGCGCGTCGCCCGCCGGGGTGAAGCGCTCGAACCGGATCCGATCGGCATCGACGCCAAGCGAAACAAGTTCAGCCGTCACGCTGTCGATCATTTCCCCTGGCCCGCACAGGAAGATGCCGTCGGCGCCAAGCGGATCGATCGCACCGCGCTCGGCGATCTGGCGGATGCGCGACCCGTCGATCCGCCCGTTCAAGAGCTCGACATCTTGCGTCTCGCGGGACAGGACATGGATCAGGCTGAAGCGCCACATGTGCCGGTCCTTCAGATCCTCCAGTTCTTCCAGGAACATGATCTGGTCCGAAGCCCGGTTGCCATAAATCAGCGTGATGGTGCTTTCCGGTTCATGGCCGAGCACCGTCTTGGCGATCGACAGCATCGGGGTGATGCCGGAACCTGCGGCGATGAGGACATAGTCGTGCCGCGGCCCGGCGAGCGAGGTAAACCGTCCTTCCGGCGGCATGACCCGGATCGTGTCGCCTATCGACAGCGTGTTGTTGACAAAAGAGGAAAACCGGCCATCCGCGACGCGCTTGACCCCGACCCGCAGATGCGGATCGCCCGGCGCCGAACAGATCGAGTAGGACCGACGCTCGTCCTTACCGTCGATCTCGGCAGCGAGAGTGAGATATTGGCCAGGCTTGAAGACGAAGGTATCGCGCAGATCGTCGGGCACGTCGAAGGCGACCGCGACCGCATCCGGCGTCTGCCGCTCGATCGCCATAACCTTTAACTCGTGGAAACGCGGTGCCATCGTCCGCCTCAGATGCACTTGAAATAGTCGAACGGCTCGCGACAGGTCCGGCAGCGATAAAGCGCCTTGCAGGCCGTCGAGCCGAATTCGGAGATGCGCTCGCTATCATCCGAGCCGCATCGCGGGCACTCGACGACCGTTTCGCCGAACAGCGCGCGGATCGAGTTCGAGCCCTGCACGGGCGGCGCGATGCCGTAGGCGCGCAGCTTGGCGCGGCCTTCCTCGGTGATCCAGTCGGTGGTCCAGGCTGGCGCGATCACGCGCTCGACACGTGCGGCGAAGCCCGCCTCCCGGAGCGCCGCCTCGACCGCAAGCTCGATGGCGAGGACCGCCGGGCATCCCGAATAGGTCGGCGTCACTTTCGCAACCGCGACACCGCCGACTATTTCGACGGAGCGCAAAATGCCGAGATCGGCCACCGTGACGCACGGCACCTCAGGGTCCGGCACCGAAGCGGCTGCGGCATAGGCCCGGCGCTGTTCGAACGCCGTCGTCTCGCGCTCCGCCGTTCCGCCCTTGGGGCGTTCAGCCAGAACGTTCACCACTCCGCCCCAGGGTAGGTCCGCTGCATATATTGCAGTTCGGCGAGCAGGTAGCCCATCGCCTCGCCATGCCTGCCCTCACGCCCGCCGCGCTGAACAAAGGGCGCTGACGGCATGTCCAGAAAGGCATCCGAAAAAATGGTCGAGATGGTACGGTCGAACGACTGGCGCAGCGAAGCCGGATCGGGGGCGATGCGGGCTTCCACCACCGCCGTCGTCACCGCGTCGGCTTCGAACAACTCCTCGACATAGGGCGCGAGATCCTCCGCGGCAGCCTGCATGCGTGCAGCGCTTTCCTCTGTCCCGTCACCGAGGCGGATCACCCACTCGCCGGCGTGGCGGATATGATAGGCGATCTCCTTGCTAGCTTTTACGGCGATGCCGGATAAGGTCCGATCGCTCGATCTCGCCATGGCGCGCCACATCGGCTCCATGAAAGCCGCGAAATAGAGCTGGCGCAGCATGGTGTG
The DNA here is from genome assembly GCA_964511105.1 of uncultured Mesorhizobium sp. Classification (GTDB taxonomy): domain Bacteria; phylum Pseudomonadota; class Alphaproteobacteria; order Rhizobiales; family Rhizobiaceae; genus Aliihoeflea. The sequence goes on from CAZEEC010000016.1 coordinate 17,974, forward strand.
GGCGAAGTCACCATTCGGGCGCTCGACCATCAGGCAGTTCGCATACTCACGCTCAAGCCTAAGATAAGCAAATTCATCCTCCCTGCGCCCCTTGCCCTCCAGTTCGCCGGCATAGTGATAGAGCGCCCGCGCCTGTCCGATCAGGTCCAGCGCCATATTCGGCATGGAGAGGTCTTCTTCCAGCGTCGGCGCATGGCCGCACCACTCCGAAAGCCGGTGGCCCAGGATCAGGTGATCGTCGGCAAGCCTGAGCACGAAGACAAGGAGCGATTGATCGGCCATCACATATGCCCCACTTCGTCCGGAATCTCGTAGAATGTCGGATGCCTGTAGACCTTCGACACGGCAGGTTCGAAATTCTCATCCTTCTGAGCCGGGTCCGACGCGGTGATCGCGATCGATGGGACGACCCAGATCGAAACGCCTTCTCCGCGGCGCGTATAAACGTCACGCGCGGCCTGCAGCGCCATCACCTCGTCGGCCGCGTGGACCGAGCCGCAATGCTTGTGCGACAGCCCATTGCGCGGCCGGATGAAAACTTCCCAAAGGGGAATTTCGGTCTTCGCCATGATGGTCACTCCGCCGCGTCAGCCAGATCCCGCTTCCGCACTTCCGCGCGCCGGGCTTTGATGAGGTCGATCACATCGAGGATATGCGGCGGGTCGGCAGGCGGAAAGGGACTGCCCTCGCTGTCGATGAATTCCACCCATTCATCGACAATATCGCAAAGCTCGGCGAAGACCTTTTCTTCGTCGGGTCCATCACACCCGCCGGTGAAGAGCGAGGGCGCGATACCGACGTAGCAATTGTCTTCATAGGACCATTTGACGATCTTCATATAATCCTTTGAACGGCTCATCGCTTCGTTTCCTCAATAGCTTGACGAACCAGCTTTTCCTTGTAGTGATTTGCGTCGTCGCCCGGATTGCCAGAAAGTGTCAGTCTACCCGCATATTTGGGATGAACATAGTTCCGGTGGCTGCCCTTACCGCCCACTTGATTGAATCCCGCGCGTTCAAGATCGCTAAACAGCACGTCTTCGTTGGCATCTACTCCGCCGCCATCCTCGCCGCCTCTTGTCGCGCGTTCCGCTTTTCGGCATGGGCAAGCGCCGCCTCGCGCACCCAGGCGCCGTCCTCCCATGCCTTGCGGCGGGCGGCGAGGCGCTCCTTGTTCATCACCCCTCCACCCTTGACCACGCGCCAGAACTCGTCCCAATCGATCGGGCCGAAATCGTAGCCCTTTTTCTCCTCGTTCCACGCAAGGTCCGGGTCGGGAACGTTAAGGCCGAGGAAATCGGCCTGCGGCACGGTCGAGTTGACGAATTGCTGGCGCAACTCGTCATTGGTGAAGCGCTTGATCTTCCATTTCATCGACTGGTCGCCGTGCTGGCTCTCGCCATCGTGCGGGCCAAACATCATCAAGGACGGCCACCACCAGCGGTTGAGCGCGTCCTGCGCCATGTCTTTCTGCGCCGCCGTTCCCCGGGCCAGCGTCATCATGATCTCGTAGCCCTGGCGCTGGTGGAAGCTTTCTTCCTTGCACACCCGGATCATCGCGCGCGCGTACGGACCGTAGGAGCATCGGCAAAGCGGGATCTGGTTCATGATCGCGGCGCCGTCGACGAGCCAGCCGATCGCGCCGATATCAGCCCATGTCAGCGTTGGGTAATTGAAGATCGAGGAGTATTTCGCCTTGCCCGACAGCAGTTCCTCGGTCATCTCCTCTCGTGAGACACCCAGGGTCTCGGCAGCGGCGTAAAGATAAAGGCCATGGCCGCCCTCGTCCTGCACCTTGGCCAGCAGCGCGGCCTTACGCCTCAAGGAGGGGGCGCGTGTGATCCAGTTGCCCTCCGGCAGCATGCCGACGATCTCCGAATGCGCGTGCTGCCCGATCTGGCGGATCAGCGTGCGCCTATACCCTTCCGGCATCGGATCGTTGGGCTCGATCTTTTCTTCGGCGTCGATGCGCGCCTGGAAGGCTGCCAGAAAAGCCTCGTCCTCGGTCGTGTCCGTCTTTGCGCCGATCAAGCCCTGACTGTACATGGAACCTCCTCCGTGATCCGATGTCACTGGATCAACCAGGGACGATATGTAACAAAAATCCGCTCAAGAGACAAGTTTTCGTAACACATAAGTGAGGGGAACAATGGCCGGTTTTGGAACAACCGAAGCAGAACACCTGTTGGCAACCGCCTTCGCGCCATGGATCATCGACCTCGGCTTGAAGCCACAAGCCTTCGACGAGACAGGCGGAAATTTCCTGCTGCCGGCGAACCCACGCCTCGTCCATGTCGGAGGCGTCATTTGCGGCCAGGCAACGGCATCGGCTGCCGATACCGTTGCCGTGGTCACTTTGAGCGCCTTGAACGGCCGATTTCGCATCTGCACGACGGTCGATCTGACGACGCATTTCATTCGGCCGCTGAAACCCGGCGATGTGGAGATTCGGGCCGATGTTCTCTCCAACGGCAAGCGGATGGCCTATATGCGCATGGAAATGCGCGCCGCCCATGAGACGCGCGTGGCCGTGAGCGCCACGGGCGCGTTCGCCTACCTGGAAGACTGAGCGGCAGCCTCGATGCCGCCCACGAATCTACGTGGCATGGGCGTTGGGGCAAGTCCGGCATGATCGAGCCAGCCTTCGCTCCCCTCCCTCAAGGCCGCATAGATGTCGCCGACGATCGCCCGTGCATCCTCCCCCGGCCAGTCGACCGGCAAGAGTTCCGGCGGCAATCCCGGATCACGCAGGACGATCCGCCGCCAGCAATGGATGAGGAGAAGACGGGTAGCCATCGCATCGAGGCCCGAAAGTGTTACCTCACCGGCGAGTGTTGCCGCTAGGGGCTTCAAGAATTCGATCAGTTCACGGTAGGCGCGGGCAATTTCGCGCGATGGCCACAACTCGTGAAACGCCTCAGGATGCTCCACACTCGATCCATGCACGATCAGTGCGCCATCGAAGGCGTCGCCGACCGGGTCCGCACCCTCGGTATCCGGCCGCAGGTAGACCCCACCATTGATGCGCACGAAGCCGAAGTCCGTAGCGTTGGCGAGCATGTCGCCGCCACTGTTGGGTGGCGCGATGGCGACGGTCCACGCCCCGTTCCAGACCGGAGGCCCGGCGGCATAAATGCGCCGCGTGGCGAGATCGAAGGCATGACGTCCCCCGTCGGCCAGGCGGTAGAAGGAGTTGCGCCCTTCCCGCTCTCGAATGACCCACCCTTCTGAAGCAAGCCGTGACATCGCGGTGCGCAGCGCACCGGGCTCGATCCGAAGCCGTCCCATCATCTCCTGCAAGAGACGGAGGGCGACGCGCCCGCCGCGATGGGCCACTGCATCGCCGAATATGGTGATTACGAGCGACCAGACCCGCAGCCGCCCCTGGCCGTGGAGCCGGTCGATCAGCGTCTCGAGCGCCTGTTCCGCTGGATTGTGATGCGCATCCATGCATCGGCATTCGCATGCGGTCGATCGGGTGGCAAGCGCCGGCAACATCGGGACCACAGGACCATGCGGATATGACGATCCCGCTACTCGACCTGTTCGAGCGACCTTACTCCGCTGATGAACATGCGGGCGGCAAGCTTCGCGTAGTCTGCCCGGCTGATCGGACCGTCCTCGCGAAACCACATGTAGAACCAGTTGAGTGTGCCGAACAGGCTCATCGTCACAGGCTTGAGCAGCCGTTTGTCGGTAAAAGCCTGGGGGTTGAGGGCGCAAATGGCCTCGGAGAAGGTGGCAACCAGTTCGCGCTCCAGCGCTTTCAGCTTTTCCTGAAATTCGCCAGGCAAGAGCCTCAGCGCTTCGACCTGCACGCGATGCTCCGCGTCGGCATCCCTATAGGCCGCCAGAAGCGCGGCTACCAAAGCTTCCAGACGCGCATCGGCGCCGCGGCTCTTATCATCGGCATTGCTGACCGCTTCCACCAGATCCTCGAGATGGCTCTCGATGATGTCGAACAGCAATGCCTCTTTTGACGTGTAGTAATGATAGAGAAGCGCCTTGGAGACGCCGCACTCGGCTGCAAGCTGCGCCATTGTCGCTCGATCATAACCGTCGCGCGCAAAGACCGCTGCGGCCTGATGCAGCATCGCCCGCCGCTTGTCGTCGTAATCGGCCGCCCGGCTACGTGCCACGGCTAGGTCTTCGGCCGGTTGTCGACGATGCGCTGCGCCTTGCCCTGGCTGCGCGGAACCATTTGCGGCTCCGTCACATCGACCTCCACTGTCACGCCTACACAGTCCTTGATCTGCTCGCACAGGAGCCGCGCGCTTGCGGTACGCGCTTCTGCCGAAGCTAACGCGGCAACCGCCTCGACATGAACGATCATCTCGTCCATGCGGCCGTTGCGGATCAACTCGATCTGGAAATGCGGGGCCAGCCCTTCAACCCGCAATATCTGTTCCTCGATTTGAGTGGGAAAGACATTGACCCCCCGCAGGATCATCATGTCGTCGGAACGGCCGGTGATCTTCTCCATCCGCCGCATCGAGCGCGCGGTTCCGGGCAATAGCCGCGTCAGGTCGCGCGTCCGGTAGCGGATGATCGGGAACGCCTCCTTGGAAAGCGACGTGAAGACGAGTTCCCCCCTCTCGCCCTCCGCCACGGGCTGAGCTGTTTCCGGGTCGATCACCTCCGGAAAGAAGTGATCCTCCCAGATGTGAAGCCCGTCCTTGGTCTCGACGCATTCATTGGCCACCCCCGGGCCGATCACCTCGGACAGGCCGTAGATGTCGATGGCGTGCATGTCGAACGCCTCCTCGATCTCGGCACGCATGGAGTTCGTCCAGGGCTCCGCGCCGAAGATGCCGACTTGCAGCGGGCTTTGCCGGGGGTCGAGGCCCTGCGCCCGGTACTCATCCAGGATCGACAGCATATAGGAAGGCGTCACCATGATCGTCGAAGCTTGAAAATCCTCGATCAGCGTCACCTGACGCCCGGTCATGCCGCCCGAAGCAGGCACGACTGTGCAGCCCAGCTTCTCCGCCCCATAATGCGCGCCCAGACCGCCGGTGAAGAGCCCGTAGCCATAGGCGATATGCACGATGTCACCGGCCCGCGTTCCGGATGCGCGCATGGAACGCGCCATGCAATCAGCCCAGACCTCAAGGTCGTTTCGCGTGTAGCCGACCACCGTCGGCTTGCCCGTTGTGCCCGATGAAGCGTGGATGCGCGCGATCTTCTCTCGCGGCACGGCGAACATGCCGAACGGGTAGTTGTCCCGAAGGCTCGCCTTCTCGGTCAGGGGAAACTTGGCAATATCGCTCAGATCGTGCAGATCATAGGGATGGACGCCTGCGGCATCGAAATTCTGGCGGTAGAACGGCACATTGTCATAGGCGTGCTTCAGCGACCATTTCAGCCGGTTGAGTTGCAGCGCGCTGATTTCATCGCGCGATGCGATCTCGATCGGGTCGAGTTCATCACGCCGCGGCGTCAGATCCCTCATTAAACCTCCTCCTCGAAATGCTTGCCCTTGATCGTGCGCGAAGCGCCACGAAACTCCGCAACGACATCACCATGTTGGTTGATTACGCGGACGTCGTAGACGCCCGAACGTCCCGAGCGCGCGATCTCTCTTGCGTGCGCGGTCAACCGATCTCCCAACCGTCCCGGGTTGAGAAAGCTGATCGTGTTGTGCTGCGCGACCACCAACTGGTTGTAGGAATTGCAGGCAAAGGCAAAAGCGGAATCGGCGAGCGTGAAGATATAACCGCCATGGCAGATGTGGTGACCGTTGGTATGGTGTGTTTCGATCGTGAAGGACGTCGTCGCCGTCCCCGGCCCCACTTCGTCAAGGCTCATGCCCAGCCATTTCGACGCGTCGTCACGCGCCCACATCGCGTCGGCGCTCCTTTGCGCAATCTCCTGTGCGCTCGATCCCATTGATTCCCTCCAAAGGCTTCTCCCGCAGCCGCCGTCAAGCTTGCATAGACCGTCCGTCCGGTCAATAATACCAGGGCGATGCGAGGAGGCATCGCCAGGAGGAGTGATGGCGGACGACGACCCATTAGCGCTTGCGAATGCCTTCGACATCAATGCGGTGTCACAGGCTTTTGCCGACGATCCCTTTCCGACTTACCGCGCGCTTCTGGAGCACGCTCCCGTCAAGCATTTTCCGGACGGCTCCATCATGCTGTCTCGGTACGCCGACCTCGACCGCGTCTATCGCGACACCAGGACCTTCTCCTCCGATAAGAAGGTCGAGTTCTGGCCGAAATTCGGTGACACGCCGCTTTACGAACACCACACGACCAGCCTCGTCTTCAACGATCCGCCGCTTCATACCCGTGTCCGCAAGATCATGATGGGCGCACTCACCCCGCGTGCCATTGCAGCCATGGAGCCCGGCTTGGTCGCGCTGGTCGATGGGCTTCTCGATCGTTTGGAAGAGAAAGGCTCGGTGGATTTGATCGAGGATTTCGCCTCCGCGATACCGGTCGAGGTGATCGGTAACCTCTTCGTCATTCCGCATGAAGAACGCGGGCCGCTACGGGACTGGTCGCTCGCGATCCTGGGCGCGCTCGAGCCCACCTTGACGGCCGACCAGAAAGCTCTGGGCAACCGCTCGGTAACCGAGTTCAAGACATATCTTGCCGATCTCGCCGCGCGCCGCCGCGCCAAACCCGGCGATCCGGCAACCGACGTGTTGACCCGGCTGATCAACGGCAATGAAGGCGAGCAGCTATCCGAAGTCGAACTTCTGCAGAACTGCATCTTCATCCTCAATGCGGGGCACGAGACGACGACGAATCTGATTGGCAACGCGCTCTATGAACTGCTTGAATGGCCTGGCGAACAGGCCCGTCTGCAAGCCGATCCTTCGATGATCGACACGGCCATCGATGAGTTCCTGCGCTTCCAGTCGCCCAACCAGTTGGGCAACCGGGCAGCGGTTGAAGATGTCGTCTTCGAGACCGAAACGATTCCTGCCGGAACCCGCATCCATCTTGCGATCGGCGCGGCAAACCGCGACCCGAGGCAGTTTGAACGTCCCGACATCCTAGACCTGTCCCGCAAGCCGAACCGGCATCTGGCATTTGCGCAAGGCCCGCATCTATGCGCCGGCTTTTCCCTGGCGCGCATGGAAGGCCGCATTGCCATCTCCCGCTTCCTGAACCGCTTCCCCGATTATCGCCTCGACGGTGAAGCAAGGCGCACCGGCCGCGTCCGATTCCGCGGCTTTTCGACCTTGCCGGCGCGGGTGAACTGAAAGGAATTCCATGACCCTCTCCCTTCACAGCTACGCGGCCGGCGAGTGGATCGCACCGTCCGGCCAGATCTCGCAGCACAAGAGCGCGATCACCGGCGACGTGTTTGCTGAGATCGGAGCCGATGGCGTCGATGTGGCGGCCATGGCCGGTCACGCCCGCTCGGTTGGCGGTCCCGCGCTGCGCGCGCTCACCTTCCATCAGCGCGCCCATCTTCTGAAGGCTCTGGCACAATATCTGAACGAACGGCGCGACGCTCTCTACGAGCTTTCCTACGAAACCGGCGCGACGAAATCCGATTCGATGATCGACATAGATGGCGGCATCGCCACGCTCTTCGTCTACTCGTCGAAGGGTCGGCGCGAACTGCCTGACGACACGATCTATATCGACGGCTCTCTTGAACAACTGTCCCGCGGTGGGAACTTCGTCGGCCAGCATGTGGCCACCTCATTGCAGGGGATGGCGCTGCACATCAACGCCTTCAATTTTCCCGTCTGGGGGATGCTGGAAAAACTAGCTCCAACGCTGCTTGCCGGCGTCCCCGCGATCGTAAAGCCGGCTTCCGCTACCGCCTGGCTCGCCGAAGCAGCGTTTCGCATGATCGTGGAAGCCGATGTCCTGCCCGAGGGCGCCGTGCAGTTCATTGCCGGCTCGACGGGTAACCTGATGGACCGCCTCACCTGCCAGGATGTCGTCTCCTTCACCGGCTCCGCAGCAACGGCCGCCACGTTGCGGTCCAACCCGCTCCTGATCAAGAACTCTGTCCGCTTCATCGCCGAGCAGGATTCGCTCAATGCCTCGATTCTCGGTCCTGACGCAGCGCCCGGCACGCCGGAGTTCGACACGTTCATCAAGGAAGTGCATCGTGAGATGACGGTCAAGGCCGGGCAGAAGTGCACGGCAATTCGCCGTGTGCTTGTTCCGGAGCGGCACAGGGCAGCAGTTATCGAGGCTCTTTCGGAGCGCCTCGCCAAGACGATCATCGGCAACCCGCGCGACGAGGCTACGCGCATGGGGGCACTGGCCAGTCTCGCCCAGCGCAATGACGTGCGTGACAAGGCTGGTCTGATCGCCAAGGAAGCAAGGCTTGCCTTCGGCTCGTTTGATCAGATTCAGGTCGCGGGCGGCGCTTTCGAGGCCGGCTCTTTCCTTTCGCCGCTGCTCTTTGACTGTGCCGATCCGGATAATGCCCGGAATGTCCATGAAGTCGAAGCTTTTGGTCCGGTGGCGACCGTCATGGGCTATCGCGATCTCACCCACGCGCTGAAGATCGCCAACCGCGGCCAAGGCTCGCTGGTCGCATCGATCTTCACCCATGACGGCGACGTAGCACGCAAGGTCGTCGAGACGGCGGGCGCGTTCCATGGGCGGCTCTATTTCGCCAATCGCGACACTGGGAAGGAGGCGACCGGCCACGGCTCACCGCTTCCTCATCTGATTCACGGCGGTCCTGGACGCGCCGGTGGCGGCGAGGAAATGGGCGGCATCCGAGGCGTCATGCATTACATGCAGCGCACCGCGATCCAGGCGAGCCCGGACCTGCTCACCTCCATCACAAGAAGTTGGACAGCCGGTTCGAAGACCATCGAGAAGGAGACGCATCCCTTCCGCATGACTTTCGGCGACCTCGAGATCGGACACACGATCTGGACCGGCTCCCGAACCGTCTCCTTGGAGGATATCGAGCATTTCGCCGACTTTACCGGCGACACCTTCTACGCCCATATGGACGAGGAAGCGGCCAAGGCAAACCCGTTTTTCCCCGGCCGCGTGGCGCACGGCTATCTGATCCTCGCCTTCGCCGCCGGCCTCTTCGTCGAACCGGCGCCCGGACCGGTTCTCGCCAATTATGGCCTCGACAATCTCCGCTTCATGAAGCCCGTTTCGCCCGGAGACAGCCTGAAGGTCCGCCTGACGGCCAAGCAAAAGACGCGCCGCAACGATGAATACGGCGAAGTCCGCTGGGACGTCGGCGTCTACAATCAAGAGGGTGAACAGGTGGCGAGCTACGAACTGCTGACCATGAACGCCATGTAGCGATCAGCCCCGCGGCTGGAATTCGAGACCATCGAGGATTGCATCCGCGTGGCGCAGCGCCGCGCCGGTGGCGACGGCCATCTGCGGCAGCAGCATCCATTCAAGCGTCCAGGCGGACCCGGACCGCTCGTTCTCATGGACGAGGGACTGATGCATCCCGGCAACCAGCGTGGCATTGAATCGCGCGAGCGTTACCAGGAGTTCGGCGCCGACCGGGTTCTGCTTGTGCGGCATGGCCGACGAAGTCCCGCCGGACGCAAGCGTCACCTCGCCGATTGCATTCTGCGCCATCAGCGCGATGTCCTGCCCCATCTTGCCCAGGCTGCCAGTTATGAGCGACAGCCAGTTGGCGAGCGCCGCCTGCCCGTCGCGTTCGGAATGCCGCGGGTGGATGATCTCGCGCAGACCCAACGCTTTGGCCAATCGCGCGCGGACCCTAGAACCCTCGTCGCCGAATTTGTCCAGCGTTCCGGCGGCTCCGCCGAAACTCAGCACCAGAACGTCGTGCCGCACCGCGTCGAGCCGGCCAAGATGCCGTTCGAGCGGCAAACGCCAACTGGTGATCTTTCGCGCTGCGGTGACGGGGATCGCCGCCTGCATGCGCGTGTGCGCCATCACCTCGACATTGCCCTGGCTGGCTTCGAGGTCAGCCAGCGTCTTGATGACTGCATCCAAGCGCTTTTCGTAGATCTCCAGAACGTCTCTCAGCCGGACCGCAAGGCTGCTATCGATCGCATCCTGGCTGGTCGCTCCGACATGCACATCGCTGCCAAATGGCTGTCCAATAGCGGCGCGCATCGTGCTGACTAGTGCTGGAATGACAACGCCATCGCGCGCGACGCCTTCTTGCAAAGCCGACATGTCGGGCTTGAAAGCCGCCAGTGCTCGCTCGATGGCCTTGGCGGCATCCCAGCCGATCAAGCCCTCCGCAGCTTGCGCCCTGGCCAATTCGATCTCGAACCTGACCATCGCGGCGATGTCGGCTTCAGCGGCGAAATGCGCGGAGATCTCCGCGTCGCCCAGCAGACCGGACAAAAAAGGATGGTCGAAGGGCAACGCTGACAAACCAGACCTCAGATATCGAAGAACACCGTTTCCTTCTCCCCCTGGAGATGGATATCGAAACTGTAGGTCGATCCATCGCGCGAGGCGATCAGCGTCCCGACCCGAACGCGATGTTCAATGCGCGCCAAGA
>CAZEEC010000017.1:0-28165 GCA_964511105.1 uncultured Mesorhizobium sp.
CTTGGGATAGGCCTGGGCGGTGACGTTGTCATAGGGCGACCAGGAGGCGATGCGAGCGTAGTCCTCGCTGGAGGTGAGCGGATTGCCCCATTCGGGCCATTCCGGCGGGGTCAACGGCAGCGAGGCGTCGAGCATGGTGTTGAGCACGTCGACGAAGGGGACCTCGGCGATAAGCGCCGCGAAGTCTTGCGAAGCCATGTTGGCGACCGCACCGATCAGCATTCCGCCGGCCGAGCCACCTTGCGCGACGATGCGGTCATGCGCGGTGTAGCGCTCGGCGACGAGGTGGCGCGCCACGGCGATGAAGTCGGAAAATGTGTTCGCCTTGTGCTCCCGGCGGCCCTGTTCGTACCACGCATAGCCCTTGTCCTTGCCGCCGCGAATATGCGCGATGGCGTAGACGAAGCCGCGATCGACCAGTGACAGGCAGTTGGTGTTGAACGAAGCGGGGATGGTGATGCCGTAGGCGCCGTAGCCGTAAAGAAGGCAGGGAGCGGAGCCGTCGAGCTTCGTGTCCTTGTGGTGGAGGAGCGAGACGGGCACCAGTTCGCCATCCTCGGCCTTCGCCAGCAGGCGGCGGGTGACGTAATCGGCCGAATCGTGGCCGGAGGGCACTTCCTGCGTCTTCAACAGCGTGCGCGCGCGCGTGCGCATATCGTAGTCGAAGAGCTGCGAGGGCGTGGTCATCGACGAATAGGAAAAGCGGATGATGTCCGTGTCATATTCAAGCGACCCGACAAGGCCGAGCGAATAGGCCTCCTCGTCGAAGGCGATCATGTGCTCGTCGCCGGATGAGCGTTCCCGCACCACGATGCGCGGCAAACCGTCCTTGCGCTCGAGCCGGACGAGGTGGTCCTTGAAGCCCATGATGGCAAGGATCAGGCGCCCTGGCTCATGCGGGACGAGTACCGTCCAGTTTTCCGGCCGCGGATCGGCGACCGGTGCCGTCATGACCTGAAAATCCTTGGCGCCGCCGGCATTGGTCAAGATGAAGAAGACATCGCCGCCTTCCTCCATCTCGTACTCGACGCCGGTCTGGCGCGGGGCCACGACAACCGGCTGGGCGGTTGGATCGCCTGCCGGCAGGATCCGGTACTCGGTCGTCTCATGGTCGTTGATGGCGATGAAGATCCAGTCCTTCGAGCGCGTGCCACCGACATTCATGAAGAAGCCGGGATCAGGCTCCTCATAGACCAGGCGGTCGGCCGACTGGGGCTCGCTGAGGCGGTGGTGGAAGATCTTCGAGGGGCGGTGATTGTCGTCGAGCGCCGCGTAAAAGACGCCCTCGTTGCGGCTGTCCCACTCGCCCGATCCGCCCGTATCGGCCAGAAGATCGGGAAGGTCCGCCCCGCTCTCGATGTCGCGAATCTTGAGTGTGTAGAATTCGGACCCCTTGTCGTCATAGGACCAGACGAGCCGTGCATGGTCGCCCGAATGGTCGACGCCGCCGAGACGGAAATAAGCCTTGTCCTCGGCTTCCCCGTCGCCGTCGAGGAGCATGCGTTCCTCGCCGCCGTCGCGCGGGATGCGGAAGAAGCGGGGCTGCTCGCCGCCAAGCTTGAAGGACGAGCCATAGGCGAAGGGGCCGTCCGGCATCGGCACGGATGAGTCCTCTTCCTTGATGCGGCCCTTCATCTCGGCAAAGAGCGTGGCGCGCAAACCCTCCGTGTCGGCCATCCATGCCGCCTGATAGGCGTTTTCAGCCTCCAGATGAGCGCGGATATCGGAAGCGAGCGCCGCCGGGTCCTTGAAGACATCCTGCCAGTTTTCCGCCCGCAGCCAGTGATAGGGATCGGCGACCGTGACGCCGTGATGGGTGTGCGAACGATCGCGCTTGGCCGCGACGGGCGCGGCAGGCATGGGGGCAGTCATGAAACCTCTGGAAAAATCTCTGGCGGGACGAAACGGCGACGGGCGGCACGGCGATTCCGGCGCCGCCCGTCAGGCAGGATGAACTCAGTCGCTGTCGAAATTCAATGCGACGCCGTTCATGCAGTAGCGCATTCCGGTCGGTGCCGGGCCGTCCTCGAAGACGTGGCCGAGATGGGCGTCGCAATCGGCGCAGCGGATTTCGTTGCGCGTCATCGCGAAGGACCGATCGACATGCTGGGCGACGGCGCCAGGTTCGACCGGAGCGGTGAAGCTCGGCCAGCCGGACCCCGACTCGTATTTGGTCTCCGATCGGAACAGCGGCCGATCGCAGCAGACGCAGCGGTAGAGACCCGATTCCTTATTGTCCAGATAGGGCCCGGTAAAGGCGCGTTCCGTGCCGTGATTGCGCGTCACCTGGAACTGCTCCGGCGTCAGTTGCGCGCGCCATTCTGCATCCGATTTTTCAACTTTGAGCCTGGTTCTTTCCATCTCGTGCTCCTTCTCGATCTGCCTGCAATGTAGGCGTGCAATCGGTGATTGTCATCGGCGATAGAGCGGCTGCAGGTCTTCCGGGACAAAACGGGGGGCAGGATGAATGATCGCCAAGTTGCGGAGCAAAAAGCCGCATGTAGTCGTACGGGCCACTCCGAACGCGCTGTATTCGTGCCTTCATAGTCTTTGGGACGCCATCGCTGCCGATTTCAACCGGCAAAGCATGCCCCATGCCGTGGCATAACAGATTTAATGAACCACATTAACTGAGTTGCTTGCGCATTCACTTCATTTGCCCGTAGAACGGTGGTAACTCGCACCATCGACGCCACAAAGCTGCCTGTCGGGACGATCGGCGGCGAGATAATCAGAATTAACGGGGCCCATTATGGACATGGCAGAAGACTTGCAGAGAAATAGTGACATGCTGATCGAACTGACGGCCGATGTAGTCGCCGCCTATGTCAGCAACAATCCCGTTCCGGTCGGCGATCTTCCCAATTTGATCGCGGATGTTCACAATGCGCTCGGCCGGGCCGGAGGTGCGGCCGAAGCCGTGCCGGTCGACAGGCAGAAGCCTGCCGTCAATCCGAAGAAGTCCGTCCACGACGATTACATCATCTGCCTGGAGGACGGCAAGAAGTTCAAGTCGCTGAAGCGCCATCTGATGACCCATTTCGGCTTGACGCCCGAGCAATATCGGGAAAAGTGGGGTCTTGACGCGAATTATCCGATGGTCGCCCCCAACTACGCGGCGGCGCGGTCCGATCTGGCCAAGAAGATGGGCCTCGGACGCAAGCGCCAGCGCTAATCACATACATCATGATGCCGCTTACCGCCGGGGCGCCGGATTTGTTCCGCTGCCGGCACCGTCGCGACTGCCGCTCAAGTCGTCGAGCGCCTGCTTGAGCGCGATGTGACGGTTGAGATCATAGCTCCAGTGGCGATTGCCGCCGCGGATTCGCTCGCGTTCCAGAAGCCGCCTTAGCCGGCGGACGAAAGCCGCGCGCTTTGCCGTGTCGATGGCGGCAAGGCCATCGACGTCGATCCCGCAATTGCAGAGCAAAGCGACCCGCTGCGCGGCGTGCCGCGCCAGAGCTTGCTTGCGGGATGCGTATTCGCGCGCCTCGTTTCTTAGATCCATGTCGGTCTCCACCTGATGACTGCCGCATCATGCGAGGGTCGTGAAGGGAGCGGATAAATTCCGCGGGGATTTCGAACCCACATCAGAAAAAATTGAAACCAAACAAGGAGTTGTTACGGCAACGAATCTTTGATGTTCGTTATTTGTTCTCATTCACGCAAAGGCGGGCTAAAAGCATCTATTCCTAGCGTGGAGGTAGATGTGGCGGTTCCGGAAATGAAAGACGAGGTGGAAGGGTGCGCAGACGACGATCCTCCGGCACCCTATCCGCTGCCCAAGGACAAGCGTGAGCGGTGGATGAGCGAATGCGAGGCGGTCATCGACATTGTGTCGGCGTTCTTCAATGTCGCAAGCAAGGAAATTCGCAACCCGACCCGTTCGGCGGCGCCCGTGGCCCGCGTTCGGCAGGTCGGAATGTATGCAGCCCATACCGTGCTACAAATCCCGATGAAGGAGGTCGGCTGCGGCTTCATGCGCGACCGGACGACGGTGCAGCATGCAGTCAGCCTGGTCGAAGACTGGCGCGAGGAGCCGGAATTCGATCAGATCATGGACCAGATCGAGCGCCTGGTGCGCCTTCTGATCCGGACGCGATAGGTGCGGCGATGACGGACCGGATCATGACGCGCCTCCTGAAATTCGCGGTGAAAGGCAGACCGGCCTGCCTGATCGACAGGCGCGGCTCGACCGTTCTCCTCAATGGCGGCGAGCGTGGCACGATCGCGGTGCCGGGTGCTGTTCTGGATGACGCCATCGGGCGCGGCCTGGTGCTGACCGACGAGGCGGCGATATCGCTGAGCAAGGCCGGCCTGTCTTGGCTCGCCCGTGCCGGCGAGGATGGCGATCCGGTGCAGGCCCGGCATCAAGACCGCGAGACAAGGCAGATCGACCTTGCCGGACGCCGGGAGATCGTCACGGTCAATCTGCGGGAAAGTCCGCTGGCGATGCTGGCGCAGCGCCGGGGCAGCGACAAGAAGCCGTTCCTGTCGGTTGCCGAGTTCGAGGCCGGCGAGCGCCTTCGCGCGGATTACGAGTTCGGCCAGATCGCGCCGCGCCTCGGCGTCAATTGGGACGCAGCGGTGTCGGCCGGCAGACGCAGCGGCGGCAATGGAAAAGCCGATCTGTCGGACGAGGTGCTGGCCGCGCGGCGGCGCGTCAACCGCGCGATCGAAGCGGTTGGGCCGGAGCTATCCGGCGTGCTGGTCGACATATGCTGCTTCCTCAAAGGACTGGAGCAGGTCGAGATGGAGCGGATATGGCCGCGCCGTTCCGCCAAGCTGATGCTAAAGACGGCGCTCGGCGCGCTCGCCCGCCATTACGCGCCGCCGCGCAAGACGGCTCCGGGCGTGCTCCACTGGGGCACGGCCGACTATCGTCCGCGGATCTGAAATTCAGGACGCGGCGCTTTCTTCGACGAGCGTCGCGGCTTCCATCCGGATGCGCTTGATCATCGAGCGCAGGCCGTTGGCGCGCTGCGGCGTCAGGTGCTCGTCCAAACCAAGCGTCCGCAGCGCCGCTTCGGCGTCGGTCGCCAGGATCGAAGAGGCACGCTGGCCCGAGTAAAGGGCCAGAACGATCGCCACCAGGCCCTTGACGATGTGCGAATCCGAATCGCCGTCGTAAGAGATGGTCGGATCGGAACCGCCGCCGACGGTCGAGTTCAGCCAAACCTGACTGACGCAGCCGCGAACCTTGTGCGCGGCATCGCGCGCCTCTTCCGGATAATCCGGCAGGTTCGACCCCAATTCGATGATGTAGCGATACCGATCCTCCCAAGCGTCCAGGAAGGCGAAGTCGTCGAATATCTGGTCGATGCTTGTGCTCATCAGGCCGATATAAGACCGCAGGCGTGCTCCGTCACCCTCAAAAGGCCTGGATGGTTTCCATCGGCACGCTGCCGGTGATCATGGCATCGGCATAGGATGGCGTGTCGACGGCGGGTTCGGCGAGGACGGTTGGGGCCTCCGGCTCGTCAAGATGGCCACCGAGCGCTTCATAGGCAAGACGTGCGCCCTCTCGCGCCCTGGCGCCCATCGACCCGACGAGGGCGCCGCCCACTTCGCAGACATCAGGCTTGCGCGCGCAGATTTCGGACATGTCGCTCACCGCTTCACGGGCGGCGAAGAAGGCGTCGAGGGCGCCGACCTGCGCCGCGCCGTCCTCGCTGGAAGGCGGCAGCGGAATGAACAGAAGGGCGACCGACAGCCAGAAGGCACTCTTGAACAAAAATCCAATCATGATTCTTCTTCCTCGTCATGCGTTCGTCGGCGTTCGGAACGATCAAAGCACAGCAGGTGACAAAGCCGACTTGAAGATTGAGCGAGAATTTTCGGCAGTTTCGATTCAAATTGTAGCGATCGGGAGGGGCCGCCTTGACGTCGACCTGGTTGGACTGTCGCTTTGCGCAAACTAGGCTGAACGGCTCGAGCGGGGCGCCAAAATCGCGCCCTTTATCCTTTCCTTAAATGCTGGGTGCGAGGGTGCGGGCAACGATGTCGACCCGCGCGAAGCGGGCTGTGTGCGAGTGCGTTGCGTTGAGAACCAGCCGAACCCGATCCCCCGACTGGGTGGGCCAAGTCCTTGGCTCCTGCGAGCGGCTGGTCCACGCGCGCCTGTCCGATCCGGCGGCGCGCGACCGCCAGGCCCGGCTGATCGCCGCCCAATTGGCCGCGCCGTTCTTCCTTTCTGCCGTCGCAGGTCCGGCTGTCTTCGCCAGCTTCGGCGCGAACACGGCGCTCGCCGTCGCGGCCGCCATTTTCGCCGTGTCGCTGAGCAATGTCGTTCTGGCCGCGACCGGACGGCATTTCCGTGTGGCTGCGTTTCTCGGGCTCACGCATGCGTTTGTCGCTGCGGCAATGGCAATCTGGCTCGGCGCTCCGTCGCCGCTCCTGATGCTGCTCGCGCTCGCCATGGTTGGCGAGACGGCTTTCGTATCGCGGTCGTGGCGTGGCGTGGCGGCAAGCGCGATCGTCGCACTGCCGATCTTTATCGCCGCTCTCGTCCAGGAGGGCCAGCCGGGCGCAATCGCCGCGATCACGGGCGCGGCCGCCAGCCTCGCCTATCTCAGCCTCGCGGCCATGCGCCTGAAGGAATTCATCGCCGACCATGATGCGCAAGCGCCGGAGGAGATGAAGCTCGAAGAGCGGCTGGATGCCGTGATCCTGCGGATGACGCGCGAAGGCGACGTCATGTCTGTGTCCGACCAAGCGTGGCGGATGCTCGGCATCGAGCCGGATCTTTTGACTGGGGCCGCCTTCATGGAACGGGTGCGCGTCACCGACCGGGTCAAGATCCTGTGCGCGCTGTCGTCCAGTTCCCAAGAGCCGCAGCATGTCCATGTGACGTTGCGCGTGCCGGGCGAACAGGCGGGACAGGTCGACTATCGCGATGTCAGCCTGGAACTGTTGCGCATAGGTGCCGACTGGACGGCGATCCTGAGGGACGGGCGCGAGACCGCGGAGCTGCGGCAGGCGCTCGACGAGGCGGCCGAACAGGCGCAGGCGGTCGAGATCGCCAAGAGCCGTTTCCTTGCCGCCGTCAGCCACGAACTGCGCACGCCGCTCAATGCCATCATCGGCTTTTCCGACATGCTGCTGCATCACGCAGTCTCGGGGCCGTTGTCGCCCAAGCAGACCGAATATGTCGGGCTGATCGGCGAGGCGGGAAACCATCTCCTGGCCGTCGTCAACTCGATTCTCGACCTTTCCAAGATCGAGGCGGGCGCCTATTCGATCCGTCCCGAACCGTTCGCGCTGAAAGATGCCATCGACCTGACGGCGTCCCTTCTTGAAGGGCAGGCAGCCGACAAGGGACTGACGTTGCAGGTAATCGCGTCGGAGGATATCGGCGAAGTCAACGCCGACCAGCGTGCCGTTCACCAGATCCTGCTCAATCTCCTGTCGAACGCGATCAAATTCACGCCTCAAGGCGGGCACATCAGCATTTCATCGGCGCGCTATGCGAACGCGGTGTCGATCGCCGTGACGGATACAGGCATCGGCATCAAATCCGAGGACCTCGCCGGCCTCGGCAAGCCTTTCGCGCAGGTGCAGAACGACTATACGCGCAAGTTCGAGGGGACGGGGCTCGGACTGTCGCTGGTCAAGGGGCTGGTCGCCTTGCACGATGGCGATCTGTCGATCGAAAGCGCGCCAGGCGAGGGGACGACGGTCACAGTGAACTTTCCCGTCGGCCGAAGCGCACCTGTCACGGCGCTCGACACCATATCCAATACAGATGGACCAGATACGCATGGCACGTTCCGCAAAATCGCGTAAGCGCAAGCAGAGACCAAGTCTGCTGGCAGCGGGATTGGCGGCAACGGGACGGGCCGTTGCCGAGCGTCCCGTCGGCGTCGGCGGCGTGACGGCCTTTGCGGTGACCTTCGCCTTCGTAGCCGCCAACGCGCTGTGGTATCAGCCGCACCATCACAGGGGCGCCTTCTTCGAGACCCGGCAGATCTCCCCGCGCGCACCGATGGAACCGATCGACGTGACGCGGCTGGAGATCATGCCGCAGCCGTCGTCACAAGAGCAGGTCGAACTGCCGGCGCAGGTCCTTCGGCCACAGCCGATGACAGAGGATCTGGTTGCGCCGGGGCCCGAGACGGCTGCACCGTCGCTGACGCCGCCCGACGCGCGCAAGGCCGTGGTCGCCGAAGTGCAGCGCGTGCTGGCCGAACTGAAACTTTATCAAGGCGCGATCGACGGGCTGACCGGGCCGCAGACAGACCAGGCCGTCCAGATCTATCGCGAGCGTTTGGGCCTTGCGTCCGATGGCGGCATCGACGGCGTCCTTTTAGCGCATCTGGGCGCACAGGCCGCCGATCGGACGGGGCGCGCAGCCACCGATCAGATGCAGACGGCGTCGGCCCCCTCATCGGGCGACGAGCGCGTCCTGCGCATCCAGGCGGGCTTGCGAGCCTTCGGCAATCAGGGCATCGACCTCGATGGCCGGATCGGGCCGCAGACGGTTTCGGCGATCACGGAATTCCAGAGCCTGTTCGGCTTGCCCGAAACCGGCGCGCCAGACGACGCGACCTATGCGAAGATGAAGGAAATCGGGTTGACCGATTGATCATATGATGCGCGTGACGACGGATCTTTGGGTCTCGGCCCTCTTGCGCCGGGTGTTCGCCGGGGGCGGTTACGGCGCGGTCATCCAGCGGGGCGCAACGGAAGCCGGAGCGATCTTCATCGTCGTGCGCGAGCGGACGGGCGAGGCGTCGCTGCACGCGCCGCAGGCGCAATCCGGTTACGGGGAGGCGCGTCCGGAGGATCGCAAGTTCGCCGCCGTTCTGGAACGGGCCGATGCCGGGGCGATCGAGGCGCGGCTCGCAAAGGAAAGGCGCTTCGATCCGGATCTATGGGTCATCGAGATCGAAGGCGCTCCCAAGCTCATCGAAGAACTGTTGTAGGGCGATCAGGTGCCGCGAGTGCCGTGCTGAGGCTCGTCCAAGCCGTCCGACTGCCAAGGTTGCGCACCGGCATAGTCGCCGATGAATTGCCGGATCGCAGCGGCGGTGCCGAAGCGATGCGGCTGCATCGCGCTAACCACCAGATAGGCCTCCTCCGCCGACAGGCCGAGGCTCTTCAGCCCTCGCTTAAGCTCAATCTGGTCGTGGCCGGACAAGAGACCGACAGCATGATGCTCATCGATCGAAAGAAGACTGACCAGCGTCGCGCGGACGACCGTCGCATTGCCCGTCAATGCTGCCGCGCGCAGTTTCAGATAGGCCGAAGGCGCTTCCTGCCAGCGGGCAGGGGATCGAGCAGATTCGGGCACCATCATCGCGCGCAGCCGGTCACGCGCGGCAGGCACGAGCGAGACGGGAGTTGAAGCTCCGCTTCCTTCTCCGCTGGCGCTAGATTTCAACGCGGCGATCAACTTTGCGATGCGCGGGTTGAGGTTGGCGCGGCGCTCGATCGCAAGCGCATGGCCGAGCCCATGGCGGCCGATCAGCGCCAGAAGATCGATGTCGCGCAAGGCGCTCGAGCGGACGAGAAGGGCAGCGCATATGTCGACCGGCTGGTCGCAAAGCGTGCGTATGAGAGCGGCGGGTGGGTTGAGGCACTCGGACAAGGCCGCGGCCACGAAGCGCAACGTCTCGCGTGAGGCATCGGCCAGGAGCGGCATCGCCAGATCCTCGATCTGCGCCACTTCTTGACGCGAGGGGCGCCGGATCGAGCAGAAGGCCGAGATGGCCGCGCGCAAGAGGCGATCGGTCCTGGTGGATTGGGAACTTGCGGCAAAGGGCCGGAACTCGACGCTGGACACTGGTGACGCCCGATCTGCGGATGACAAACACGGCGGCGCCGAACTCGAACATCACGCCACGCATCGTTCAATTTAGCTCGAATGCGTTATGGACTTATTAACCGTGGCGGCGGCATATCGAATATGGAGGCGTTGCGTAGGGCTCCATAAGCCAGATTTGCGAGCAACGACCATGGCAAGAATTGTCAGGCTTCGGCCGAAGACTTCAGCATCGCCGCGACCGGCACCGCCGGGTGGCGCGGCCATTATCTTCTTTCCAGGCGTTCGCTATGAGCGGCTGGTCGACATCCCGATTGAAAAGGGCAGTGGCCGCCGGCGGCAGAAGAACCAGCGGCGCTAGACTATCAGCGCAAGCTGCAGTCCAGTTCGGCGAGATAGCGCGCGACACCAGGCTCGAATGTCGGGTCGGGCACGAAGGCGCGCACGACGACGATGCCTTCCTGAACCGAGGTTTCGACGAAGACGGCGGTGCCGAGATCCTCGTCCTGGCTGTTGCGCAGGCCAGAAAGCTGGGCCGGCGTCGCAACCAGGAGATCAAGTGCTCCCTCGCCCGATGCGCGGTCGTTCAAGGAGAAGATGTTCTGCCCCATCCGGTCGAAAATCGACATCGACCAGTAGGGGACGTCGCCTTCGGCACGAAGATGGACGATGCCTTCCGTCAGATCGATGCGGCAGGCGGCGGCCTCGAACAAGGGATCGGGCAGGTGCAGCATGTTCGCGCCCGCCACCGGATCGATGCGGACGACCTCGTAAAGCGGCGCGCGCGCTGCAAGCCGCGCCCACACGTCGGTTTCGCTGACATGCGGAATGAGCAGGAGCACCACGCCGTGGACGATCCCGGCGCCGACGAGACCGATCAGGATCGCGCGAAAGAGTCTAGCCATAACAACGCTCCCGCACGATGTTGGGCAGCGTGACCCCGGCCAGGTCGGCGGAACTGACCGTCGGCGTGTCGTAGATCGACAGGACCAACCGGTAGGGGCCCGCGGTTTCGATCCGCAGCCAGTTGCCCGGCGCCGGATAGCGCGACAGGGAAATGGCGAATGCGCCGCCGGATTGGCGCAGGAGCGCCAATGACTGTAGCGCACGTTGCGGCGGCGCCGACGCATCGGCTTCGACGGCGTAAAGCGTCCAGAACCGGGCGGTTGGCAAGCTGCCGCTGACGATATAGTCGCATGAGCCGCGCAGGAGTTGACCGTCCGTATCCCGCGCGGTCACGAACTGCACCCCCTCGGCCGCGCCCAGCGCGAGCTTGCCCTCGCGGGCAAAGCGGGCCTTGGCATATGGGTCGGCTTCGGGCGTGCCCTCGATCGGATTGACGGTCCACTGGCCGACGGCGAGCGCGCCGAAATCCTCGACTTCCTCCAGCATCAGCCAAACGCTGCCAGCCCCGCCGCCAATGGCGATGCCAAGCGCGAGCGAGATCAGGAAGAGCGATTTGAGCATGGGATCTGAGGCTGCTGTGAAGGGTAGAATTTAAAGGACGATGTCTTCGCCCGCCCGGCCTTGCACCGTTCAGAGCGCCGTGCGTCCCGTGGGACGCACGAAGGACGCTCTAACACTTTAGTTGAGCATCGGAACATCCGAAAACCGGATTCCACTTTTCGGTCCGTTGCTCCAGCCGAAAGCATCATGGTCGACCAAGACGGATACTCCAGCTTCAAAGCGCCGAGAGCGTTTCGGGCCGGTCCGGCAAGTGCACGACCGGGGCCTGGCGAAACGCGTCCGACATGTCGACCAGAATCCGGGTCGTGCGAGCCGACAGAAGGGCAGGGCGTTCCTCCTGATCGGTTGCGTTGC
Organism: uncultured Mesorhizobium sp.; assembly: GCA_964511105.1. Lineage (GTDB taxonomy): Bacteria > Pseudomonadota > Alphaproteobacteria > Rhizobiales > Rhizobiaceae > Aliihoeflea. The sequence goes on from CAZEEC010000017.1 coordinate 11,585, forward strand.
CGTTCTCGGCATTTTCCGGGTCGGCTTCGGCGACCAGCTTTTCCTCGACGAACGGCTTTTCGATGCCGGGAATCGGCTTCAACTCGACGTTCTGGTGGGCGTAGGCCATCAGGCGCTGCCAGGTCATCGCCGGCAGAGAGCCGCCGGTCATATTGTTGGTGGTGGAATAGTCGTCATTGCCCATCCACACGGCGGCGGTATAGTTGCCGGTGAAGCCGACATACCAGGCATCGCGGTAGGCCTGGGTGGTGCCGGTCTTCCCGGCCGAGCGGATGCCTTCCAGCGCCGCACGACGCGCCGTGCCCCATTCCGGGATCTGGACGAGGATCGAATTCAGCGATGAAAGCGCCTGCGGCGATAGGGCCGGCACGGGCGCCGGCGCGTCGCGGCCGAAATCATAGACGATGTCGCCGGCATGGGTGAGAAGCTGGGCGATGCCGTGGCGCGTGCCGGCGATGCCGCCAGCGGCCAGCGTGTTATAGGCCGTCGCCTGGTCCATGACCGTCAGGCTCGACGTGCCGAGGACCATCGTCTTGTGCGTCGAGATTTCGGATTCGACGCCCATTGCGACGGCGATGTCGCGGACCGGCTCGGTCCCCAGATGCTCGCGGGCAAGGCGCACTGGGACGGTGTTGATCGAGCGTACGAGGGCGTCGTTCAGCGTCATGCGCCCAGAAAAGCCGCGCGAGTAATTTTGCGGCGACCAGCCGTTCCAGTTGATCGGCGCGTCGGAGATGACCGATTGCGGCGTGAAACCCGCTTCCATGGCCGCAGCGTAGACATAGGTCTTGAAGGATGAGCCGGTCTGGCGAAGTGCGCGCGTGGCTCGGTTGAACTGGCTGCGGCCGTAATCACGCCCGCCGACCATGGCCCGCACGGCGCCGTTGCTTTCGATCAAGACAATCGCGCCTTCCGTGACGCGATATTCCGAGCCATGCTGGCGCAGGTGGAATTCCAACGATTCCTCGGCCGCGCGCTGCATGTCGAGGTCGATCGTGGTGCGCGCGACGAGCGCATGCGGCCCGTTGCGCGGCGCGATTTTCTTGACCTCCTCGAAGACCCAGTCGAGGAAATAATCCGGACTGTCGATATTGGCCCGGTCAACGGCTGTGGCCGGGCGCAGGCGCGCGGCAAGAACCTCGCCTTCCGACATCATGTTGCTGTTGACGAGATTGTTCAAGACGACGTTGGCACGGCCGCGGGCGGCGGGAAGATTGATGTGCGGCGCATAATTGCCGGGCGCCTTGAAGAGGCCGGCGAGCATCGCCGCCTCGGCGAGCGTCACGTCGTTGATGTGCTTGTCGAAGTAAAAATCGGCGGCCGCTGTGATGCCGAAGGTGCCGCCGCCCATATAGGCGCGGTCGAGATAAAGCTGCAGGATCTCCTTCTTCGACAGGTTGGCTTCGAGCCACAGCGCCAGAAAGGCTTCCTTGATCTTGCGCTCCATCGAGCGCTCATTGGACAAGAAGAGGTTCTTCGCGAGCTGCTGGGTGATGGTCGAGCCGCCCTGAACGACCGAATTGGCGCGCACGTTCTGTGTCAGCGCGCGGCCTAGACCGATGACGTCGATGCCGAAATGCTCGAAGAAGCGTCGGTCCTCGGTGGCGAGCACGGACTTGATGACGTGATCGGGCATTTCGTCGACGGGCACTGAATCGCGCTGAATGATGCCGCGCTGGCCGATTTCGTTGCTGTAACGATCAAGGAAGGTGACCGCGTATTCGCCCTGGCTGCGCCAGTCGCGCGCCGTTTCCTCGAAGGCCGGCATGGCCAGCGCCAGCATGACGATCGAACCGGCGGTGCCAAGGGTAAAGGCTTCGCTCGACAATTCGACGATGCCGCGCCGCCAGCCGGTGACCTTAAAGCGCCGGAAGAAGATGGTGATGTTTTCCCAGCGCTCGCGAGCGCGAAAGCCCGCTTCATAGAGGCTCGAATCGATCCAGGCGTCGAGCGCGAGCAGCCGCCCGGGCTTGGGCTTGGCCGGCTCGGGACGTGCCAGCAGATATTTCAATATTCTCCTGGCCAATTGCCTGGATGCTCCAAAGGCTGCAGTTCTGCGATTTTCAACTCTTCCCCAAAACGCCACAGACGACAAGGGCGCGCGCGCGGCCGCCACGGGAACGTGAAGCGATGGCCCGTCAAGCGTCGCTCGAACGACACACTTAGGGGCTGGCGGAATTCGTTCCAAATATAGGAATATATTCTTGACGGCGTGACGGCGCTCTGTTAAGGTTCAGGCATGGTCGCGTAATTGCGGCTGCGGCAGAGACGCCGCCTGACGATCATCCCACAATCCGGACGAAAGAGGACTAATGGCGGACGCCAAAAGCGTTTTCGCCGCGATGCGGTATGTCCATGAGAGCGGCGACGTGTCGCTCGAAAGCCTGGCAGCGATCGCAGGACGCTCACCACGGATCGTTCAGATGCGCGCCGAGCTGGAAGGCTGGCAGCGCATCACCCCCGACGCCTCGGCCGATAGGCGCAAGCGCATCGACGCGCAATATGACCGGCTGATCGCGGAACTGGAACGGCTGACGCTCTCCAGCGAGGACGGCGCGGGGCTGAGATTCAACAGGGCGCGCGCCGACGCCGTCATGGCGATGGTAAAGGCGCTCGAAAAGATCGGTGAGACCATGCGCACCGACGAGGACGCCAGGGACAATCAGATCACAGACGATGCCGAACTTGCCGCCGTTCTCCAGCGGATCGACGACAGGATCCGGTCGCTCGCCCGACAGTATGCAGGAGAACTGGGCGCAGCACCATCTGAATGCGCGTGAAGCAGCGCTGGCGCAAGGCGAATGGGTCTGCCATGCCAATGGCGGGCAGTATCCGCTGGAGGCCGTTAAGCCGACCTGGCTGGTGCTGGGTGGGCGCGGTGCAGGAAAGACGCGGCTCGGCACCGAATGGGTCAATGCGCTGGTGCGCGGCCTGCCACCCTTCAGCCACGGGCGACGGCACCGGCGGATCGCGCTGATCGGCGAGACGTTGGGCGATGTCCGCGAGGTTATGATCGAGGGGCCGTCCGGCATCATCGCGCAGTCGCGCGGCAGCCGGCCGCGCTACGAAGCGGGACGCCGGCGGCTGGTCTGGGACAATGGCGCCGTCGCCCACGCATTCTCCTCAGAGGATCCCGAAAGCCTGCGTGGCCCGCAATTCGATGCGGCCTGGTGCGACGAACTTGCCAAATGGCGCCATCCGCAGGCCTGTTTCGACATGCTGCAATTCGGACTGCGGCTGGGGGATCGGCCCGGGCAGATCATCACGACGACGCCGCGGCCGCTGCCCCTGGTCAAGGCGCTGATGGCCGATCCGGACGTGACGGTGACGCGGCTTCGCACGCTCGACAACAGTGCCAATCTGGCGGCCGGCTTCATCGATGCGATCCGCAAGCGCTATGCCGGTTCGCGGCTGGAGCGGCAGGAACTGGACGGCGAACTGATCGAGGATCGCGACGGCGCGCTGTGGTCACGCGGGCAGATCGAGACGGCGCGTCTGGCCGGCGAACCGGCACTCACGCGGATCGTGGTCGCCGTCGATCCGCCGGCAGGCTCCGGCAAGAGCGCCGACGCCTGCGGCATCATCGTCGCCGGCCTCCTGGAGGATGAGCGGGCCCTTGTTCTGGAGGATGCGACGGTGCAAGGGCTGAAGCCGCAGGATTGGGCGGCGCGGATCGTCGAGGCCTATCACCGTCATCAGGCCGATTGCGTGGTGGCCGAAGTCAATCAGGGCGGCGACATGGTCGGCGCGGTGCTGTCGGCAATCGACGCGACGCTGCCGATCAAGCCGGTGCGGGCCTCGCGCGGCAAATGGCTGCGCGCCGAACCGGTGGCCGCGCTCTATCACCAGGGCAAGGTCGTCCATGCCCGGCGCTTTCCCGAGCTCGAGGACGAGATGTGCGATTTCGGCCCGGATGGCCTGTCCAACGGGCGCTCGCCGGACCGGCTCGACGCGCTCGTCTGGGCGCTGAACGAGCTGCTGTTGAATCGGGGCAAGGCGCCGCGAATCCGCAATATCTAAAAGGACATGCCGATGGGATGGAAATGGCCCTGGGCGCGACGCGCCGAGGATGATGGCGCACGCCTGGAAATGCGCTCGGCGCTCGCGGCGCCCGGCTTCGTCGCGTTGCACGTTCATGGCGATGCGGTCTGGACGCGCAGCGACTATACGGCCCTGGCGCGCGAAGGCTTCATGCGCAATCCGGTCGTGCATCGCTCGGTGCGGATGATCGCACAGGCCGCGGCGACCATTCCATGGCTGCTCTACGAGGACGGCCGGGAGTTGAGCGAACATCCGCTTCTCGACCTCGTCGCGCGGCCCAATCCGCGCCAGTCCGGCCCAAGCTTTCTGGAAAGCCTCTACGGCCATCTGCTGATGGCGGGCAACGCCTATATCGAGCTGGTCGAGACGCCCACGGGCGCACGCGAATTGCATTTGCTGCGGCCCGACCGCGTGCAGATCGCCACCGACCGGGCGGGCTGGCCGGTCGCGTTGGAAGAACGCCACGGCAGCGCGTCGCGGCGCATCGCTCTGGGCCTGAGCGAGACCGGTGGAGCGCATCATTTCGCGCTGTTTCATCCGATCGACGACCATTACGGCTTTCCGCCGCTGCAGGCCGCGCTGATGGCGCTCGACGTCCACAACGGGACCGGGCGCTGGAACAAGGCGCTGCTCGACAATTCCGCGCGGCCCTCCGGCGCGCTCGTCTATGCCCCGAAGGACGGCGGCAACCTGACAGACGACCAATATGAACGGCTGAAGGCGGAGCTCGAAGATGGCTATACGGGCGCGGTTCGGGCCGGACGGCCGCTGCTGCTCGAAGGCGGTCTCGACTGGAAGGCGATGGGCCTGACGCCGAGGGACATGGATTTCATCGAGGCGAAGAACGCGGCCAGCCGCGACATCGCGCTCGCCTTCGGCGTTCCGCCCATGATGCTCGGCCTGCCCGGCGACAATACCTTCGCCAATTATCAGGAGGCCAATCGCGCCTTCTATCGCCTGACCGTGCTGCCGCTGGTCGAGCGCATCGCGCAAGAACTTGGCGGCTGGCTCGAACCGCGTTTCGGTCGACGGTTGAAGCTCGGCTACGACGCCGATCGGATCGAGGGCCTGTCGGCCGAGCGCGAAGCCCTGTGGGCGCGCGTCAGCCAAGCGGATTTTCTGACCGACGACGAAAAGCGCGAGGCGGTCGGCTATGGCTCGAGGAGGCCGAGATGAATCCATCCCATGAAACGGCCTGGCTGTGGCTGGCCAAGATCGCCGGCGCCATTGCCGGGTCGGCGATCTCGGTCGCCTATATGCTGCCGCGCGGCCGCCGGGAAGCGGCCTTGCGGTTCACGGTCGGCGCCGTCGCCGGCCTCATCTTCGGCGGCGCGGCGGGGCTCAAGATCGCGTCAGAACTCGATGTCGGCAGCGCGCTCGGCGCCTTCGAGGTCATGCTGATGGGGGCGACGGCGGCAAGCTTGAGCGCCTGGTGGGCGCTCGGTCTCGTGATGCGGCTTTTCGACCGCGCCGACATCCAGGGCAGGCGGGGCGACACACCATGATCGACCCGCCTATGAGACTGGAGCGCAAATTCATCGGTACGGCGATTGGCGGCATCTCAGATGACGGCCTGTTCGGAGGCTATGCCAGCCTGTTCGACCGGATCGATATGAGCCGTGACGTCATCTTGCGCGGTGCTTTCAGGAGAACGCTGGCGGCGCGCGGGGCAAGCGGCATTCGCATGCTCTTCCAGCACGATCCGGCCGAGCCGATCGGCACCTGGATGGCGATTGAGGAAGACGCGTTCGGCCTCAAGGTGCGCGGCCGGCTCTCGGCCGGATCGGCGCGCGCACGCGAGGTTCTCGCGCTGATCCGCGACGGTGCGCTCGACGGGCTGTCCATCGGCTTCAAGACCGGGCGCGCCCGCACGGACCCGAGAAGCGGCATCCGGCGCATCCACGAAGTGGATCTGTGGGAGATCTCGGTCGTCACCTTTCCGATGCAAGAGGGCGCGCGGATCACCGCTGCCAAGGGCGCGGCAGTTGGCGCGTCGATGGAAGACCAGTTAGCCCGACAGATCCGCCGGGCGAGTCAATCATTCAACGAAAGGACCACCCGTCGATGACCCATTCCATCGAGACCAAGGCAGTCGGCACCGAAATCACGGATGCCTTCGACGACTTCATGACGACATTCGGCGCCTTCCGTGAGGCCAATGACAGCCGCCTCGCGCAGATCGAAAGGCGCATGAGCGCCGACGTGCTTGCCACAGACAAGGTGGAACGTCTGTCACACGCGCTCGATCAGCAAAAGCGTGTCCTCGACGAGATGACGCTGAAGCAGGCGCGCCCGCATCTTGGCACCGGGCCGACGGCGGCGATGGCGCTCGACCATCGTCACGCCTTCGACTGCTATGTGCGGGCCGGCGAAGAGCGCAATCTGCGCGACCTCGAGCAAAAGGCGATGCAGTACGGTTCCGGCCAGGATGGCGGCTATCTCGTGCCCGACGAGATCGAGGCGTCGATCGGAGCAAGGCTGCGCGAGCTTTCGCCGGTTCGTTCGATCGCAACGGTCCGCCAGGTGTCGGGCGCGGTCTTGAAGAAGCCCTTCGCCGTCGACGGGCCGGCCGTGGGCTGGGTCGGCGAGACTGCGGCGCGCCCGCAGACCGGCACACCGACGCTTCAGGAACTGCAGTTCGCGACCATGGAGCTTTATGCCATGCCCGCCGCGACGGCGACGCTTCTGGAGGATTCGATCGTGGATCTGGGCACCTGGATCACCGCGGAAGTCGAAACCGCCTTTGCCGAGCAGGAGGGACGCGCCTTCGTCAACGGCGACGGCGTGAACAAGCCGCGCGGTTTTCTCGACTATGGCAGCGTCGCCGAAAGCGCCTGGACCTGGGGCAGCCTCGGCCATGTCGCGACGGGCGTCGCGGGCGGTTTGCCGGAGGACGATGCGTCCGATGTGCTGATCGACACCGTTTATGCGCTGAAGAGCGGCTATCGCCAAAATGCGAGTTGGGTGATGAACCGCCGCACGCAGGCTGTCATCCGCAAGTTGAAGGATACCGACGGCAACTATCTGTGGCAGCCGCCGGCGACGGCCGGCAGCCGAGCCATGCTGATGGGCTTTGCCGTGGTCGAGGCGGAGGACATGCCGGACATCGCCGCCGGTGCGACGCCGATCGCTTTCGGCGATTTCGCGCGCGGCTATCTCATCGTCGATCGGGCCGGGGTGCGGGTGCTGCGCGATCCCTATTCGGCCAAGCCCTATGTGCTGTTCTACGTGACCAAGCGCGTCGGCGGCGGCATCCAGGACTTCGACGCGATCAAGCTGTTGAAGTTCGCCACCGCCTGATTGGCGAGTACGCGGATCTGGCCTCGGCAAGACATTGCCGGGGCCTTTTTGTTTCCATGGACAAGCGAGGGTGCGATGACCGCATTTCGAACCGCCGGCCCGTTGGCGGAGCCGGTTACGCTGGCTGACGCGAAGGCCCATCTGCGCTTGCAGCATGACAGCGAGGACGAACTGGTAGCCGGCCTGATCCGCGCCGCGCGCGAAGAGGTCGAGGCGGCGACGGGGCTGGCGCTCATTTCCCAAAGCTGGCGCAAGGTGCTCGACGCGCTGCCGCGCGATGGAATCGTGCACCTGACGCCTCACCCGGTGCGGGAAGTCATCTCCGTGACCGTGTTTGACGGCGATGGCGAAGGATTGCCGGCCGATTTGACGGCTTATACCGCCGATGTCGTGTCGCGTCCGGCGCGCGTCGCGGTTTCAAGCTCGATCATGCCCACCGCGGCGTTGAACGGCATCGAGATCGATTATCTGGCTGGCCATGGCGAAGCAGGCACGGACGTGCCCGATCTCCTGAAGCGCGCGATGCTCGTTCTGGTCGCGCACTGGTACGAATTTCGCGGGGTCTATGGGCCGGGCAGCCAACCTGTGTCCTACCCGGCCGGCTATGACCGACTGATCGCACCCTTCAAGCGGAGGCGGATCGCGTGATGATGGAGTTCATCGATCCGGGAAGGCTGCGCGCCGAATTGATCGTCGAGGATACGATCGAAACCGGAGACGGCGCCGGCGGCGTCAGCCGGCAATGGGTGGAGGTCGCAACGGTGTTCGGCCATGTCGAACCGGTGCGGGCACGGGTGCGCTATGGCGCCGACCAGCGCCACGCCGACATCACCCACCGCATCACCATCCGCCACCGCAGCGACATCTTCCGGCGCATGCGGTTTCGCCGCAACGAGCGGATCTTCGCGATCGAGACCATCACGGATCCTGACGAGAGCCGCCGCTACCTCGTCTGCGAAGCGCGGGAGGCGGGCACATGAAGGCATCCATTCGCATCAGCATCGACGATCTGATCCGTAGCCTGCAGGGGCTTTTGCATGGCGTAGCCGAAGACGTTGAGTCCGGCTACCGTCGCATCTCAAGGACGCGCGAGGGCGAAGGGCCGGAAGGCGCTGAGGGGAGGGGAGATGACAAGCGCGGCACTTGAACTCCAAAAAGCGCTCTTTGGCGCCTTGACCGGCGATCCGGAACTCGCTTCCGTAATGGATGGCGTGCGGCTTTACGACCGGGCGCCCGCCAATGCGACATTTCCTTACCTCAGCTTCGGGCGCACCAGCGTCTATGACTGGTCCACCGATACGGAAGGCGGCAGCGAGCATCTTGTCACGCTGCATGCCTGGTCGAAGGAACGCGGCCAGTCGCAATGCCACGCGATGCTGCAGGCGATACGGCGGTGTCTCGACGAGTCATCGCTCACCCTTCAAAGCCATGTGCTGGTGCGGCTGACCTGGGGGTATAGCGAGATCCGCTACGAAGATCGCAACGATCTCCATCACGGCCTCATTCGCTTTCGCGCGGTGACTGAACCGGTCGCTTGAAGACATAGATATTCCTAAACGTTATTAACCTGGAGACCTTCATGGTTGCTCAGAAGGGCAAGGATTTGCTGCTCAAGCTCGATCCGAACGGGCAGGGCGCATTCGTCACCATCGCGGGCTTGCGGACCAAGCGCCTGGCCTTCAACGCCGAGATGGTCGACGTTACCGATGCCGATTCTGCCGGCCGCTGGCGCGAGCTTCTGGCCGGGGCGGGCGTGCAGCGGGCCGCCGTCAGCGGCAGCGGCATCTTCAAGGATCAGGCGTCGGACGCGCTCTTGCGACAGACCTTCTTCGACGGTGCGATCTCAACCTGGCAGCTCGCGATCCCGAGTTTCGGCGTCGTCGAGGGGCCATTCCAGATCACCGCGCTGGAATATGCGGCCAATCATGACGGCGAAGTCACCTTCGAGACGGCGCTGGAATCGGCCGGGGCGGTCAGCTTCGCGGGGACAGCATGAGCGCGAACCATCGCCGCGGCGAGATCGCGGCCGAACTGGACGGTCGGGAGTGGCGGCTTTGCTTGACGCTCGGTGCGCTCGCCGATCTTGAAAACGCGTTCGAGGTTCGCGATCTTGGCGCGCTCGTCGAGCGGTTTTCGACCGGACGCCTGTCTGCGTCCGACATGGCGAAGATCATCGGAGCGGGGTTGCGCGGCGCGGGCAACACCATCACCAACGACGAGGTCCTGGCGATGCGGTGCGCGGGCGGCGCGGCCGGCTTCGCCACGATCGCCTCCGATCTCCTGACCGCGACCTTTGGCGGCGAGGAGGCGGTGCTTCCCGCAAACCCTTGACCGCCGCAGCAGTGCCGGCAGCCTGGTTTCCGTGGGACGATGTCCTTGAAGCCGGCCTCGGCCTGCTGCGGCTGATGCCGGCCGATCTTTGGGCGATGACTCCACGCGAATTCGCCTGGTGCGCTGGTTTGAACCGGAAACGCGGCCTTGCGCCGGCGCGCGCCGACCTTGCCGAGCTGATGGCGCAGTTTCCGGACATTTGAGTGCATCCTACGGACGCACAAGGACACTCAAACATTCTAGTTGAGCATCGAAACGATCCGATGCTCTGAGGAGAAAATCCGATGGACGACAAGTTCACGGTGTCGATCGATGCCGACACGACGCCTTTCGCGGCGGCCCTTGGTAACCTCGAAAAGCTGTCGGCGCGCTTCGGCGATCAGTTGAGCAGCGGCTTGCGCGCGGCAGCCGTCAGCGGCCGTTCGCTCGAAGACGTGCTGCGGCGCATCGGCCTCAATCTCGCCGGCATGGCGCTGAGCCAGGGCCTGAAGCCGTTGAGTGGCCTCGTCTCGAACGCCTTTGCAGGATTGCGCGGCATCGTTCCCTTCGCCAAGGGCGGCGTTCCGGGCGCGGTAGCGCCGTTCGCGCAAGGCGGCGTCGTCACGCGGCCGACGCTGTTTCCCATGGGGCGCCAGGTAGGCCTTATGGGCGAGGCGGGCGCCGAGGCCATCCTGCCGCTGCAGCGCTCGGCCGACGGCAGGCTGGGCGTCGCGGCAAACGGCGGCGGCGGCCAAGGCGTCAATGTCGTCTTTAACGTCACCGCGACCGATGCGCAGTCGTTCCGCAAGTCGGAGGCGCAGATCACCGGCATGCTGGCGCGGGCGACCGCGCGCGGCGCGCGGACAATGTGAGGCGATGATGGACAGTTTTCATAATGTGCGGTTTCCGCCGTCCGTTTCGTTCGGCGCGACCGGCGGCCCGGAAAGACGGGTCGAGATCGTCACAATGACGTCAGGCCAGGAACGCCGCAATCTGCGCCAGAGCCGATCTCGTCGCCGTTTCGATGCGGGCACCGGCGTGCGGGCGCTCGAAGAGCTGAGCGAGATCACCGCCTTCTTCGAGGCGCGGCGCGGCGCGCTCCACGCGTTCCGCTTTCGCGATCCGTTCGACCACTCATCCTCGACACCGGGAGCCGACATTGCGGCGAGCGATCAGGAACTGGATTCAGGCGACGGCGACCGACGGGACTTTCAACTCGTCAAGTTCTACGGCCATGGCGACGACCGCTATCGCCGCGAGATCAAATTGCCGGTTGCCGGCTCCGTTCTTGTTGCCGTCGACGGTCATTCGCTGGCGGCAGACCGATTCGCGATCGATGCGCTGACGGGGATCGTGACCTTCAACGAAGCGCCGGCACAAGGTGCTCTCGTCACCGCGGGGTTCTTGTTCGACATCGCGGCCCGTTTCGATACCGACCGGCTGGAGATCAGCCTGGCGACGTTCAAGGCTGGCCAGATCCCGACCATTCCGATCGTGGAGGTGTTCGCATGAGTGACATAGCAACGACGCTGTGCTTTTGCTGGCGGGTCACCAAGCGCGACGGCGCGGTGCTTGGCTTCACCGACCATGACCGAGTCTTGCGGTTCGGGGGGGCCGATTTCGAGCCGGATTCCGGCTTTTCGCAAAGCGAGGCGCAATCCTCGCTCGGGCTGGCAGTCGATACGGCGGAAGTCGAAGGTGCGATCTCGTCGGCCAGATTGAGCGAGGCCGAGATCGATGCCGGCCTGTTCGACGGCGCCAAGGTGGAGACCTTCCGGGTCGACTGGATGAAGCCGGATGAAGCCGAACCGATCCGCGTCTCGGCGATCGCCAAGATCGTCCGCCGGGACGGCCTGCTGGTCGCCGAGCTCGAAAGCCTGGCGCGTAATCTCGATCGTCCGGCCGGCCGCAGGCTTCGCCGCGATTGCGATGCGATGCTCGGCGACGCGCGCTGCCGGTTCGACCTCGGCAGCCCCGGCATGCAGGATTCGGGAACGATTCTGTCGCGTATCGGGCCGGACGTCTATGCGGTGTCGGGCCTCGACGGCTTCGCCGATGGCTGGTTCGGTGAGGGACGGTTCATCGCCGGCGGGCTGACACGTCGCGTCAAAAGCCATCGCCGCGCCACCGAGGGCGTGGTGCTGACGCTCGACGCAGGCGCCGATCTTACTACCGGCACCGTCTTTACGATCGAGGCCGGCTGCGACAAGAGCTTTGCGACGTGCCGCGACAAGTTCTCCAACACAGTCAACTTCAGAGGCTTTCCGCATCTGCCCGGCAACGATGCCGCCTACGGCTATGTGCATGAGGACGGCGTCTTCGACGGCCGCCCGATCGTTCCATGAGAAGGGCGCAGCTTCTGGAGGAGGCGCGGCGATGGCTGGGAACGCCCTATCGGCACCAAGGCTCGCGGCGCGGCGTCGGCTGCGATTGCCTCGGGCTGCTGCGCGGCATCTGGCGCGCGATTTATGGAGACGAGCCTGAAGCGGTGCCGGCCTATTCGCCGGACTGGGCGGAGGCGCGGTCCGACGATCCGCTGCTCGCGGCGGCGCGCCGCCACATGATCGAGATCGATATCGGGCAGGCCGTACCCGGCGATCTCCTCGTCTTTCGCTGGCGCCGGCATCTGCCGGCCAAACATCTGGGCATAATGGCTGAGGGCGAAATGATGATCCACGCCTATGAGGGGCATGAAGTGGCGCTCTCGCCGCTCGTCCCGGCCTGGCGGTCGCGCATCGCGGCCGCATTCCTGTTTCCGTCCTGATCGGGGATTTTCGATGGCGACAATCGTCCTGCAGGCTGCCGGGTCCTTTCTCGGCGGCTATCTCGGCACGTTCGGCGCCGCGCTCGGGTCGGCCGCCGGCGCGATCGGTGGCTACCTCATCGATCGGACGCTTATCAACAGCACGCAGCATTTCGAAGGGCCGCGGCTGGCGGGTATGCGCCCGTTTCAGGCCGAAGAAGGCGTGCCGCTGGCACAGGTCTACGGTACGGCGAGGATCGGCGGCAACCTGATCTGGGCGACCCGCTTCGAGGAAGAAAGCCGCGCCGAGCGGCAGGGCGGCAAGGGCGGGGCGAAAACCACCACCTACAGCTATTTCGCCAATGCGGCCTTCGCGCTGTGCGAAGGCGAGATCGCCAGCGTGCGGCGCATCTGGGCCGACGGGCGCGAGATCGACCGGGAGCGCTTCAACATCCGCATCCATACCGGCGCGGAGGCGCAGGAGCCGGATCCGCTGATCGCCGCCAAGCAAACGCAGGCACCGGCCTATCGCGGCACCGCCTATGTCGTCTTCGACCGCTCTCCGGTCGCCGATTTCGGCAACCGGCTGCCGCAATTCCAGTTCGAGGTGATCCGCCCCGTCGGCGCGTATCAAAAGGATGTGCGGGCCGTGGCGTTGATCCCCGGCTCGACGGAATACGGGCTTTCGCCAGCCGAGATCACGCGCATGCGGGTGCCCGGCGAGATGGAGGCCGTCAACCGGCACGTGCTTCATGCCGGCAGCGATCTCGAAGCTTCACTCGACGAATTGCAGGCGGTGCTTCCGAACCTGAAGCATGTCGCGCTGGTCATCACATGGTTCGGCGACGATCTGCGGGCCGGCTTCTGCCGCATCCGGCCCGGCGTCACGCATGGCGACCCGAGCGGGTTTTCCGAAGCGTGGAGCGTGTCGGGGACGCCGCGCGAGGAGGCTTATATCGTCTCGCGGATCGGATCGGCGTCGGCCTATGGCGGCACCCCCAGCGACAAATCCGTGATCGACGCGATCGGCGAGATCAACCGGCGCGGCCTGAAGGTCACGCTTTATCCGTTCATCATGATGGATGTGCCGTCGGACAACGACCTGCCCGATCCCTATGGTGGCCCGGCGCAGGCCGCTTATCCCTGGCGCGGCCGTATCACCTGCATGCCGGCGTTGGGGACGGCCGGCAGCCCGGACGAGACGGAAGCGGCGCGGACGGCCGTCAATGCCTTTGCCGGATCGGTGGGACCAGGCGACATCGTCGCGACGGCCGATGGAGCGGCTTGCCTTCGGCCGGATGAATGGGGCTACCGCCGCCTCATCCTGCACTATGCCCGGCTCGCCCGGTCGGCGGGCGGCGTCGATGCGTTTCTGCTCGGCTCGGAGCTTCGCGGCCTGACGACGCTTCGCGATGAGGAAAACCGCTTTCCTTTCGTCGAGGTGCTGTGCGCTCTGGCCGGCGATGTCCGGGAGATGCTGCCGCAAGCCAAGATCAGCTATGGCGCGGATTGGACTGAATATTTCGGTCACCAGCCGGCCGATGGTTCGGGCGACGTTTTTTTCCATCTCGATCCACTTTGGGCGCATCCGGCGATCGACGCGATCGGCATCGACAATTACATGCCGCTGTCCGATTGGCGCGATAGCGACGAGGCGGGTGCGAACCCGGACGGCTTCGCGTCAGCCTCCGACCGGATCGGCCTCCTGTCCGGCGTCGACCGCGGCGAGGGGTACGATTATTATTATGGGTCGCTAGAAGACCGCATCGCGCGGACGCGGACGCCGATCACGGATGGCGCCTACGGCAAGGATTGGGTGTTCCGCTACAAGGACATCCGGTCCTGGTGGAGCAACCCGCATGTCGACCGGATCGGCGGCGTGGAACAGCCCGCGCCGACAGCCTGGGTGCCGCGCTCGAAGCCGATCTGGATGACCGAGATCGGTTGTCCGGCGATCGACAAGGCGCCGAACCAGCCGAATGTCTTTCCCGATCCGAAGAGTTCGGAAAACGCCGCGCCCTATTTCTCGTCCGGCGCCCGCAGCGATGTCGTGCAGGCGCGCTATCTGGAAGCGCACCATGCGGCCTGGCAGCCGGGGAATCCGCGCTTTGAGGACGCGCGCAATCCGGTTGCAGCGGAGATCGAGGGCGGCCGCATGGTCGATCCGGATCGGCTCTATGTCTGGGCATGGGACGCGCGACCCTTTCCGGCCTTTCCCTTGCTCGGCTCGGTGTGGGCGGATGGCGGCAACTGGTCGCTCGGCCATTGGTTGAACGGCCGGGCGAGCGGCGTCGATCTGGGGGCGCTGATCGAGGCTGTTTTCGAACGCCACGGCTTGCCCCAACCCGATGTGACGAGGCTGCACCAGACCGTCGCCGGCTATGTGGTCGAGGAGCCAGGAACGGCGCGTGCGGCGCTGCAGCCGCTCGTCGACCTGTTCGGCATTGTCATTTCCGAACAGGTGGGCGTGCTCACCTTCCAGGATCCGGAGGTGCTGGGCAGGCCAACCGATCTCTTCGATCTAGTCGACGATGGCGGCGTCGTGATCGAGACGGCCATTGCCGCCGAGAACCAGATCGCAAGCGAGGTCGAACTCGCCTTTCGCGATCCGCTGCGCGATTATCAGGCGGCGCAAGCCCGCGCGCAGGCTGATGCGCGAGGTGCGGATCATCGCGCGCGGCTTGCCTTTCCCGGCATGATCGAGGAAGGGCAGGCGGCCGATCTGGTCGGACAATGGCTGGATCGGCATCGCGCCGGCCGCGAGACGCTGACATTCGCCGTCGCACCGGGGGCTGTCGCGCCCGGCGACGTGCTGCGCTTTCCCGCGCGCCGCGGCGACAGGCTCTACAGCGCCGAAACAGTCGAGGAAGGACTGACCGCAACGGTGGTAGCGCGCCGCATCCGCCAGCGCGTGGCGAGCAACTGGCGACCGACGCCGCCGCCGACCGTGGCACCGCCGGCTATTCCTGGGCCGCCGAACGCGGTCTGGCTCGATCTTCCGATCGGTCCCGATAGCG
This sequence comes from uncultured Mesorhizobium sp., assembly GCA_964511105.1. Lineage (GTDB taxonomy): Bacteria > Pseudomonadota > Alphaproteobacteria > Rhizobiales > Rhizobiaceae > Aliihoeflea. The sequence continues at coordinate 26,996 of CAZEEC010000017.1, forward strand.
GCAGCCCGGACAGGCAGTTCAAGGTGGCCGCGACGGCGAGGCCGTGGCGCGCGCAGGTCGTCGTTGCGTCGGCGGGGGAGGCGGGATTTTCGGCGCGCGCCCAGATCGAACGCCCGGCGATCATGGGCCGCTTGCTCGACGCCGCTCCGGCCGGCCGCAGCGGCCTGATCGACCGGAACGGGCGCTTGCGGGTCAGGCTTTTTGCCGGCGCGCTGCAATCGGTGAGCAGGCTCGATCTGCTGAACGGCGCCAATGCCGCTGTGATTCAAGGATCGGACGGGCGTGGGGAGGTTCTGCAATTTGCCACCGCCGAAGAGACGGAACCGGACGTCTGGCGGCTTTGCGACCTGCTGCGCGGCCAATTGGGTACCGAAGACGTGCTTGAGACGGGTGTTCCAGCAGGTGCGCACTTCGTTCGGCTCGATTCGGCGGTGGTGGCGGCTGGCTTGCAGCCAAGCGAGATCGGAAGGGAGCTCAATTGGCGCTGTTTGCCCGCCGGCTACGATCTTTCCGACCGCTACGCCATGTCCGTCACGATGGCGGGCGGGCTGCGGGCCCTGATGCCGCTGGCGTCGGTTCATCTGAGGATGCGCAGAACGGAAGCCGGCGCCGCCTTCACGTGGATCCGGCGCGGCCGCATCGACGCCGATAGCTGGCTGGCGTCCGACATCCCTCTTGGCGAGGCCGATGAACTTTATGCGGCGCGCTTGCTTGATGGAACCGGGATCGTCCTATCGGCAGAACTCGCCGAACCGCTCTGGCCGGTGCCCGCAGCGGCACTGGCCGGCCTGTCCGAAGTCACGCTGGAGGTGCGGCAGGTCAGCCAGGCAATCGGTCCCGGCTTTGCCGCCTCCAGAACTTTTCACCTTCCATGACAATAGAAAGGAAATCAGATGGATATCGAGAAACCCTGGTACATGTCGCGAACGATCTGGGCTTCGATCATCACGGTGGCGAGTGCCGGCGCTGCCGCGCTCGGCATGCCGGTCGATGCCGCTGAAAGCGCGGCCCTGACGGAAACAGTGCTGCAGGCGGTGGCGGCGATTTCGGGCCTGATCGCGATTTTCGGCCGGCTTGCCGCAACGACGCGCATCGCCTGAGAGCGCAATCGCGCGGAGCGTTGTTCATTTGATGTTCAGCCGCTTCGCGCTAAAACGGTGCCATGGACCA
>CAZEEC010000018.1:0-25924 GCA_964511105.1 uncultured Mesorhizobium sp.
AGGCCTATCGTGCGCGGCTCTTGAAGAAGTGCGGCGCGGCCAATGTGGCCGAACTTCTTTCGCATCTGAGCTCAATGCCGCATTAGGGTTGAATGGAGGGTACGAAATTGAAAAAGGCTGGAACGAGAGTGCTTCAGGGCGCGCGCGAAGCCATGGAGTTGGCGCGCGGCGACTGCAACACGAACGGTTTTGTCATTCACGTTCCTGCTGAGGAACCGGAAATACAGGTTCCCGGCAAGTCCGGAAGCGATCAAGCGCGCTCTCAACCGGGCATGACCAGCACTAAACGTGCTGGCCACCATTGATGTGGATCTCTGCGCCAGTGACGTAAGAGGCCTGGTCGGAGCACAGGAAGTAGATCGTATCGGCCACTTCCGATGTCGATCCGAGGCGTCTGAGCGGAATCGTCTCGACGATCTTTTCGGTGCCCGGCGACAGGATCGCGGTGTCGATCTCACCGGGCGCGATCGAATTGACGCGGATTCCGTGCGGTCCGAAGTCGGCGGCCATTTCGCGCGAGAGCGACGACAGGGCCGCCTTCGACGTCGCATAGGCCGTGCCGGCGAAAGGATGCACCCGGCTGCCGACGATCGACGTCACGTTGACGATCGAGCCTTTTGCGGCGGCAAGCTCCTTGAACAGGCTGCGGGCCAGCATGATCGGAGCGAAGAAATTCACCTGGAAGACGTCGCGCCAGACATGCATCGGCGTCTCGATCGAATTCATCCGGCCGCCCTTGTCGAGCTTGGGAGAAATCGCCGCATTGTTGACGAGCGCGTGCAACTCCCCGCCCGTCTCCTCGAGGCGATGCCTGATCTCGGCCACCGCCGAGCCGACATCCTCGGGATCCGAGAGATCGATCCTGATATGGTCCTCGGGTCCCGCCGGCCACGGACAATCCTCGGCAAATTCATTGCGCGAACAGGTAAGGACGCGCCAGCCCTCGCGCGAGAAGCGCTTGACGGTGGCATGGCCGATGCCCCGGCTGGCGCCGGTCAAAACCAGTGTCTTTCGCATCATCATTCCGCCGGTTCAGAAAACCCGACTCATCTAGAAGGTTTCCAGGCGGGAAGCGAGAGCAACAAAGCGTGTTCGATGCGCTTTAATTGTTGCCCAGGATGATGTCCATGATCGAGCCGATAGGGCCGGAGCGTTGCGCCTGGACGGCTCCGACATCCATCGGCGGCTGGATGGAGCCGGCGTCGCCGCCCGGATATGCCGCGTGCTGCGGGATAGCGTCTTCGCGGGCGAGCAGGTCCTCAATGCGCTCGAACGTGCCGGGCGTCCAGCGGCCGGGCAGATTGGCGACGGCAAGCCCCTTATGCGCATCCTCCATGAAGATCTTCCAGGCGCGCGCCGGCAACTGGCCGCCGGTGATGTTCTTCATCGGGCTGCCGTCATCATTGCCGAACCAGACGCCGGTGATCAACTCCGCCGTATAGCCGACAAACCAGGCGTCGCGCGAATTCTGGCTAGTTCCCGTCTTGCCAGCAGCGGGCCAGCCGAAATCGGCATTGCGGGCCGTACCGGTGCCGACCGCCTCGGCCATCATGTAGTTCATCATACCGATGATCTCGGGCCGGGCGACTTGGGTTCCGGTGCTGGCTGCGCGTTGGTAGAGCACCTCGCCGTCGACGGTCGCGACGCGGGTGATGAAATGGAGATCAGGGCGCACGCCGCCGGTCGCGAACGGCACGAAGGCGGCCGTCAGTTCCAGCGGGGTGACTTCCGACGTTCCCAGCGAGATCGACAGATTGGGCTGCAGATCGGATTCGATGCCCATCCGCCACGCCGTCTCGACAACCGCCGACGGGCCGACCTCATGGGCGAGCACCGCGGCAATCGAATTCGACGAGCGGGCGAGCGCCTGGGCCAGCGTCATAGGACCGGTGTATTTGTTGTTGAAGTTTTGCGGCGACCACTTGCCGATCGTCACCGGCGCGTCGTTGCGGATCGTGTCGGGAAACAGGCCCTGTTCCATCGCCGCCATGAAGACGAAGGGTTTGAAGGCAGAACCGGGCTGGCGCCTCGCCTCGGAGGCGCGGTCGAACTGGCTGTTGGCATAGTCGTAGCCGCCGACCATGGCGCGAACCGCGCCGGAGCTGTCGATCGACACCAGCGCGCCTTGCGAGACGGCGAGGTCGCTCTTGTTCTCGTCGACCATTTGGCGAATCGCCTTTTCGCCCAGTGCCTGCAGGTCGAGATCCACCGTCGCCTCGACGATCAGGTCCTTGGCGATGTCGGTACCGATCAGGGCCGGCAATTCGGCCATGATGCGGTCGGCGACGTAGTTTTCCGAGCCCGTCCAGTAGGCGGCGGCGCGTACCGCCGGCGCGCTCATCGCGGTCGTCATCTCGCCGTCGCCGATCATGTCCTGCTCGCGCATGGCGGCAAGCACGAGACGGGAACGGTTCTCGGCCGCCTGCGGATCGCGCGCCGGCGACAGGCGCGAGGGCGCGACCAGGAGGCCGGCGAGAAGCGCGGATTCCGACAAGGTCACTTCGCGCGCGGACTTGCCGAAATAACGCTGAGAGGCGGCCTCCACGCCATAGGCGCCGGAGCCGAAATAAACACGGTTCAAATAGAGCTCGAGGATCTGGTCCTTGGTATATTCCTGCTCCAGCCAGACCGCCATCAGCAATTCCTTGATCTTGCGATCGTAGGACCGCTCATTGGTCAGGAACAGGTTCTTGGCCAGTTGCTGCGTCAGCGTCGAGCCGCCCTGGACGACGCGGCGATTAACGACGTTTTCGACAAAAGCGCGGGCAAGACCGATCGGGTCGATGCCGAAATGCGAATGAAAGCGCCGATCCTCGATGGCGACGACGGCCTGCGGTATATAGGGCGACATCTCATGCAGCCCGATCGACTCGCCACCCATCATGCCGCGATTGGCGACTTGGCGGCCCTCGACATCCATGATCTTGACGTTCGGCGGACGGTCGGGCACCGCCCAGGTCGAGGCGGACGGCATCTGCGCGCCGTAATAGACGAGCACGCCGGCGGCCGCGATGCCGCCCCAGATGGCAAGCACGAAGGACCAGTAGGTCGCCTTGCGCAACAGCCCAAAAATGCCGCCGCCGGAACGCCGACGCCTGGAGCTTTTGCGACCGCGCGGCTGCGCCCTGCGCGATGCGGTCTTGCGGGTCGATCCGCGCTTTTTCGGCTGCCCCACGACACGATCCTCCTCGCTGACGAAAAGGCCGGGGCCTTCATCCGATGCCGCGTCAAAAATCGGCTCGATCCGTTTGTCGCCCATCGCCCCAGAAATCCGCTAGAGCATCCGACCAAAAGTGGAATCCGGTTTTCGGGGATTCCGATGCTCATTTGAAGTGCCCGCCTGATGGCGTTGCCGGTGCAGATTAATTGCGGCGCTTTAAGGGAACGTGAACCGGAACAATCTGGCGCCTTGCCGATTTCGAGCCGGATGACGACAAAAGGAAGAGTCCGATGAAACGCTTTTTGACAGCAACGGCGGCCATCGCGCTGGTCATGGGTGCAGCCCACGCTCAGGACAACGCCGATGAGGCTCCCGCGGCGGCCGAAACCACCACCGCGAGCGCAAGTTTTGTGAATATGGAAGGCGAGACCAACGGAACCGCCACTCTGACGGGCACGCCTGAAGGCGTTTTGATCGAACTGGATGTCACCGGCCTGCCCGCCGGCGAATGGGTTGCGTTTCACGTCCACGAGACCGGCGAGTGCGATGCCGAAACCGACCATGATTCGGCCGGCGGCCACTTCAACCCGACCGACGCGCCGCATGGCTATCACGTCGAGGGCGGTCCGCATGCCGGCGACATGCCGAACCAGTATGTGGATTCGGAAGGCACGTTGCGCGCGCAGGTCTTCAACTCGATGGTGACGCTGGACGAAGGCGAGGCGGGCATCTTAGGCCGAGCGCTTATGGTCCATGGCGGCGCCGACGATTACGAAAGCCAGCCGTCGGGTGATGCGGGCGCCCGCCATGCCTGCGGCGTCATTGAGTAGGCCGCGATCAAACCTTGAACCGCGCCGCCTGGCGCGTGGTTCAAGCTGGGGAAAAGAGTCAAAGGCGGGCCTTGTGCAAGATCACGAAACGATGTTCTTGCGCTTCTCGTCGAAACGGTCGGTTTCCCTTTGCGACAACCGCATCGCGAAATACCCGATAGCAAGGCCGCCGGACGGGATCATCATGAAAACAAGGAATTCTGACCAAGTCATTCCCGCGATCCTTTTAATGATCGCCTCGCCCAGTAATGTAACGCGGCAACAGCTATAAAACAAACGCTGATTCCATGAATGAGCGGCGAGGTCACAGACCAGTCTCCATAAAGAACGGTAAATCCCGGCGCCAGCCCGCCGACCGCGAAAGTCGCAATGGCGAGCCCATTGAGCAGCGTTGCCGTCAACTTTGTTCGTTCATTGTGAATGATCGTTCGAAGATCAGCCATCCGTCCTCAGAAGCGCCGCAACCAAGGCGCTCCGTCATTCCCGCCGCTATATCAAATTCGCTATCGGTCCTTGCCGTACTTCTGGTCCATGCGACGGGAGGCATAAAGCGCCCAAGCCAGACCCACGATGCCGAAGGCCATCCCGAAGACGGGAAGTGCCCATGCCGTGCCTAAAAATTCAGCCAACATCTCATCCTCGCTTTGCGCTGTTCAATGCGCCTCGTCCCAGTTGCCCGCCGCCCGCGCATCCACCTGCAAGGGCACTTTCATGGCGAGCGCCGGCATGGCGGCATGCTGCATAGTTTCGCGAATGACCGGAATGGCCGCCTCGACCTCGTCGTCCGGCGCTTCGAAGATCAATTCGTCATGCACCTGCAAGAGCATCTGCGTCCGAACGAGTCCCGCACTCTCCAGCGCCGGCTCCATCTTCACCATGGCGCGGCGGATGATGTCGGCTGCCGACCCTTGAATGGGCGCGTTGATGGCCGCGCGCTCGTTGAAGGCGCGGATTGAGGGGTTGGAGGCGCCGATCTCCGGATAGTGGATGCGCCGCCCGAAGATCGTCGCGACATAGCCATGTTCGCGCGCGAACGCCTTGGTCGCTTCCATATAGTCCCGGATGCCTGGAAAGCGCTCGAAATAGCGCTTGATATACTGGCCGGCTTCCTCGCGCTGGATCGACAACTTTTTGGCAAGGCAGAAAGCCGAGATGCCGTAGATGATGCCGAAATTGATCGCCTTGGCGCGGCGGCGCACTTCGGCCGGCATGCCTTCGACGGGGACCGAGAACATCTCCGACGCCGTCATCGCGTGAATGTCGGTGCCGTCGGCAAAAGCCTTGTGCAATTGTGGAATGTCGGCGACATGGGCCAGCACGCGCAGCTCGATCTGGCTGTAGTCCGCCGACATCAGAGCTTTCCCCGGTTCAGCGACGAAGGCGGCGCGGATGCGTCGGCCCTCGGCCGTGCGAACCGGAATGTTCTGCAGGTTGGGCTCCGAAGACGACAACCGCCCGGTGGTCGTGGCCGCCAAAGCGTATGATGTGTGCACGCGGCCCGTTTCGGGATGGAGATAGGTCGGCAGCGCGTCCGTATAGGTCGATTTGAGCTTGGTGATCTGGCGCCAGTCGACGATCCGGCGCGGCAATTCGTGACCCTCGGCAGCCAGTTCCTCCAGCACCTGCGCAGTGGTCGACCACTGACCCGTCTTTGTCTTGGAGCCGCCGGGCAGGCCCATGCGCCCGAACAGGATGTCGCCCAACTGCTTAGGGGAGCCAATGGTGAAGCGCTCGCCCGCTTTTTCGTAAATCTCATCCTCAAGAGCGGCCGCCTTTTGCGCCAGTTCTCCCGAAATGCGCGACAGGACCTGCCGGTCCACCGAAATGCCGCGCGCTTCCATGCGCGCCAACACAGGGACGAGCGGCCGCTCGAGCCGATGATATACGACGTCGAGGCCCTTGGCAGTCAGGCGGGGCTTCAAGACGTCCCAAAGCCGCAGCGCCAGGTCGGCTCTTTCAGCCGCATAGGCGGTGGCTCGCTCGATATCCGTCTCGGGAAATGAGATCGCGGTCCGGCCCGATCCGCAGATATCCTTGATCGAAAGCGCCACATGGCCGAGCCAACGCTCGGACAGAGCGTCGAGGCTGTGCGCGCCGGTGCCGGCATCGACGACATAGGACATCAAAAGAACGTCGTCGAACGGCTCCAGGTCGAGGCCGTGGCGCGTCAAAACGACCAGATCGGCCTTGAGTTCGTGGCCCACCTTCATAATTGCACGGTCAATCAGGAAGGGCGTTAGAGCGGCGAGCGCCTCATCGACGCCAATCTGACCTTCCACCACGCCGCCGCCCAACAAATCCTCGGTACGCGACTGGTGCGTGAGCGGCACATAGGCGGCCTGCCCGGGCGCGACGGCGACTGCAATTCCCGTGATCCGGCCGCGCATCGGATCCTCGGAGTCAGTCAGGATGTCGATCGCCATGCGGCCGCTTTCGAGCGCCTGCGCCAGCCAGTCTTGAAGCGCCGCCAGATCGCGGATCGTGTCATAGGCCGCCCGGTCGATCGCGCCCGCGATGGCGGCATCGGCGCGTGCCTTGGCGAGATCGAGCGGTGTCGAAGGTGCATGCGGATCGCGATCGGGCGCGACCTCGCCCTCCTCATCGGCTGCTTGCGCGCCCGGTTCGGGCACGTCGAGGTCGGGGCCGTGCGCGTTCTGGCCGGCCTCGACCTCGACATGCATGACTTCGATCTCGGATGCCTCGGTGCCGGTCGCCTCGGCGACCCGGCGCGTCAGCGAAGAAAATTCCAGCGCCTTCAGGAAGCCGATCAGCTTCGGTCCGTTCGGCGGCTGAAGCACCAGCGCGTCGAGGGGATCGGGAACGGCGACATCGTCGCGAAGGCGAACAAGCTGGCGCGACAGCCGCGCCATCTCGGCATGCGCGATAAGATTCTCGCGGCGCTTGGTCTGCTTGATCTCCGACGCCCGCGACAACAGCGTCTCCAAGTCGCCGAACTCTTCGAGAAGCTGCGCCGCAGTCTTCGGCCCGATGCCGGGAACGCCTGGTACATTGTCGACCGAATCGCCGATCAAGGCCTGCAGGTCGATCATCTTTTCAGGCGGCACCCCGAATTTTTCGATGACCTCGCGAACGTTGATCTCGCGGTCCTTCATCGGGTCGTACATCGACACCGTCGGCCCGACGAGCTGCATCAGATCCTTGTCGGAGGAGATGATCGTCGTGTCGCCGCCAGCCTCGCACGCAAGCCTCGCATAGGTCGCGATCAGATCGTCGGCCTCGAAGCCCTCCATCTCGATGCAGGGCACATCGAAGGCGCGCGTCGCCTGGCGGATCAGACCGAATTGCGGGATGAGATCGTCTGGCGGCGCTGTCCGGTTGGCCTTGTACTTGTCATAAAGCGCGTTGCGGAACGTCTTCGAGGAATAGTCGAAGATGACCGCGAAATGCGTCGGCGGCACTCCGACATCGGTGTTGCGGGCATCACACATCAGCTTCCACAGCATGTTGCAGAAGCCGGCCACCGCGCCGACCGGCAGCCCGTCCGATTTGCGCGTCAAAGGAGGGAGCGCGTGGTAAGCGCGAAAGATGTAGCCGGAGCCATCAACAAGGAAGAGATGATCGCCATTTTTCATGCCGATCAGGTAGCGTTTCAGCTTCGGCCTGTCCATCGCAAAGCCGCAGGGCGCTCGCCAAGACGGCGAACGCGTTCACCTTACGCAGATGTAATGTTCGCGCCCTTGAATTGCCACGTTCGCTCGCTCAGATACCGCTTATCGGCAGCGTAAAGCCGAAGTCCGGACGAAGGCTCGTCCCCCGCCTAACCGGACATTGCATGCGGTAGCCTCATCCCCCTCTCCGGGCTGCCGCATCGTTTCGCAGAGCCGCCGTGGATCCCCCTCCCCACGGCGGCTTTTCTTTTAGCCAGTTTCTAGAACGCCTTGAAGGTTAGCGTGGTCAGCGAGCGCACGATGCCCGGTACGCTGGCGATGTTTTCGGAGACGAACTTGCCGATGTCGGTCTTCGTCTCGTCGATATAGACCTTGAGCAGCAGATCGTAGTCGCCGCTCGTAGAATAAAGTTCGGAAGCGATTTCGCGCTTGTAAAGTTCATCGGCGACCTCGTAGGTCTGCCCGGGGATGCAGCGCAGTTGAACGAAAACGGGTCGCATCGGATTTCCTTCAGGTTGGCGGGTACAAGACTTGGCGCAAGCGCTCAGCCTGTCAACAAGGTTCGCGTCAACACGTGATCGGGATCGGCAAGGCCGTCGATCACGTCGAAATGATGTCGGTCGGGTTCCTCGACCGATGCGGTTGCCGCTCCCAAACCGGTCCACATATTGGCCAGAAGCGCGTTCTGGCGGCGAAACTCCGACCGTTCCGCGCCGCCCACCCAGCAGGTGGCGCGCGCGCCCTCGATCGGCCGCAACAGCGCCGGGCTTTCGGCAATCGCCTCGGCCTCGTCGATCTGCAAATGCTCGTTCATCGCGGTGCGCATCAAAGGGCGCAGATCGTGCACGCCCGAAATCGAGACCGTGTGGACGATGCGCGCGCGTATGGCGGCGGAAAGCGGCGACCTCCCGGCCACCATGCGGGTGGCTAGATGCCCGCCGGCCGAGTGGCCGGTCAGCCGGATCGGGCCCTCGACCATCGAGCCCGCCTTCTCGATAGCCGCAGCCACTTCCTCGACGATGCCGCCGATGCGAATGTCAGGGCAAAGCGTGTAGGACGGCATCGCCACCGCATGGCCGTGCGCCAGCGGCCCGGTCGCCAGATACGAAAAATAGCTGCAATCGAGCTTCAGCCAGAAGCCGCCATGGATGAACACGACCAGCCCTTGCGGCGTACCCTCCGGCAGGAACAGGTCGAACGAATTGCGCGCACCTGACGCATAGCTTTGCTTGAGCTTCGCCCGGCCCCGACCCTGAAGAAATTCGCGAAATTCTGCCGCCGGCCCCACCCATGCGGCCGGCCACTTCTCGCCGCCGGCGATGTTGGCGCCATTGGCGTAGGCGTCGTCCCAATCCCTGACCCGATGAAAAAGCATTCGCCGCTGCCTCCTTGGCTTTGCATGACCCTATCATTTCAACCTTGAAATTTCATGCTTGAAATATGTTCGTCGTGGTGCGATTTTCGTTGTGGGAGAAACAAGGGAGGTGCGCCGCGATGAAGATTGCAGTGCTCGGTGGAGGTCCGGCCGGTCTCTACTTCGCGATCAGCATGAAGCTGCGCGATGCCTCCCACGATATCACCGTTTACGAGCGCAACAAGCCCGACGACACATTCGGCTGGGGGGTCGTGCTCTCCGACGAGACGCTCGACAACCTGGCCGAAAACGATCCCAAGAGCGCCGCCGCGATCCGCGAGCATTTCGCCTATTGGGACGACATCGCCGTCATCCACAAGGGCGTGCGCACCGTGTCCACCGGCCACGGCTTTTGCGGGATCGGACGCAAGCAACTGCTGACGCTCTTGCAGGAGCGGGCGGGCGAACTGGCCATCGACATTCGGTTCCAAACGGAGATCCCCGATCCGCGGCCGCTGATGGAAAGCCATGATCTGGTGATCGCGGCCGACGGCTTGAACTCGCGGTCTCGCGCGGCCTTCGCCGATCATTTCCAGCCCGACATCGACACGCGCAAATGCAAGTTCGTGTGGCTTGGCACGCACCAGAAATTCGACGACGCCTTCACCTTCATCTTCGAGAAGACCGAGCATGGCTGGGTCTGGGCGCATGCCTATCAGTTCGATCCGGACACGGCGACCTTCATCGTCGAATGCACCCAGGAGACATGGGACAGGTTCGGCTTCGGCCAGATGAGCCAGCAGGAGTCGATCGCGGTTTGCGAGGCGATCTTCAAGAAACATCTCGGCGGCCATGCCCTGATGACCAACGCCAACCACATTCGCGGCTCGGCCTGGATCAACTTCCCGCGCGTCCTTTGCGAACGCTGGTCGTTCCAAAACCTGGCACTGATGGGCGACGCGGCGGCAAGCGCGCATTTTTCAATCGGCTCGGGAACCAAGCTCGCGCTCGAAAGCGCCGTTGCCATGGCCGACTATCTCCATTCGGAGCCAACGCTTGCCGGCGCGTTCGAGAAATATGAGGATGCGCGACGCACCGAAGTGCTGAAGCTGCAATCGGCGGCACGCAATTCGCTCGAATGGTTCGAGGATGTGGAGCGCTATCTCGGGCTCGATCCGGTCCAGTTCAACTATTCGCTTTTGACCCGCTCGCAGCGCATCAGCCACGAAAATCTGCGGCTGCGCGACGAAAAATGGCTAGGCAGCGCGGAAAGCTGGTTCCAGGCCCAGGCCGGGTCGAACAGCAGCCAGCCGCCAATGCTGGCGCCGTTCAAGCTTAGGGGCATGGAACTGAAGAACCGCATCGTCGTCTCGCCGATGGCGCAGTACAAGGCGGTCGACGGTACACCTACCGACTGGCACTTCATCCATTATGCCGAGCGTGCCAAGGGCGGCGCCGGGCTCGTCTATATCGAGATGACCTGCGTCTCGCCGGAAGGACGGATCACGCCGGGCTGCCCCGGCTTCTACAGGCCCGAGCATGAGGCGGCCTGGACGCGCCTTGTCGATTTCGTTCATGCGGAGACCGAGGCGAAGATATGCGCGCAGATCGGTCATTCCGGCGCCAAGGGCTCGACGCAGCTTGGCTGGGAGGAAATGGACGCGCCCTTGAAGGAGGGCAATTGGCCGCTGCTGGCCGCCTCTGCCGTCGCCTGGTCGCCCGAAAACCAGGTACCCAAGGCGATGGACCGCGCCGAGATGGACATGGTGCGAGACCAGTTCGTGGCATCGACGCAAATGGCCGAACGCTGCGGCTTCGACATGGTCGAGCTGCATTTCGCGCATGGCTATCTCCTGTCGTCCTTCATCTCGCCTTTGACCAACAAGCGCACGGACGAGTATGGCGGCAGCCTGGAAAACCGGATGCGTTATCCGCTGGAGGTCTTCCACGCGGTGCGCGCGGTGTGGTCGGAGGACAAGCCGATCTCGGTCCGGATCTCGGCCAATGACTGGGTGGGCGACGAGGGCGTCACCCCGCAGGAAGCCGTCGAGATCGCAAAGATCCTGCAGGCGGCGGGCGTCGACATTTGCGACGTGTCGGCCGGCCAGACTTCGAAGCGGGCGAAGCCGGTCTATGGCCGCATGTTCCAGACGCCCTTTTCCGACCGTATCCGCAACGAGACCGGCATGGCGACCATGGCCGTCGGCAACATCTTCGAGCCCGACCATGTCAACTCGATCCTGATGGCGGGCCGCGCCGATCTGGTCTGCCTGGCGCGTCCGCATCTGGCCAATCCCTACTGGACATTGCATGCGGCCGCCGCCTTGGGCGACCGCGACGTCAAATGGCCCGACCCCTATCTGCCCGGCCGCGACCAGCTCTATCGGCTGGCCGAGCGCGCGCAAGAACAGATGACGGGGAAAGTTTGATGACCCACGCGCTCGTCACGGGTGGCGGGTCCGGCGTCGGCAAGGCGATCGCGCTGGCGCTCGCAGAAGCGGGGCATGAGGTGACGATCTGCGGCCGGCGCGGCGAGATGCTGCAGGAGACAGCCGCGGAACATCCACGCCTTCATCCGATCGTCGCCGACGTGACAGACGAGGCATCGGTTGCCTCCCTTTACGAAGAGGCGCAGTCAAGACGTGCCACCTTCGACATCGTCGTCGCCAATGCCGGCAAGGGCGAAAGCGCGCCGGCGCATCGCACCGGCCTCGACCTGTGGCAGCGCATGCTCGACCTCAATTTGACCGGGGCGTTCTTGACCGTGCGCCCTGCGATCGAGCCGATGAAGAAGGCTGGACGCGGACGCATCGTCTTCATCTCGTCGATCGCCGGTCTAAAAGGCGCGCCTTATGTTTCGGCGTATGTCGCCGCCAAGCACGGGGTCATCGGGCTGATGCGAGCGCTCGCCGCCGAACTGGCGCGAAGCGGCGTCACGGTGAACGCGCTTTGCCCCGGCTATGTCGAGACGCCGATGCTCGTGCAAACGCTCGCCAATATCATGGAAAAGACCGGCCGTTCGGAAGCCGATGCGCGCGCGCAGCTGTCCCGCGACAATCCGCAAGGGCGGATCATCGAGGTCGACGAGGTCGTTGCGGCACTGATGTGGCTCGTCGGCGACGGGGCGCGCTCCGTCACTGGCCAGTCGATCTCGATCGCGGGAGGCGAGACATGGTGAGCGCGCCGCTCAGCACGCTCGAGCGCCCGACCGCCAACAAGGAACGGCTGCGGCTTTGGATCCGCCTGTTGCGCGTCTCGCGCCTGATCGAGGGCGAGCTGCGGGAACGGCTCAAGACCGAGTTCGGTTCGACGCTGCCGCGCTTCGACGTGATGGCCGCGCTTTACCGTGCGCCAGACGGCATGCTGATGAGCGACCTGTCGCGCTTCCTGCTGGTGTCGAACGGCAATGTCACCGGCATTGTTGAGCGTCTCGTGGTTGACGGATTCGTCGCCCGCGCCAGCCGGGAAGGCGACCGGCGGGCATCGATCGTGCGGTTGACCGAGGCGGGCAAACGCCGCTTCACGGAAATGGCCGGCGCGCACGAGACATGGATCGAAGAATTTCTGGGTGACGTGACGCTGGCCGACGCCGAGAGGCTGTCGGCGGCGCTGCGCGCCTTCAGCAGCAATTGGGAGGACGAGCATTGACCAAAATGGCAGAGCTGAAGCCGAAGAATTTCCTCTGGCGCATGGAAGGCAGCGTCGCCGTCATCCAGCTCGACCGGCCGGAGCGCAAGAATCCGCTGACCTTTGAATCTTACGCGGAACTGCGCGACACGTTCCGCGATCTCGTTTACGCTGAGGATGTGAACGCCGTCGTGTTCCTGCCCAATGGCGGTAATTTCTGCTCGGGCGGTGATGTCCACGACATCATCGGACCGCTGGTCGCAATGGACATGAAGGGCCTGCTCGCCTTCACGCGCATGACCGGCGATTTCGTCAAGGCGATGCTGAATTGCGGCAAGCCGATCATCTCGGCAGTCGACGGGGTGGCGGTGGGAGCCGGCGCGATCATCACCATGGCGTCGGATCTGCGATTGGCAACGCCGGAGGCAAAGACCGCCTTCCTGTTCACGCGCGTCGGCCTTGCCGGCTGCGATATGGGCGCCTGCGCGATGCTGCCCCGGATCATCGGCCAGGGCCGGGCGGCTGAACTTCTCTATACGGGCCGCTCGATGAGCGCCGAGGAAGGGGAACGCTGGGGCTATTACAATCGTCTTGTTTCGGCCGATGCGCTCGAGGCCGAGGCGATGAAGATCGCGCAGGCGATCGCCGCCGGTCCGAGCTTCGCGCACGGGATCACCAAGACGCAATTGAACCAGGAATGGTCGATGAGCCTTGAACAGGCGATCGAGGCGGAAGCGCAAGCACAGGCCATCTGCATGCAGACGGAGGATTTCTCCCGCGCCTACCATGCATTCGTGGGCAAAGAACGTCCGGCCTTCGAGGGGAATTGATGCCTGACCGCTCCTTCCTCGACTGGCCGTTTTTCGAAGATTGCCACCGCGCGCATGCGAAGCGCCTGGAAGAGTGGTGCACGGCAAACCTCCCCGTCGACCATTCCGATGTCGACCGCGCTTGCAAGGAATTGGTAGCGAAACTCGGAGCGGCCGGCTTCCTGAAGCCTTCGGCCGTCGACCCGGCGAATCCCGGACCGCTCGACGTGCGCACCTTGTGCATCACGCGCGAGACGCTGGCCCGCCACGACGGGCTCGCCGATTTCGCGTTCGCCATGCAGGGTCTGGGGACCGGCGCGATCAGCCTGTTCGGCACGTCCGAACAGCAGCAATGGCTCGACAAGACGCGCGCCGGCGAAGCTCTGTCGGCCTTCGCGCTGACCGAGCCGCGGTCGGGCTCCGATGTCGCCAACATGGAGATGACCGCCACGCGTGATGGCAACGATTACGTGCTGTCCGGCGAGAAGACGTGGATCTCCAATGGCGGCATCGCCGACATCTATACCGTCTTTGCCCGCACCGGCGAGGCGCCGGGCGCTCGGGGAATCTCCGCCTTCATCGTTCCCGCCGACACGCCGGGGCTGAACGTCGCCGAACGGCTCGACGTGATCGCCCCTCATCCCCTGGCGCGGCTGTCCTTCGACGATGTGCGTGTGCCCGTCTCCGCCCTGATCGGCAAGGCCGGCGACGGCTTCAAGATCGCCATGTCGGTCCTCGACGTGTTCCGCTCGACGGTCGGCGCGGCGGCGCTGGGCTTCGCGCGCCGCGCGCTCGACGAGACGATCTCAAGGGCGGGGTCGAGGCAGCTCTTCGGCGCGCCGCTTTTCGATCTGCAGATGGTGCAGGGCCACATCGCCGACATGGCGCTCGACGTCGATGCGGCCGCGCTCTTGATCTACCGCGCGGCCTGGACCAAGGATTCCGGCGCGCCGCGCGTCACTCGCGAGGCGGCGATGGCGAAGCTCTTCGCCACCGACAAAGCTCAGGAGGTGATCGACAAGGCCGTGCAGATTCATGGCGGGGATGGGGTGCGCAAGGGGCACATCGTCGAGAGCCTCTATCGTGAAATCCGCGCGCTGCGCATCTATGAGGGCGCCTCGGACGTCCAGAAGATCGTGATCGCGCGGCAGACAATGGGAGCATCATCATGAACCAGCGCAGTCTTGCGTCAGGTGGCGTTGCCCTCGGCCCCTCCGCACACACCGACACCTTCGCGCGCGACAATCTTCCGCCGCAGGATCAGTGGCCCGATTTCCTGCTTGACGGCTTCGAGTACCCCGATTTCATCAATGCCGGCGTCGAACTGACCGACCGTCTGGTCGAGCAAGGCCTTGGCGACCGCACGGCGCTGATCGGCAATGGCCGCCGGCGCACCTATAAGGAACTCGCCGACTGGACCAACCGGCTGGCCAATGCGCTTGTCGAAAATTACGGCGTCAAGCCCGGCAATCGCGTCCTGATCCGCTCGGCCAACAATCCGGCCATGGTCGCCTGCTGGCTGGCCGCGACCAAGGCGGGAGCCGTCGTCGTCAACACCATGCCGATGCTGCGCGCCGGCGAATTGTCCAAGATCGTCGACAAGGCCGAGATCCAGCTTGCGCTGTGCGACACGCGGCTGATGGACGACATGGTGGCCTGCGCCAAGGACAGCGCCTTCCTGAAGCAGGTCGTCGGCTTTGACGGCACCGCAAACCACGATGCCGAGTTGGACCGCGACGCCCTCGACAAGCCGGTGACCTTCGAGGCGGTCAGGACCGGCCGCGACGATGTGGCGCTGCTCGGCTTCACGTCAGGCACGACGGGTGTGCCTAAGGCCACCATGCATTTCCACCGTGACATCCTGATCATCGCGGACGGCTATGCAAGAGAAGTGCTGAAGGTGACGCCGGACGACGTTTTCGTCGGCTCACCGCCCCTGGCCTTCACCTTTGGGCTCGGCGGGCTTGCCGTCTTCCCGCTGCGCTTCGGAGCGGCGGCGACGCTGCTCGAGAATGCTTCACCGCCCAACATGGTCGAGATCATCGAGAAGTACAAAGCGACGATTTCCTTCACGGCCCCGACCGCCTATCGCGCGATGATGAAGGCGATGGACGAAGGCGCCGACCTTTCCTCGCTCAGGATCGCGGTGTCGGCGGGCGAAACGTTGCCGGCACCGGTTTTCGAGGAATGGACGCAAAAGACCGGCAAGCCGATCCTCGATGGCATCGGCGCGACCGAGATGCTGCACATCTTCATCACGAACCGACTGGAAGACATGGCGCCGGCCTCGACCGGGCGGCCCGTCAGCGGCTACGAGGCGAAGATCGTCGATGAGGACATGAACGCATTGCCGCGCGGCGAGATCGGCCGCCTGGCGGTGCGCGGGCCGACCGGATGCCGCTACCTCGCCGATGCGCGCCAGGCCGACTATGTCAAGGACGGCTGGAACCTGACCGGCGACAGCTTCAGCCAGGACGCGGACGGCTGCTTCCACTTCGCCGCGCGCTCCGACGACATGATCGTCTCGTCCGGATACAACATCGCCGGGCCGGAGGTCGAGGCGGCCCTTCTCGCACATTCTTGCGTGCTCGAATGCGCCGTCATCGGCTGTGCCGACGAAGCGCGCGGCCAGATCGTCGAGGCGCATGTGGTTTTGGCCGAGGGCGTGGCGGGCGACGCATTGACGGTCAAGCTCCTGCAGGATCATGTCAAGGCGAGCATCGCGCCATATAAATATCCGCGGTCGATCAAGTTCATCCCGGCCTTGCCGAAGACGCAGACCGGCAAGATCCAGCGGTTCCGGCTGAAAGAGGGGGAAACCGCATGACCGCCCTCTTCGCCCGCACCCGCGCATTGTTCGAGATTCCAGAAGGAGTGATCTATCTCGACGGCAATTCGCTTGGGCCCCTACCGAAAGCGGTGCCGGCACGGGTGGCGAAGATGATCGAGGCCGAATGGGGCGCGTTGCTCATCAAGGGGTGGAACGAGGCCGGCTGGATGGACATGCCGGCCAGGGTCGGCGATCGCATCGGCCGGCTGATCGGCGCGCCTGCCGGTTCGGTGACCATGGGCGACACACTGTCGATCAAGGTCTACCAAGCGCTCGCTTCGGCCCTGGAGCTAAGGCCCGATCGCAAGATCCTGCTGTCGGACAACGGCAATTTCCCGACTGATCTTTACATCGCGCAAGGTTTGCTCACCTCCCTCGACAAGGGTCACCAGTTGAAGATCGTCGCGCCGGAAGCGGTCGAGGACGCGATCGACGAGAATGTCGCGGCGATCCTGATCACCGAGGTTGATTACCGCACCGGGCGCCTGCACGACATGAAGCACCTAACGCAAAGGGCGCATGAGGCCGGCGCGCTCGCCATATGGGACCTCGCGCATTCGGCCGGCGCCATCGATGTCGACCTGGCGGCGGCGGATGCCGATTTCGCGGTCGGCTGCACCTACAAATATCTGAATGGCGGCCCCGGCGCGCCGGCCTTCATCTATGTCGCACCGAGGCTCGCCGACGAGGTGCGCCCTGCCCTTTCAGGCTGGATCGGGCATGAAAGCCCCTTTGCCTTCGATCTCGACTATCGGCCCGCCAAGGGCGTCGAGCGGATGCGCGTCGGCACGCCCCCGATCATCGCTTTGGCCGCCCTCGATGCGGCGCTCGATGCCTGGGACGGGGTGGCGATGACGGACGTGCGGTCGCGCTCGATCGAACTGTCCGAGCGCTTCATCGCGGAGATCGAGGCGCGATGCCCCGATCTCGAACTGGCCTCACCGCGCGACCCGCAATCGCGCGGGAGCCAGGTATCGTTCCGCTTTGCCGAAGGCTATGCCGCCATGCAGGCCTTGATCGCGCGCGAGGTGATCGGCGATTTCCGGGCGCCCGACATCATGCGCTTCGGCTTCACGCCGCTTTATCTGTCGGTCGAGGACGTGGTGAAGGCGGCCGAAATCGTCGAGGCGGTGATGCAGGGCAAGCTTTGGGACAGTCCGGAATACCAGATGCGGAGCAAGGTCACATGAGTGGCTATGAAGCGATCCCGGACGGTGCCGAGACGGATTTCGCCAAGCGCATGGCCTATGGCGACTATCTGCGTCTCGACACGATCCTGAACGCGCAGGCGCCGCTGTCGAAATCGCCGGACGAGCTTCTCTTCATCATCCAGCACCAGACGTCGGAACTGTGGATGAAGCTCGCCATCCATGAGATCCGCGGTGCCATGGAGGCGATCGCGCGCGACGACCTGCGCCCCGCCTTCAAGATGCTGACGCGGGTGGCGCGCATCTTCGAGCAGTTGAACAATGCATGGGACGTGCTGCGCACCATGACGCCGTCCGAGTATACGCGCTTTCGCGGCGATCTCGGCCAGTCGTCGGGATTCCAGTCCTGGCAGTACCGGGCCGTCGAATATCTCGCCGGCAATCGCAATCTGGGCATGATGAAGCCGCACAGCCATGCCGCAGAACGCGTCGGGCCGCTGGAAGAGATTCTTGCGCGGCCGAGCCTCTATGACGAGGCGATCCGCCTCTTGGGCCGCTCCGGCTTCGACATCGGAGACGAGGCGATGCGCACCGACTGGCGCGACAAGCGGGTGGAAAGCGACGCCGTCCTGAATGCTTGGAAGGCGGTCTATCACGCGCCGGAAGAACGGTGGATGCTCTATGAGCTGGCTGAAAAGCTTGTCGATTTCGAAGATTATTTTCGCCGCTGGCGCTTCAATCATGTCACGACTGTCGAACGCATCATTGGGCTGAAGCGGGGCACGGGCGGCACGGCGGGCGTCAGCTATCTGCGGCGGATGGTGGACGTCGTGCTCTTTCCCGAGTTGTGGAAGGTACGGACGGAACTTTAGGAACGTTGGCTGGACAGGCCGGAAAAAGCCTGCCGGCACGTGGAACTGCAAAACGAAATGGGAGAAGAGAAATGACGAAGATACTCGCAGCAGGCCTTTTCGGGCTTTCGCTTTCGGTCTCGGGCCTCGCCATGGCCGAGCCGATCAAGATCGGCATGATCACGACGCTTTCGGGCGGCGGTGCGGGCCTTGGCATCGACACGCGCGACGGCTTCATGCTGGCGATCAGCCAGGCGGCCAATGACGACATCGAAGTCGTCATCGAAGATGACGGTCAAAGGCCGGAGCTCGCCGTCCAGATCGCCGACAAGATGATCCAGTCCGACCAGGTCGACATCCTGACCGGCATCGTGTGGTCGAACCTTGCCATGGCCGTCGTGCCGTCGGCGACCGCGCAGGGCAAGTTCTACGTCTCCACCAATGCGGCACCGGCCGCCCTTGCCGGCGCCAATTGCCATCCGCTTTATTTCAACGCCGCCTACCAGAACGACAATCTGCACGAGGCGGCGGGCGAATACGCGAACAACCAGTATGAAAAGATGTTCATCATGGCCCCGAACTACCCGGCGGGCCAGGATTCGCTGACTGGCTTCAAGCGCTATTTCGATGGCGAGATCACCAACGAGGTCTACACGCAGGTCGGCCAGACCGATTACGCGGCGGAGATCGCACAGATCCGCGATTCGGGCGCCGACGCCGTCTTCATGTTCCTGCCGGGCGGCATGGGCATCGCCTTCATGAAGCAATATGCGCAGTCGGGCGTCGACATCCCGGTCACCGGCCCGGGCTTCTCGTTCTCCCAGGACGTGCTGCCGGCGATCGGCGAAGCGGCTCTCGGCGTCAGGAATTCCGGCCAGTGGGCGCCGGACTTCGACACCGAAGCTTCCCAGGCCTTCACCGCTGCCTTCGAGGAAGAATATGGCCGCCTGCCGTCGATCTATGCCGTCCAGGCCTATGATGCGGCGCAACTGATCCTGTCGGCGGCCGAAAAGGCGGACGTCAAGGATGCGGAGGCCTTCGCGGCCGCACTGATGGAAGCGGATATAGTGTCGCCGCGCGGCGACTTCTCGTTCAACACGAACCGCCATCCCATCCAGGACATCTACATGATGGAAGTGGTCGAGGTGGACGGCGTGCTGACCAACGCGACGGTTGAGAAGGTCTTCGACGATCACGGTGACGCCTATGCGGAGCAGTGCACGCAGTAGATCCAAACCAAATGCGCCTTGCTGATGGCTTCGAGCAAGGCGAAGCACCCCGCTCTAGCCGGCAGGACAGAGGGGGGTGCTTTGGCCAAGTCCCATACCAACCGTAAGCGACACGAACTTGTCCAGCGCCCTTTTCATCGAACAATTGCTCAACGGGCTGCAGCTCGGCGTGATGCTGTTTCTCATGGCTGCCGGCCTGACGCTGATCTTCGGCGTCATGGGGCTGATCAATCTCGCCCATGGGTCGCTCTATATGGTCGGCGCGTTCGTCTGTGCCTGGGTGGCGGCGCAGACCGGATCGTTCTGGCTCGGCCTCGCGGCCAGCCTCGCAGGGGCCGCCGCCGTCGGCGCCATCGTCGAAATCCTCGTCATCCGCAGGCTTTACGACAAGGACCATCTCGACCAGGTGCTCGCCACCTTCGCGCTGATCCTGATCTTTTCGGAAGGCACGCGCTGGCTGTTCGGGTCCGTCCCGCTCTATTTGAACGTGCCCGACCAACTGGCCGGCTTCGTGACGCTGCCCGGTGGCTCGCGCTACCAGCTCTACCGCCTGGCGATCATCGGCGTCGGCATTGCGGTCGCGATCGGGCTTTATCTCCTCATCTCCAAGACCCGGCTCGGCATGCGCATCCGCGCCGGCGAGAGCGACCGCGAGATGATCGGCGCGCTCGGCGTCGATATCCGCACGCTCTACACGATCGTCTTCGCGCTCGGCGCCGCCCTTGCCGGCTTTGCCGGTGCCATGGTCGGCGCGCTGCAATCGGTTCAGGTCGGCATGGGCGAACCGGTGCTGATCCTCGCCTTCGTGGTGATCGTCATCGGCGGCATTGGCTCGATCAAGGGCGCGCTGGTGGGTGCCCTTCTCGTCGGCCTGATCGACACGATGGGCCGTGTCCTGATGCCGCAACTCTTCGCGCTCTTCATGGGCACATCGCAGGCGGCCACCGCCGGCGCGGCCGTCGCCTCCATGCTGATCTACATCGTCATGGCCATCATCCTCGCGGTGCGCCCGCAGGGCCTGTTTGCAAGAGGATGATCATGAGCCGCGAGACAATGATCAATATAGCGCTGGCGCTTGTGCTCCTGGCGATCCCGCTCGTCGCCGTGCAGATCGGCTCGCCCTTTTATGTGACGCTGGCAACGCGCATGGCGATCCTGGCGCTCGCTGCGGTCGGGCTGAACCTTGCTTTGGGCCTCGGCGGGCTCGTTTCCTTCGGCCATGCCGCATTTTTCGGCGTCGGCGGCTACGCGGCCGGCATCCTGGCAAGCCACGCATTTTCCGGCATGCCGCTCGATCTAGGGCTGATCAGGTTTTCCGGCACCAACTCAATGCTGGTCATCTGGCTCGTCGCGATCGTCACCGCGAGCTTGCTCGCGCTTTTGATCGGCGTCATCAGCCTGCGCACCTCGGGCGTCTATTTCATCATGATCACGCTCGCCTTCGCGCAGATGAGCTATTACTTCGCGATCTCCTGGCCGGCCTATGGCGGCGAGGACGGGCTGTCGATCTTCGTGCGCAACCAGTTTCCAGGCATCAACACCATGGTGCCGATGAGCTTCTTCCTGCTGTGCTACGGCGTGCTGATCGTGGTGCTGGTGTTGTTTGCGCTGATCAGCCGGTCACGCTTCGGCGCGGCCTTGCAGGCGGCGCGCCAGAACGAGGTTCGCGTCGCTTCGGTCGGCATCGCGCCGTTGCGCATCCGGCTCGTCGCCTTCGTGCTGTCCGGCATGATCACGGCGCTGGCCGGGGCGCTTTATGCCGATCTGAACCGCTTCGTCAGCCCGTCGATGATGTCGTGGCACATGTCGGGCGAATTCATCGTGCTGATCATTCTGGGCGGCGTCGGGCGGCTGTTCGGGCCGGTCGCGGGGGCCATGCTCTTTGTCATGGCCGAATTCCTCCTCGGCGGCATCACGGATCGCTGGCAGCTCTTCCTGGGCCTTGCTCTCCTTGCCGTCGTGCTGTTCGCGCGCGGCGGGCTGATCGGCGCGCTGGCCGGAAAGGTGCGTCATGGCTGAGCCCGTGCTGACGATCCGAAATCTGTCCAAGAGCTTCGGCGCGCTGCGAGCGACAGAGAACGTCTCGTTCGACCTTTATCCGGGCGAGATCCACGCGCTGATCGGGCCGAACGGGGCTGGCAAATCGACGCTCATCCACCAGATCGCCGGCACGCTGGCCTCGGACGCTGGCGACATCGTCTTTCGCGGCGAGCGCATCAATGGCCTCGGCGTCGCGCCACGAGCGCGGCTGGGGCTCGGGCGGTCGTTTCAGGTCTCGTCGCTGGCGCCCGAATTCTCGGCGCTGCGCAACGTCATGCTTGCGGTGCAATCCGTGCAGGGGTCGAGCTTCCGCTTCTTCAGGCCGGTGATGAGCGATCGGTCGCTGACCGAGCCGGCCCGGGCAGCCCTTGCCCGCGTCGGGCTGGCCGAGCGCGCCGGAGTTCCGGCGGCGGAACTGTCGCATGGCGAACGCCGGCAGCTCGAAATCGCGATCGCGCTGGCGCTCGGGTCGAAGGCCTTCCTGCTCGACGAGCCGATGGCGGGCATGGGACCGGAAGGTTCAAAGGCGCTCACCGGTTTCTTGAGCGAATTGCGCCGCGAGGCACCGATCCTGCTCATCGAGCACGACATGGACGCGGTCTTCGCGCTCGCCGACCGCGTCTCGGTGCTGGTCTATGGCCGCATCATCGCCACCGGCACGGTCGACGAGATCCGCGCCGATCCTGAAGTGCGCCGCGCCTATCTGGGGGACGAGTGATGGGAGCCATGCTGCTTGAAGTCGATGGCATCCAAACCTTCTACGGTCCGAGCCAGGCGCTTTTCGGTGTGGAACTCGATGTTGCCGAAGGCGAGGTCGTGGCGCTCATGGGCCGCAACGGCATGGGCAAGACGACCACGATCCGCTCGATCATGGGGCTGACGCCGGCAAGGTCCGGTGCCGTCCGCTTCAAGGGAACTGCCATCGAAAACCGCGCGCCGCACCGTATCGCGCGACTGGGGCTCGGGCTCGTGCCCGAGGGTCGGCGCTGTTTCCCCAATCTGACGGTCGAGGAGAACCTGCTCGCCGCCGCCCGCAAGGGCCGCTGGACACTCACTTCCGTCAACGCGCTCTTCCCGCGTCTATCCGAACGGCGCGATCAGACGGCGCGCACGCTTTCGGGCGGCGAACAGCAGATGCTAGCCATCGGGCGCGCGCTGATGACCGACCCCGACCTGTTGATCCTCGACGAGGCGACCGAGGGGCTGGCGCCCGTCATCCGCCACGACATCTGGGCCGTGATCCGCAAATTGAAGGAAGAGGGCCAGTCGATCCTGGTCGTCGACAAGACCCTTTCCGAGCTTCTGCCGGCCGCCGACCGCTGCGTCATTTTGGAAAAGGGCGCATCGGTGTGGCGCGGAAAGCCGCAGGACCTCACCGCCGAGATCCAGGACCGTTATCTGGGGGTTTAGGGCCGAGGGCCCGACAGCCGGCGCGTGGCGCCGGGTCAAGAACGAGGACGAAGATCATGACTGCACGGTCGAACGAAATTTTGCATCCCGAGAACTGGAAGAAGGCGTCGGGCTACGCGAACGGCATCGCGGCGAGCGGCCGCACCATTTATGTCGGCGGCCAGATCGGCTGGAACGGCGACCAGGTGTTCGAGGAAAAGGACCTGGTCGGGCAGACGCGGCAGACCTTGCAGAACATCGTCGCGGTACTGGCCGAAGCTGGCGCGGGGCCAGAGCATCTGGTTCGCATGACCTGGTACATCACCGACAAGCGCGCCTATCTTGACAACCTCAAAGGCATCGGCGGGGCCTATCGCGACGTCCTCGGCCGTAATTTTCCAGCCATGACCATGGTTCAGGTCGCCGACCTGATCGAGGATGAAGCCCTGGTCGAGATCGAGGCGACGGCGGTGGTGCCGGGGTAGAGCATTTTCCCGCCGGGGCATTTAAGCGAAGATGCATGGAACCGGCGCGCGTTCCTGACGTTCACGAAGTGGATGGTCATGGGGGACACGCGCATTCATGCCGGCTGAACACAAGCCCGTCGTTCTCGTCACTGGCGCTGCCGGCAATCTCGGCGGCGCGCTGACGCGTGAACTGGCCGATGCCTATCAGGTCGTCGGCCTCGACATGAAGGGCAAGAAGGCGGAGATCCCGCTTTTCGAGGTCGACCTGACCGACGAAGCCTCGACGCGCGACGCCATCGCCAAGGTGACGGCCGAATTCGGTGGAAAGCTCGCTGCCGTCATTCATCTGGCCGCCTATTTCGATTTTTCCGGCGAGGAGCATCCGCTCTACAGAAAGGTCAATATCGACGGGACGCGCCATCTCCTGCGCGCGCTCCGCGGCACCCACGTCGAACGCTTCATCTATTCCGGCACCATGCTGGTGCACGAAGCGGGAGCACCCGGCGAGGTGGTCGACGAGGAGACGCGGATCGCGCCGAAATGGGCTTATCCCAACTCAAAGGCCGAGGCCGAGCAGGTGATCCGCGAGGAGCGTGGGACGACACCGATCCTGCTTCTCCATCTGGCCGGGCTTTACGACGAGGACAGCGCCGTTCCCACCCTCGCCCAGCAGATCGCGCGCATCTATGAGCGCGACATGAAGGCGCATCTTTACTCAGGCGACGTCAAGGCCGGGCAGTCCTTCATTCACCGCGACGACATGATGCGCCTCTTCCGCGCCGCCGTCGACAAGCGCAACGACCTGCCTGAAGAGTGCGTGCTCCTGGCGGGCGAAGCCGATGCGGTGCCTTATGACGAGTTGCAAACGCTGATCGGCCGGCTGATTCACGGTGAAGAAGAGTGGGAGACGTTTTCGGTTCCCGGGCCGATCGCCAAGATCGGCGCCTTTGCTGAGGTCAAGGCCGAACCGATCATCCCCGACGATATCGACAAGGGCGAAAAGCCGTTCATCCGCCCGTTCATGATCGACATGGCGGCTGACCATTACGCGCTCGACATCTCCCGCGCCAAGGCGCTGCTCGGCTGGGAACCGCGCCACTCGATCCGCACCACGTTGGCGACCATGGTCGCCAAGCTGAAGGACGATCCGGCCGGCTGGTACCAAGGAAACCGCATCACGCCGCCGGACTGGATCCTGGCCGCGGAGAAGCGCGGCGAAAACCCGGAGGACCTGCGCGCGCGCCACGAAGAGATCGTCCGCGACGAGCATGGACGCTTTGTTTGGGCGCATCTTGCCGTTGCCGCGCTCGGAAGCTGGATGGTCTTTTCTCCCGCCACCATGGGCTATGCCGGCACCTGGCTCGGCTGGAGCGACATCGTATCCGGCATCCTCTTGTTCGGGCTCGGCCTGTTGTCGCTTTCCTGGCGGCTGTCCATGGTCAGGCTCGGCGCGGCCGCGGTCGCCTTGTGGATCCTGTTTGCACCGCTCGTCTTCTGGACGCCGTCGGCGGCGGCCTATCTCAACGGAACGCTGGTCGGCACGATCGTCATGATGCTCGCGCTGTGCGTCCGGCCCGAGCCTGGCGTCAGCCCGATCGCGAAGATGACCGGGCCGGACAAGCCGCCGGGCTGGAGCTACAACCCGTCAAGTTATCTGCAGCGTATGCCGATCATCCTGCTTGCATTTGTCGGGCTGTATTTCTCACGCTATCTCGCCGCCTATCAGCTCGGCCACATCGATGCCGCCTGGGATCCGTTCTTCGCGGGCACGCGCGAAGGGCTCAACGGCAGCGAGGATGTCGTCACCTCCAACGTTTCAGAGGCCTTCCCCATTCCCGATGCCGGCATGGGCGCGGCCGTTTATCTTTTGGAGATTGTCATCGGACTGGTCGGGTCGCAGCAGCGCTGGCGCACCATGCCGTGGATCACGATGGCCTTCGGCATCCTGATCGTGCCGCTCGGCATCGTCTCGATCACCTTCATCATCATCCAGCCGATCGTGATCGGCACGTTCTGCACGCTGTGCCTGCTCGGCGCGGCGGCGATGCTCCTGCAAATCCCCTATTCGCTCGACGAACTCGTCGCGACCTCGGAATTCCTTTGGCGCAAATGGAAGAAGGGCGAGCCCGTGATCCGCATCTTCTTCACCGGCGATACGGATGAAGGCGAACCGACCCCGCGCCGGACGCGCCTGTTCGAGCGGACGCCGAAACAGGTTCTATCGGAAGCCTTTGTCGGCGGTGGTCTTCGGCCGACCTGGACGCTCGTCCTTTCCGCCTTCGTCGCGCTGTGGCTGATGTTCACGCCGCTGACACTCGGCTCGACCGCCGGAATGGCCGGCATGAACCACATCGTCGGATCGCTGGCGCTGACGTTCTCCGTCATCGCGTTCGCCGAGACGGGCAGGCCGGCGCGCTGGATGAACGTGCTCCTCGGGGCGGTGCTTATCCTGTCGCTGCTGTTCGTCGATGCGACAGGCGGCGAGATCGCCTCGGCGATCATCTGCGGGCTGCTTCTCATCGTATTGGCCATTCCGCGCGGTTCGATCGTGCAGCGCTGGG
>CAZEEC010000019.1:0-25412 GCA_964511105.1 uncultured Mesorhizobium sp.
CCATCGACAGGGTCGTGCCCTGCAGGCTGCGCGCGTTCTCCTGCACATAGGCTTCCGCGATCGACAGCGACGACGAAACGATCGCACGCGTTCGCAATTCGAACCAGCGATCAAGACCGAGATCGAGCGTGACCGAAGCGACGATCGCCACGAGAATGGCGGGAATGGCGGCGGCCAAAGAGAACATGGCGACGATGCGGACATGAAGCCGCGACGCCGCCTTACCGCGGCGCCTGGCCTGGTAGATCCGGTAGACCTCGAAACCGATCAGCGCCAGAAGAAGGAGGATGAAGCCCGTATTGACACCGATCAGGATCAACGTGTTCGACGCGTTGGGCGCGACGGGCGTCAGCCCCAGAAGAATCGCGAAAGAAAACGCAGCCGTGATCAGCGCGCACACAACGGCGGCGATGCCCGGGACGAGCCTGAGCCGCCGCCCGTCACTGGCGCGACCGGCGGCTCCCATCAATACGCCATCGGATGCGGTAGTCTGGATTGTCATCGTACCAATTTGCCCGCCAAGCGATGAGTCTATGCATCGCATTGTGGCCATTGTGCAACATTTTTGACAACAGCATAAGCTCGCGACGGGGGATCAGCCTCGTTGAGGTCGATAGACATCGATCCCATGGTCGCGGATCTTCTTGCGCAAGGTGTTGCGGTTCAGGCCTAGAAGTTCCGCCGCCTTGATCTGGTTACCGTTCGTCGCGGTCATAGAGGCCAAAATGAGCGGGTATTCGACCTCAGCCAAGACACGGTGATAAAGGCCAGGCGGCGGCAGTTCCGCGCCAAAACCGGCGAAGTAGTGCTGGAGATGCAGTTCCACGGCTTCCGATACGGTCACATCCCCGGTGGCCGGAGCGACGCTCGCCGTGTCCGGCATCTGCGTCATCTGAAGTTCCGACTCGACGGTCTCGGCGCTGATCTCGTCCTGTGGATAAAGCGCAGCGAGCCGACGCACAAAGTTTTCAAGCTCACGCACATTTCCCGGCCAGGAATAGCGTTTCATCAAATCGATGCCGTCCTGAGCAATGCGCTTGGTCGGCAAGCCCTCTCCCTCGCCCAGCCTGAAGAAATGCCGAACGAGATCGGGCACATCCTCGCTGCGCTCGCGAAGAGGCGGCAGCCGCAATGGCACGACATTCAGCCGGTAGAACAAATCCTCGCGAAAGAGACCCTGATGGATCTGCGTGCGCAGATCCTTGTTGGTCGCCGCTACGATGCGCACATCCGTGCGGATCGGCGTGCGCCCACCAACCGTCGTATATTCACCTTGCTGCAGGACGCGCAACAGCCGGGTCTGGGCCTCCATCGGCATGTCGCCGATCTCATCGAGGAAAAGCGTGCCCCCCTCGGCCTGCTCGAAACGTCCCGACGAACGGCTTTGCGCGCCCGTGAACGCACCCTTCTCATGGCCAAAGAGTTCGGATTCGATCAGGTCGCGCGGGATGGCGGCCATGTTGAGCGCGACGAACGGACCGTCTCGCCGGCGGCCATGTTCGTGCAGCGCGCGGGCTACCAGTTCCTTGCCAGTGCCCGATTCGCCCGAAATCATCACCGTCAGGTCCGTCTGCATCATCCGCGCGAGCATGCGGTAGATGTCCTGCATTGCTGCCGAGCGGCCGATCAACGGCATCGATTCCGGCGGCTCCTCGTCGCGGAGCTTGTTCTTGGGTCGCTTCGGTTCGGACAGCCCGCGGCCGACGATCTGCAAAAGCTCGGTCAGATCGAACGGCTTCGGAAGATAATCGTACGCTCCCGCTTCCGACGCGCGGATCGCAGTCATGAACGTGTTTTGCGCGCTCATCACGACCACCGGCAGGTCGGGCCGCGCCTTTTTGATCCGCGGGAGCATGTCGAAGGCATTTTCGTCGGGCATGACGACATCGGTTATGACGAGATCGCCATCGCCGGCTGCGATCCAGCGCCACAGCGTCGAGGCATTGGACGTCACCCGCACTTCATGGCCGGCGCGCGAAAGCGCCTGGTTGAGAACCGTGCGGATGGCCGCATCGTCGTCAGCGATGAGAATATTGCCGCGCAGGCTCATGCCGGTTGCTCCTGAATGGCGCGATCGCCGCTATCCATGGGAACGGTCCAGGCGGGCATCAAGACACGGAACGTGGTGCTACGGCTGGTTGAATCATATTCGATCACGCCGCCATGCTCGCCAACGATCTTGGCGACCAAAGCCAGTCCGAGGCCCGATCCGTTCGGCTTGGTCGAAATGAAAGGGTCGAAAAGAATCGACTTGATGTCTTCCGGAACGCCCGGACCGTTGTCGTGAATGGAGAATTCGAGCGGCAGCGAAATCCGGTTCGCTGTGCCCGGGACCGCGATCCGCATGCCCGGCCGGAATGCCGTTGAAAGGGTAATCTCGCCGGAGGCGCGGTTGCCGAGCACTTCGGCCGCGTTCTTCACGAGGTTGAGAAAGACCTGGATCAGCTGGTCCCGGTTCGCAAAGACAGGCGGGAGAGAGGGATCGTAGTTCTCGACGAACTTGATCCGGCTCGCAAAGCCGTTCCGTGCGATCGCTTTGACGTGGTCGAGCACGACATGGATGTTGACCGGACGACGCTCCAGCGGCCGCTCGTCGGAAAAAATCTCCAT
The DNA here is from genome assembly GCA_964511105.1 of uncultured Mesorhizobium sp. Taxonomy (GTDB): domain Bacteria; phylum Pseudomonadota; class Alphaproteobacteria; order Rhizobiales; family Rhizobiaceae; genus Aliihoeflea. The sequence continues at coordinate 2,611 of CAZEEC010000019.1, forward strand.
CCGATCGACCAGCGCAACGATACGATCCGTCTCGTCCCGGATGAGACGCGCAAGGGGCCGATCTTCATCACCGACAACTGTTTCAAGCAGTTGCGCGGCTCCGCGAATGCCCGAGAGGGGATTCTTGATCTCGTGGGCCAGCATCGTTGCCAATCCGGTGACCGACCGGGCCGCGCCGCGATGCGTCATCTGGCGGTCGATCTTGTCGGCCATCGAGCGTTCCTGAAATATCACGACGACCGCGCCGGGAATTTCCGATACCGGCGACGCATGTAAATCGACAAGCCGGTCCGGGCCCAAACGGGGCGACGAGATGTCGACGCGGTATTCCTTGTACGGCGCGCGGCGCTCGCGGACCTGATTGATCAGCGTGATCAGCGGACTTGTCAAAGGCACGAAATATTGAACCGGGTTGCGCGCCAGCATGGCGGCGCTCGAGCCGAAGAACTGCTCGGCATCCGCATTGGCAAATGTGATCCGCCCAGCCTCGTCGACCATGATGATCGGCTGTCCGATAGCGTTGAGGAGCGGGATCGCCTGGTCGGAAGGATCGGGATTCATGCAGCGGCAGCCATGTGATCCGAGCAAAAGACCTCGCGCAACAGAGCAGCGATGTCCGCCGGATCGTCTCCATTCATCATGGCGCTGCGCAATGTCGGTTCAGTTCCCGGCGCATGACGGTCGACATACCAGCCGAGATGCTTGCGGGCATGACGCGCACCCTTGGTGACACCGTAGAGCGACAGCATGTCCTCGTAATGGGCTATGACATAGTCAGCGAGATCACCTGCCGCCGGAACGCAGCGAGCAGGATCGCCGCCGGCGGCTTCGACAATCCGGCCTGCCAGCCATGGTGCACCATAGTGGCCGCGGCCGATCATGACGGCGTCAGCGCCGGAGAGCGACAGGGCCCGTCTTGCCGTCACAGCATCGACAATGTCACCGTTGACGACAAGAGGAACGGGTATTGCTTCCCGCACGGCGCGAACGGCGGCCCAATCGGCCTCGCCCTTGTAAAACTGTTGCCGCGTGCGTCCGTGGACCGTGATCATCCGGACCCCAGAATCGACGGCACGGGCTGCAATTTGCGGCGCGTTCATGTTCTCGGCATCCCAGCCAAGCCGCATCTTGACGGTCACCGGGACGGCGGCGGCGCGAGCCACGGCTTCGATCAGCGAAAGCGCATGATCAGGCTCGCGCATCAGCGCCGATCCGCAATATCCGCCAGTCACCTTCTTCGCCGGGCAGCCCATATTGATGTCGATGATATCGGCGCCCTCGCCTGCCGCGATCCGCGCGCCTTCGGCCATCCAATAGGCGTCACGGCCGGCCAATTGGACCATATGCGTCTCAACGTCCGGTCGTTCGATCCGACGTCGTGACTCCGAACTGCCGCGCGCAAGCTCGCCGCTGGCCACCATTTCCGAAACAACGAGGCCTGCCCCGTGGCGCAAGGCGCGCCGGCGCATCGGCGCGTCGGTCACACCGGAAAGCGGGGCCAGAAACACGCGATTAGGCAGGCGGACGTCGCCCACGAATAGCGGCTGTGCCAGGCTGTTAAGATCGCTCATGCACAAGAATCCGGCACTTCAAGTTGGCGCCCACCGAATAACCACGTTCAACACTAGTGGCAATCGGAATCTGGAATTTCTGGCTGGCGCTGCTAAGTGTGCCCGGTCAGCATGGAGCCGAGAATGGGCGAACAGGTAAATGCCGCGATCATCGTTGCGGCCGGGCGTGGTGAGCGCGCCGGCGACGCGCATGAGGGGCCGAAGCAATTCCGTATGATTGGAGGAGAGGCGATCCTGCGCCACACCTTGTCCGCCTTTGTCGGCCACCCCCAAATCGATCTGGTCGCGGTTGCGATACACAGCGACGATGAAAGCCTGTTCCGCAACGTCGTCGGGGACCTGGCGGATCGCGTGCTGGTCGTTGCCGGCGGCTCAACCCGTCAAGCTTCCACCTGGAGCGCGCTCCAGGCGCTTGCCCCACACCGACCCGATGCCGTTCTCGTTCATGACGGTGTCCGGCCATTTGTCGATGCGGCGTTGATCACGCGAGTCGTCGGCGGCGTCGACGGGACCTGCGGCAGCCTTCCCTCGCTTGCCGTGACCGATACGCTGAAGGAAGCCGATCGGGATGGCCGTGTTTCCCGCACGATCCCCCGCGCGGGGCTACACGGCGCGCAAACGCCGCAAGGATTTCCGTTTCCAGCCTTCCATGAGGCTCATGCGAAAGCAGCGGCGCAGGAACGAATGGATTTTACCGACGATTCCGCAATCGCCGAATGGGCAGGCATTCCCGTGCGATTGGTCGAAGGCTCTCCGGACAACATCAAACTCACCTGGGCGCGCGACATTGCAAATGCCGACCAGAAATTGAGGAGTGAGCGCGCCATGTTTCCCGATATCCGTACCGGCAATGGCTATGACGTCCATTCGTTCGAGCCGGGCGATGGGGTCACCCTCTGCGGTGTGGCAATTCCTTTCGACAAGAAACTATCCGGTCATTCAGATGCGGATGTCGGCTTGCATGCGCTGACGGACGCGCTACTTGCTACATGCGGCGCGGGAGATATCGGAACCCATTTCCCGCCGTCCGACGCGCAATGGAAAGGCGTGGCCTCGCATGTCTTTGTGGAAGAAGCCGTCCGTATCGTACGCGCCCGCCAGGGTCGCATCGCCAATGCGGACATCACCTTGATCTGCGAAGCCCCGCGCATCGGCCCGTTCAGGACTGCCATGACGACGACGCTTGCGACGATGCTGAAAATTTCGACTGACCGGATTTCGATCAAGGCGACGACGAACGAGAAACTCGGTTTTATCGGCCGGGGAGAAGGCATCGCCGCGATCGCCACTGCAACGGTCGCCTATCCAGGAGTGATTCCCGAATGATCATGAGTGTGCTGCCTGAACTGGCTCAAGATTTTCTCGAAGCCTGCAAGCGGAAGGGCATCTTGGCGACCACGGCCGAATCTTGCACCGGCGGCCTGATCGTCTCGCTTTTGACCGATATTCCTGGGTCATCGAAAATGGTCGACTGCGGCTTCGTCACCTATTCCAATGAAGCGAAGCAGGAGATGCTCGGCGTCGACGCGATAACGATCAAAACTCACGGTGCCGTTTCGGCGGAGACGGCACATGAAATGGCTGAGGGGGCGTTGAAGCGCTCGCGCGCCGGCATCGCTCTTGCGGTGACGGGCATCGCCGGACCGGACGGCGGCAGCGAGGAAAAGCCGGTCGGCCTCGTCTGGTTCGCGATCGCCGTAAAGGATCAGCCGACCCGCGTCGAAAAGCGCCAGTTCGAAGACAATGGCCGCGACCAAATCCGCTCGGATGCGGTGCGCACCGCACTCGTCATGGGGATCTCCGCTTTAAGCTGACGCGCCGGAATAGATTTCGTCGGCGCGGTTTTCGAAGGCTTCGGCGAACATCCGAAAGGCGCGGTCGAACATCGCGCCCATCATAGCGCCCAAGATCCGGCTCTTGAACTCGTAGTCGATGAAAAAATGGACGGCCGATCCGCTGCCGGATACCGGCTCAAACCGCCAGCGATTGTCGAGATAGCGAAACGGCCCATCGACATAGGAAACGTCGATGACGTTCGCGGCAGGCTTCAAGACGACATTGGTCGTGAAGGTCTCGCGCAGCGCCTTGTAGCCGACCGTCATGTCGGCGATCAGCATGGTCACCCCGTCGCGTTCCTTCCGAGCGCGGATTGAAAGCGCCTCGCACATCGGAACGAATTCGGGATAGCGTTCGATATCGGCCACAAGGGCAAACATCTGCTCATGGCTGTGGCGGACGCGGCGCGTCGTCTCGTATTTCGGCATCGTCAGGCAGCAAGCCTGGCACGGGCAGCCTGGAGGCGCGCGAAATCGTCGCCCGCGTGATGCGACGAGCGCGTGAGCGGGCTTGAGGCGACCATCAAGAACCCCTTGGAATAGGCGACGGTCTCGTAGGATTTGAATTCTTCCGGCGTCACGAATTTCTTGACGGCGTGGTGCTTCCGAGTTGGCTGAAGATACTGGCCGATGGTGATGAAATCGACATCGGCCGACCTCAGATCATCCATCAGTTGCAGCACTTCATTACGCTCTTCGCCGAGTCCGACCATGATGCCGGACTTCGTGAACATGGTCGGATCCAGTTCCTTGACCTGCTGCAGAAGCCGGATCGAGTGAAAATAGCGCGCGCCGGGGCGAACGGTCAGATAGTTCGACGGCACCGTTTCCAGATTGTGGTTGAAAACGTCGGGACGCGCGGCAACCACGATTTCCAATGCGCCCTTCTTGCGCAGGAAATCAGGCGTCAGGATTTCGATCGTCGTTCCCGGCGCGACCGCGCGGATCGCGTGGATCACGTCGGCGAAATGCTGCGCCCCGCCATCGGCAAGATCATCGCGGTCCACCGAGGTGACGACCACATGATTGAGCCCCATCTGGACCACCGCTCGTGCCACATTGGCCGGCTCACGAGGGTCGAGCGGCAGGGGGATGCCTGTCGCAACATTGCAAAACGCACAAGCGCGGGTGCAGATTTCGCCCATGATCATGAAGGTGGCGTGCTTCTTGTCCCAGCATTCGCCGATATTGGGACAGCCCGCCTCCTCGCACACGGTCACGAGCTTGTTCGATTTCACGATCTCGCGGGTTTCCAGATAGGTTTTGGAGACGGGCGCCTTGACGCGAATCCATTCCGGCTTGCGGAGTACCTCCTGATCGGGCCGGTGGGCTTTTTCCGGATGCCGGGGGCGCGGGCGAATAAGCGTGTTGTCGATTACGGTGACCATAAAAGCTCCGGTTCACTTCCGCCGGTTGTCGTCACCTTGTTGTATAAAGATTTGCAGGCAAAAATGTAAGGCCGCCGAAAGCTGGGCGGCCTTGCATAAAATCACAGGTAGGTTCCGCTTAACGTCGTATCGCTCGTGCAATCGCGATAAGGAGACACGCGCCGATGAAGCCGACGATCAGATAGATAAAGACACCGGTGCCGGTGTAGATGCCCAGAAGGCTGAGCAGGAAATTCAAAAGCGCAGCGCCGACAATGCCGAGAATGATGTTCATGAAGAGGCCCATATTGGACTTCATGAACTGTTCGGCGAGCCAGCCAGCGATGCCGCCCACGATGATTGCGCCCAACAGGCCCATTCCGTTGAGGTCCATTCCATGTACTCCCAGTTGCGGATCAGTCTGCCGGGAGAACGCGGAAATGTCGCACCGGTTCCGCTCGTATCCTCGAAACTCCTAATTTAGGCGTTGAGCGCGCGGCCATAGGCATCAAGCACGCTTTCCTTCATCATCTCCGACAAGGTGGGATGCGGAAAGACGGTGTGCATCAACTCTTCCTCGGTGGTTTCAAGGTTCATGGCGACGACAAAGCCCTGGATCAACTCGGTCACCTCCGCGCCGACCATATGCGCGCCTAGCAACTCGCCGGTCTTCTTGTCGAAGATGGTCTTGACGAGGCCTTGGTCCTCACCAAGAGCGATCGCCTTGCCGTTTGCCGCAAATGAGAAGCGGCCGACGCGGATGTCGCGTCCGTCCTTCTGGGCCTTCGCCTCCGTCAGGCCGACGGACGCCACCTGCGGATGGCAGTAGGTACAGCCAGGGATCTTGCCCTTGTCGAGAGCGTGGACACCCTTCACGCCGGCGATCTTCTCGACACAAATGACGCCCTCATGTTCAGCCTTGTGGGCGAGCATCGGCGCACCGGCAACATCCCCGATGGCGTAAATGCCGGGCACGTTGGTCTTGCCGTAGCCGTCGACCACAACCGTGCCGCGCTCGACCGTAACGCCGAGTTCTTCAAGGCCAAGATTCTCGACATTGCCCTGGACCCCGACCGCCGAGATCAGGCGGTCGGCCGTGATCTTCTCGACCTTGCCGTCCTTCGTCTCGACATGGGCGGTGACCCCCTCGCCCGATTTCTCGACCTTCGTCACCTTGGCGTCGAGGAGGAACTTCATCCCCTGCTTTTCGAACTGTTTTTGGGCGAGCTTGGAGATCTCGGCATCCTCCACCGGCATGATCTGCGGCAGGAGTTCAACCACCGTCACCTCGGCCCCCATCGTGCGGTAGAAGGAGGCGAATTCGATGCCGATCGCGCCCGATCCCATGACGATGAGGGATTTCGGCATCTCCTTGGGCACCATGGCCTCGAAATAGGTCCAGATCCGTTCGCCGTCCGGCTCGATGCCTGGCAGGACGCGCGGTCGTGCGCCAGTCGCGACGATGATGTGCTTGGCGTGGTAGGTCCCCTCGCCCTTCGTCCCTTTCGGCGCTGGATGTTGCGGCTCCATCGGCTTCTTGGCTGATTTCGCGACGACGACCTTGCCACCCTTTTCAAGCCTGGCCTCGCCCCAGATGACGTCAACCTTGTTCTTCTTCATCAGGAAGCCGATGCCGCCATTGAGGCGGGCGGAAACGCCGCGCGAGCGCTCGACAACAGCCTTAACATCGGCCCGGATCGAGCCGTCCAGAGCAAGACCATAATTTCCGGCGTTCTGGGCGTAGTGCAGGATCTCCGCCGAGCGCAAGAGCGCCTTGGTGGGAATGCAGCCCCAGTTCAGGCAGATGCCGCCAAGATGTTCGCGTTCGACAATCGCCGTCTTCAGCCCCAACTGCGCCGCGCGAACAGCAGCGACATACCCGCCGGGCCCCGAACCAATAATGATCACGTCGTAATCGGTCTCGGCCATCGTCTACCTCCTAAAGTCCAAGCATCATACGAACCATGGGCTCGATCCCGCGCCCGATGGCGCGCGTGTTGTCCGCATCGAGGTGGATGCCGTCGATCGGGGACGTCCGAGCTGCGGACCCCGCATCAAAAAAGCCGCAGCCCCACTCGTCGGCAAGATCGGCGTAAAATGTCGCCAGCATCCGCGACTGGTCGATCCCGCCGGCAAACATGGCAGCGTATTCGGTATTTGCGGTCTCGCAAATCGGCGGCGGCGCAACGATCAGCACCGCGGGCGGCTCTCTGCCGCCGTCGCGCAGGGCGTTGATCCTGACCAGTTCGACGAGCCGGCGCATGCCTTGCATCGCGGCGAGCGCCGTACCCGCGATCGCCGGCTTCAAATCGTTCGAGCCGAGCGCCAGGATGACCAGATCAATCGGCGCATGGGTGTAAAGGACGGTCGGCAGGATGCGCGCACCGTTGCGGTCGCAATCAGCCAGATGTTCGTCGAAGGCCGTGGTGCGCCCTCGAAGCCCCTCCGCAATGACTTGCGTGCTCGGTCCCAGTGCTTGCTGCAGCACGTTCGGCCAACGATCCTCATAAGGATGGCGGCCGCCGGTTTCGGGATCCGAACCCCAGGTCAGCGAATCGCCGTAGCAGAGGACGGTCTTCAAAAGGCCCGGCCTCCGCCGTTGGCAAGCCTGCGCATGCCGACCGCGACGATCCCGAAGAAAAGACCGTTCGAGATCAGTTCAATCGCCAGCAGCACGCCAAGTACCGATGTGGCCGACCATTGGAGATCCGCGAAGATCAAGATGCCGAGCACGATCGACAACAGCCCGGACACGAGCGCCCAGCCCCAGCCGGCGATGGGGCGCAGCGAGGCCGCATACATCACCTTGACGCCGCCCAGCACGACAAGCAGGACGCCGATGAGCGTCGTCAGCGAGATGAGGCCGGCGGCCGGGTTGATCAATAGAGAGATGCCCACGAGGCAAGCCAGAACGCCGAGCACGAGCGACCAGGTGAAACCGGCCCATCCTTCCAATTGGAAGGAATGGGCGAGTTTGAGAACCCCGAACAAAATGAACGTCCAACCGGCGATGAAGACAGCCGCAAGGCTCGCCTCAAGCGGATTGAGCAAAGCGACGATGCCGCCGACCAGAGAGATGACGGCCAGAACCGCCATCCAAACCCACGAACTGCGCAGACGTCTGCGATAGACCGTTTCCGACATGATGCGTCCCTCTTGTCGAGGCCTCTTACACCAACATCCCCATTGGATTTTCGACCAAACGTTTGAAGGCCGCCAGAAGTTCAGCACCCAGCGCGCCATCGACGGCGCGGTGGTCGGTCGACAAGGTCACGGACATGACGTTCGCAATCTTGACCTTACCGTTCCTGACCACCGGGCGCTCCTCACCCGCCCCTACCGCAAGAATCGTCGCGTGAGGCGGATTGATAACCGCGGCGAAGTCCTTGATGCCGAACATGCCGAGATTGGAGACCGCCGTCGTGCCGCCTTGATATTCTTCAGGTTTAAGCTTGCGGCTGCGCGCGCGCCCGGCCATGTCCTTCATCTCATTGGCGATCTTCGACAACGTCTTTTCGTCGGCCTTGCGAACGATCGGCGTAATCAGGCCGCCAGGGATGGAGACGGCAACGCCGACATCCGCGTGCGCGTGCTTGAGCATCCCGCCTTCGGTCCACGAGACATTGGCATCGGGCACCTCCATCATAGCCATAGCCATCGCCTTGATGACCATGTCGTTAACGGACACCTTGTAGGCGGGCTCCTCCCCCTTATCCGTCTTCTTCATCGGCGCCGCGTCATTGATCTGCTTGCGCAGGGTCAATAGCGCATCGATCTCACAGTCGAGCGTCAGATAGAAATGCGGGATGGTCGTCTTGGCCTCGACGAGACGGCGCGCGATCGTCTTGCGCATATTGTCATGCGGGATCAGTTCGTAGGAGCCTTCCTCGAAGAGCCCGAGGATCGCATCGTCAGGCATCTGCTTGGGTGCCGCAGCAGGGGCTGCGCCGTCCGTCTTCGCCGGCGCGGCCTTGGCGCCGCCCGAATGGGCGGCAGCTTCGACATCGGCCTTCACGACGCGTCCATGCGGGCCGGATCCGGAGAGCGCGGAAAGCTCAATGCCCGCATCCGCCGCCAGACGCCGCGCGAGCGGGGAGGCGAAGATGCGCTCGCCGGTCGCAGCTTTTTGCGCAACCGACGCATCCACCTTTACTTCCGGCTGTTTCGGCACTTCAGCAGACGACGCTTCTTCCTGCTTCAATGAAGTCTCGGCATCTTCAGGTTTCGTTTCGGTCCTAGGCGCATCCGCCCCGGATTGGGCAACAGCGCTTACATCCTCACCTTCCTCGGCAAGGATGGCGATCGGCGCGTTGACCTTGACACCTTCCGTCCCGGCAGCGACGATGATCCGGGCGATCGTGCCTTCATCGACGGCTTCGACTTCCATCGTGGCCTTATCGGTTTCGATCTCAGCGATGACGTCGCCGGGAGCAACGTTGTCGCCTTCCTTGACCAGCCATTTGGCGAGATTCCCCTCCTCCATCGTCGGCGAGAGTGCAGGCATGGTGATCGTGATCGGCATTCTATCGGTCTCCCGCATAATAGGGGGTCGGGTCTTCGTTAAGGCCGAGCGGCGGATCAAGCGGCCATAGATCGGCGAGAGGGAAGGTGATCGCCTCGAAAGGTGGTGCGCAGACCTCATCGTCGGAGTTCCAGGCGCCGATCTTCGTCCAGCGATGATCGTCATTCTCAAACACTTCGAGAAGTTGAAGCCGCGGATCGATAATCCAGAAATGCGAGAGTCCCTGTTCCGCATATGCCCGCATTTTTACCGTTCGGTCACGTGTCTCCGTTGATCCAGACAGCACTTCGCAGATCCAATCCGGCACGATCGCTGCATATGGTGTTTCTGGAACACTAGGCAGGCGCTCACGCCGCCAGCCCGCGATGTCGGGCACCAGCACATGGTTGCCGAGATGCAATTCGGGCTCAATAACGAAAATCCAGCCGCCTGGCCCGCCCCTGCCCTTCTGGAAGGGTCCGGTAAGTTCGTCGCTCAGACTTGTCGCGGTCAACCCATGTCTGAGCGACGGCCGCGGGTGCATCTTCAATTCCCCATCGATGATCTCCGCCACCAGATGCTCCGGGGCGGCTTCGATGTCGGCGTAGGTGGCGGGTCGCTTCTCCTGTCCTGCCATATCGTTCCTCGGCACTCGATCCCTTTAGTCTCAGCGTTCAGGCCCTATACGTCACGGCCTTCACCGCCTCGACGACCTCCTCGACACTCGGCAGCGCCAGCTTTTCGAGATTCGCCGCATAGGGCATCGGAACGTCCTTACCGGCAACAGTCAGGATCGGCGCGTCGAGATGGTCGAAGGCGCGCTGCATGACCTGGCTCGCGATATGCTCGCCGACCGAAGATTGCGGAAAACCTTCTTCGACGGTAACGAGTCGGTTGGTCTTCTTGACGCTCTCAACCACGGTGTCGAGGTCCATCGGCCGGATCGTCCTCAGATCGATGATCTCAACATCGATTCCCGCTTCGGCCAATTGTTCGGCCGCCTTGACCGCATAGGTCATGCCGATGCCGAAGGAGACGATGGTCGCATCCTTGCCGGTCTTGTGAATGCGCGCCTTACCGATCGGCAGAACGAAATCATCCAGCTTCGGCACCTCGAAAGTCTGGCCGTAGAGAATCTCGTTCTCGAGGAAGATGACCGGGTTCGGGTCGCGGATCGCGGCCTTCAACAGGCCTTTGGCGTCGGCCGCCGTATAAGGCATGACGACCTTCAGGCCGGGAATGTGGCCGTACCAGGCGGCGTAGCACTGCGAGTGCTGGGCAGCCACGCGAGCGGCAGCACCGTTCGGGCCGCGAAAGACCATGGGCGCACCCATCTGGCCCCCAGCCATATAGAGCGTCTTGGCGGCCGAATTGACGATCTGGTCGATCGCCTGCATGGCGAAGTTGAAGGTCATGAATTCGACGATCGGCTTCAACCCCGCAAAGGCCGCACCGACGCCGACACCGGCAAAGCCATGCTCGGTTATCGGTGTGTCGACGACGCGCCTCTCGCCGAATTCCTGCAACAGGCCCTGCGTGATCTTATAGGCGCCCTGATATTCGGCGACTTCCTCGCCCATGACGAACACGGTTTCGTCGCGGCGCATCTCCTCGGCCATCGCATCGCGAAGCGCCTCCCGCACGGTGGTCGGAACCATCTCCGTGCCTTCGGGGATATCGGGATCGGCAGCAACTTCGACCTTGGGAGCGGCGGGAATGGATGTACCGTCCTTCTTCGCGCTCGGCTCTTCGTCCGCCGGCTTGTCCTTGCCGCCTGCGGGCTTCGCCCCCTGCTCCGGCTCATCCGAGGATTTTACGGCGGATTGTCCCACCTTGCCGGCATCCTCGGCGCTTTCGCCCTCTTCCAGCAGAATCGCGATCGGGGTGTTCACCTTCACGCCCTCGCTGCCGGCTTCGACGAGAATCTTGCCGATCGTTCCTTCATCGACGGCCTCGACCTCCATCGTCGCCTTGTCCGTCTCGATCTCCGCGATCACATCGCCGGCGGCGACCGCATCGCCTTCCTTCTTCAGCCATTTGGCGAGATTGCCCTCTTCCATCGTCGGCGAGAGCGCGGGCATCAAAATTTCAATCGGCATCGGGCGCGCTCCTCAAAGCAGGATGTCGGTGTAAAGCTCGGAAACGTCCGGCTCGGGATCGTTCTGCGCGAACTCCGCCGAATCGGCGACGATCTCGCGGACCTCCTTGTCGGTCGCTTTCAACTCATCCTCGCTGGCCCACTCCTTTTCCATCAGCCGTGCCTTCACCTGCTCGATCGGGTCATGCTCCGAGCGCATCTTCTGCACCTCGTCTTTCGTACGATACTTCGCCGGGTCGGACATGGAGTGCCCGCGATAGCGGTAGGTCTGCATTTCGAGGATGATCGGGCCGTTGCCGGCGCGCGCCCATTCGACGGCCATGTCGCCGGCGGATTTGACCGCCCGGACGTCCATGCCGTCGACCTGGATGCCGGGAATGTTGAACGAGGCGCCGCGCTGGGAAAAATCCGTCTGCGCCGATGCCCGCGCGACAGAGGTGCCCATGGCGTAACGATTGTTTTCGATGATGTAGATCGAAGGCAGCTTCCAAAGCGCCGCCATGTTGAAGCTTTCGTAGACTTGGCCCTGATTGGCAGCCCCGTCGCCAAAATAAACGAGCGAGACATTGTCGTTGCCGCGGTAGCGATTGGCGAACGCGAGGCCGGTGCCGAGCGGAACCTGCGCTCCGACAATACCGTGGCCTCCATAGAAATGCTTCTCCTTGGAGAACATGTGCATGGAGCCGCCCTTGCCCTTGGAGTAGCCCCCGCGCCGGCCGGTCAGTTCCGCCATGACGCCGCGCGCCGACATACCCGTGGCGAGCATATGGCCATGATCGCGATAGCCGGTAATGACCTGGTCGCCCTCCTTCAGCGCCATCTGCATGCCGGTGACGACCGCTTCCTGCCCGATATAAAGATGGCAAAAGCCGCCGATAAAACCCATGCCGTAAAGCTGGCCCGCCTTTTCCTCGAAGCGGCGGATCAAAAGCATGTCCCGATAGGCCTTCAGCTCGTCCTCTTTGGAGAACTCGGCCGGCGGGGGCGTCTTGATCGCGGAAGCGGATTTGGCGTCGGTCTTTGCGCGCGACGCCTTCTTGGCGGCTGTGGCCATGCCTTCAGGTCTCCCAGATGTCTCTTTGCGGACCGTCGGGACCTCAGACAGTCCCGTCTCTTAGGAGGTAGGCTAGCACGTGCATTCCCGACCCGCTACGCCGTTCTTGCATGAGGAATATTCGCAGAAGGCGCTGAAAGTTCACAACAATCCCAAGATTAACTGGAAATCAGTTAATCACCTCTCGAGGTAGATCACAACCTCGTCGTCGCGGACGAGATCGAGCGCGCGGCGCGCCTGCTCGTCAAGCATGTCCCGCTCGACCGTGCCATCGTTGATCAAAACCAGCTTGGCTTCAAGCTCTTTCCTCTCTGTCACGAGCAGATCCAGTTCCGCTTGAAGAACGACCGCGCGCACCTCGAGCCTCTTCTTGGACTCAATCCCGTAAGCGCCATGGAAGGCGTGATAGCCGAAATAGGCAAGAAAAGCAGTCGCGACGGCCGGAACGATGAGGCGACCAGTTTTGCGCTGCTTGTGATGACGGGTCCACATCGGGCGATTCCTTGAATGCCTCATGTGAACCCGTCATGATTAACGGATCGTTTACAAGCCTAGCGCGCGCGCAGGACGGAGCGTCCCGCATAGCGCGCCGAGCGGCCCAGTTCCTGCTCGATGCGCAGCAACTGATTGTACTTGGCAAGCCTATCGGACCGCGCGAGCGAACCGGTCTTGATCTGCCCGCAGCCGGCGGCGACGGCCAGATCGGCGATGGTCGAATCTTCCGTCTCGCCGGAACGGTGCGACATGACGGCCGTATAGGCGGCCTTATGCGCGGTGGTGACGGCATCGAGCGTCTCCGACAGCGAACCGATCTGGTTGACCTTGACCAGGATCGAATTGGCGACGCCCATGCGGATGCCGTCCTTCAGGCGCACCGAATTGGTGACGAACAGATCGTCGCCAACCAGTTGGACCTTCGTTCCGACAAGATCGGTCAGCGCCTTCCAACCATCCCAGTCGTCTTCGGCCATGCCATCCTCGATCGAGACGATCGGATAGGTCTCGCAGAGCTTGGCGAGATATTCGGCCTGAGCCTCACCGTCGCGCTTCGCGCCCTCGCCTTCGTAATCATAGGCGCCATCCTTGAAGAATTCGGTGGCGGCACAGTCGAGCGCGAGCGCCACGTCATCACCGGGCCTGAACCCAGCCTTCTCGATCGAGGCCGTAACAAAATCGAGCGCAGCTTCAGCGCTCTTCAGATTCGGCGCGAAACCGCCTTCATCGCCGACATTGGTGTTGTAGCCGGCTTGCTTCAGATCCTTCTTCAGCGTGTGGAAGATTTCCGCGCCCCAGCGCAGCCCCTCGCGAAAGCTCTCCGCGCCGACCGGCATGATCATGAACTCTTGGAAGTCGATCGGATTGTCGGCATGGGCACCGCCATTGATGATATTCATCATCGGCACCGGAAGCAGATGCGCACCCGTGCCACCGACATAGCGGTAAAGCGGCAGGCCGACGGACTGGGCGGCCGCCTTGGCAACCGCGAGCGACACGCCGAGGATCGCGTTGGCGCCAAGGCGCGCCTTGTTGGGGGTCCCGTCGAGTTCGATCATGGTACGATCGATGTGAAGCTGGTCCCGGGCATCCATCCCGCCGATCGCGTCGAAGATTTCGCCATTGGCCGCGTCCACCGCACCCTCGACGCCCTTGCCGAGATAGCGTGTGCCGCCATCGCGCAGTTCGACCGCTTCATGGGCGCCGGTCGAAGCCCCCGACGGGACCGCGGCACGTCCGAAGGCACCGTCCTCAAGCGTCACATCGACCTCGACAGTCGGGTTGCCGCGGCTGTCGAGAATCTCGCGGGCAGTGATGTCGACGAGGGCTGTCATGGGGGGCACCTTTGCTAAAAAACGGTGGCGGCTTCTTAGCGGAAGGAGGCGAAAAGGCAATGACAGAAGGCCCCGGCGGAGCCGAGGCCTTCTGAAACGAAGGTCGGTCGTTCAATACCAATAGGGCGGGACCTTGTAGTAGTCGAAAGATGCATCGCGCGCCGTTCGGCCGTCGGAGCCTGAAAGATCGTCAATGTCGTAGGAGGGCGCCGCTTCCAGTTGTTCGCGGGTGAACGGCACGACATAGCCACCCTGGCTGGTTGCATAATCGAGACTCGACCATGGGATCGCATGATATTTTTCGCCGATCCCGAGAAACCCGCCAAATCCAATCACGGCAAACATGATGTTGTTCGACGTCTTCTCCAGCATCACGTCCTCGATCGTGCCGATGTGCTGGCCTTCGGTATTGTAGACATTGGTGCCGATAACGCGCGATGCGCGGATGGCGTCGGTATGCCCGGATGCAGTGGTCATCTGGATGCTCCTTGGGTTCGTTTCCCGTTGAGCATTCAATCGTTCAGCGGCTCGAATGTTCCGGACCCTTGGCGATCCGATCGAAGGCGATCAGCCTTTCAAGCAGCGCCGGCATCTTGTCGATCGGCACCATATTCGGTCCGTCGGAAGGTGCGTTGTCCGGATCCTGATGCGTCTCGATGAAGACGCCTGCAACACCGACAGCGACAGCGGCGCGCGCCAGTGTCTCGACAAAGCGGCGCTCGCCCCCGGACGAGCCGCCCTGCCCGCCCGGCTGCTGCACCGAATGGGTCGCGTCGAAAATGACGGGAGCACCCGTCTCGGCCATGATCGGCAGCGTGCGCATGTCGGACACGAGCGTATTGTAGCCGAAGGACGCGCCGCGCTCGGTCAAAAGCACGTCGAGATTGCCCGAGCCAGTGACTTTGGCGACGACGTTCTTCATGTCCCAGGGCGCCAGAAACTGACCCTTCTTGATATTCACCACCCTACCTGTCTGGGCGGCTGCAACGAGAAGGTCGGTCTGGCGCGAAAGGAAGGCCGGAATCTGCAGGATATCGACGACCGCTCCGACGACGTCGCACTGGTCCTCGGTGTGAACATCGGTCAGGACCGGGAAGCCGAACGCCTTCTTCAGATCGGCGAATATGGGCAGCGCGGCATCAAGGCCCGCGCCGCGCTTGCCGCCGAGCGAGGTGCGGTTCGCCTTGTCGAAGGAACTCTTGTAGACCAAGCTCAAGCCGAGCTTGTTGACGATCTCCGTCAGTCGGCCGGCCATGTCGAAGGCATGGTCGCGGCTTTCAAGCTGGCACGGGCCGGCGATGAGCACAAAAGGCGCGTCATTGGCAAAGGTGATATCGCCCACAGAAACGCGGCCATTGGGCTTCGTCATGGCGCCGCCTCGAAAAGGAAGATCGCGCCTTGACCGGGCGCTGGATCAATAGACAGAGCGTTGCCGATGCGACTAAATTGGACGTCGCCGGCGCGAAGTGCCGCTTCGGTCACCGCAAGATCGTCGACCGCAAAATGAATGGACGACAGGCTTAGCGCACCTTTGCCGGGAGCAAGGAAAAGACGTGCGTTAGGCAGCTTCGCCATGAGGCCTTCCGGCATCCGCTCGACGGGCGCCCCCGTCAAGGCTTCCAGAAAATGCTGGTGGTCGTGGGGCCTTTCGGCCGTCAAGGTGATGCCGGCTATGCGCCGGACGCCGTTGGCATGCGCTTCAAGCGCGGCCCGGCCGTCTGCCGAGGGCGCGTCGATTCGCTGGCAGGTGAAAAAATAGCTCGCCTCGCTCGATCGATCAGCGGCAAAGGCCAAACGGAACGACACTTTCCCCGACTTACCGGCTGGGTCGACGAAGGCGCGCGAGAAATCAAGCATCGACCCCGCCGAGATGCCAGCGGCGAGGAACATGGCGTGATCCGCCCGCGCATCGTCCGTCTTGAAGACGAGCGCGGAAAAGCCATCCCCGCCGACGCCGCGGCGGTAAATCGCATCCCGGCCGACGAACATATTGCCATCGCAGATCGCCTGTTCAACGGCACCCTGATCGTCAACCGCCAGCGGCTCCAAGAACGTGTCGTCAGAGAAATAGACGCAAGCATTCACCGTCCCGAACGGGTGGGTCCCTTGCGGGGCGACCGTAAATCCCAGTGCCCTGTAGCGCTCACGAGCAAGGGCAAGATTTTGGACCGGAAGCACGCAATGATCGAGCGCGCGAAGGCTGGTCTCTCCCATGGTTTACACCAACCTGCTCTGATCCACCGCCGCGCTGATGAAGCTCGCAAACAGCGGATGCGGCTCGAAAGGCCGGGACTTCAGTTCCGGATGGTACTGTACCCCGATGAACCAGGGATGATCGGCATATTCGATCGTTTCCGGCAGCACGCCATCCGGCGACATCCCCGAGAAGACAAGCCCGCTGTCCTCCAGCCGTTCCTTATAGTCGATATTGACCTCGTAGCGGTGGCGATGGCGCTCTGAGATATCGCCGGAGCCGTAGATTTCGGCGATCTTGCTGTCTTCCTTCAACCTGGCGTCATAGGCGCCAAGGCGCATGGTTCCGCCAAGATTGCCGGCTGCCTGGCGCTTCTCGAGCATATTTCCCTTGAGCCACTCCGTCATCAAGCCCACGACAGGCTCCTTTGTCGGGCCGAACTCGGTCGAAGATGCGTCTTCGATGCCGGCAAGCGATCGCGCGGCTTCGATGCAGGCCATCTGCATGCCGAAGCAAATGCCGAAATAGGGGACCTTGCGCTCGCGCGCGAACCGCGCGGCCAGGATCTTTCCCTCGGCGCCGCGCTCGCCGAACCCACCGGGCACGAGAATGCCGTGGACCTTTTCGAGGTACGGAGCCGGATCTTCCTTTTCGAATATTTCCGCCTCGATCCAGTCCAGCCGCACCTTGACGCGGTTGGCAAGCCCGCCGTGCGATAGCGCCTCGATCAGCGATTTATAGGCATCCTTCAGGCCGGTGTATTTGCCGACAACGGCGATCGTCACATCGCCTTCCGGGTTATGCAGACGGTCCGAAACCTCCTGCCAGCGCTCCATGCGCGGCTTGGGCGCAGGATCGATGCCGAAGGCCGCCAGCACCTCCGAATCGAGGCCTTCGGAATGGTAGGCCATCGGGACGTCATAGATGTGGGCAACGTCGAGCGCCTGAATGACGGCCGTCTCGCGGACATTGCAAAACAGCGACAGCTTGCGTCGCTCATCCGACGGAATCGGCCGATCGGCGCGCACCAGCAGAATGTCAGGGGCAATGCCGATCGAGCGCAGTTCCTTAACCGAATGCTGCGTCGGCTTCGTCTTCAACTCGCCCGCCGCCGAAATCCACGGCATCAAGGTCAAGTGGATATAGACGGCCTGCCCGCGCGGCAGATCGTTGCCCAATTGGCGAATGGCTTCAAGGAACGGCATCGCTTCGATGTCGCCGACTGTACCGCCGATCTCACACAGCACGAAGTCGTAGTCCTCATTGCCCTCGAGGACGAAATTCTTGATCTCGTCGGTGACGTGCGGAATGACCTGGACCGTCGCGCCGAGATAGTCGCCGCGCCGCTCGCGCTCGATGATGTTCTTGTAGATCCGGCCGGTGGTGATGTTGTCCTGCTGGTTGGCCGAGCGACCGGTGAAGCGCTCATAATGGCCAAGGTCGAGATCCGTTTCGGCACCATCGTCGGTGACGAACACCTCGCCATGCTGATAGGGCGACATGGTGCCCGGATCGACATTCAGATAGGGGTCGAGCTTGCGTACCCGCACCCGATAGCCGCGGGCCTGCAAAAGAGCGGCGAGTGCCGCTGCTGCAACGCCTTTGCCAAGTGAAGAGACCACGCCGCCGGTGATGAATACATATCGCGCCATGGGAGTCGGTGCTTACCCTCACAAATGCCGATGCGCCAGCCAAAAAAACCGGGCCAGTACATTCCAAACAGAAAACGATGTTCAAGCGCGCTGGCGTGGCGCGTCGATCATCCAAAAGTTGAATTGCGCGCCGGAAAGTCCAGAGCAGCTTAATTGCCGGTCGGAACCTGACCATCCCCGGCAGCCGGCGCATCCCCTGGCGTCGCTGCAGGGGCCACTTGAGAGGCAGGCGCGGCATCGTCAGCCGAAGGAGCACTGGGCGCGGCAGGCGCCGACGGCACGTCGCTGCCACCGAGCTGATCGAGCACACCGCCGCTGCCGGACGGCGCCTGCTCCCCCTGCTGCACGGGAATGCGATCGAGGAAATCGGTCGGCTGCTCACCATAGCGCGCCAGAAGCGACAAGCCGAGCGACGTGGCGAAGAACAAAGCCGCAATGACGGCTGTGATGCGCGTCAGCGGGTTGCCCGAGCCGCGCGCTGCGGCAAAATTGCCGCCGCCCCCACCGCCAATGCCAAGGCCACCGCCTTCGGAGCGCTGCAGAAGCACGACGGCCACGAGCGCCAGAACGACGAGCAGATGGATGACGATGAGGATGGTTTGCATAGAATAATCCGGTGATCTGTTCGGCCCGCGCAAGTGCATGCGCAGGATGCCGCGGCTCAATACACGGCTTCAGCCGCCATTCCAAGCCTTATATGGCGGCGCGAAAGCAGCGGTTTCAAGGGCACGCCGACGTTTGCAGGCCAAAACCCTGCATCAGGCGCGCGACGGCAAAGTTCGCCTGGCCTGCGGTGAAAATGGCCCGATCCGGCTGCCCGCAGCTATCATCGGTGGCCGACTCGTCTTCGACCAGCGCGCGGATGCGGCGCGCAATCGCTTCGGCCGGATCAAGCCAATCGACCGGCCAGGGCGACAGGCGACGAAAGACATTGGCGAGAAACGGATAATGCGTGCAGGCAAGCACGACGATGTCGGTGCGGCGCCCATCCTGCTCAACGAAGCAAGGCGCGATCTCGGCACGAACCGCATCCTCGTCGACGGCTTCACCTCTGATATGCGCCTCAGCGAAGGACGCCAGGTTGCGGCTGCCGACCAGACGGACATGACACGCGGAGGCGAAGGACTGGATCAGGTTGCGGGTATAGGCGCGCTCGACCGTCCCCGGAGTCGCCAGAACCGAGATCAACCCGGACCAGGTTCGTTCGGCAGCCGGCTTGATCGCCGGAACGGTGCCCACGAACGGCGTCGCGGGATAGGTGCCGCGCAAATCGTCAAGAACGAGCGTCGAGGCCGTGTTGCAGGGGATGGCGAAGATCCGCGGATCGTGCTCGGCGATCAACTGGCCGGCGAACTCGACGATCCGCGCCTTCAACGCCTCCTCCTCCCAGTCGCCGTAAGGAAACGCTGCATTGTCGGCGACATAGAGAAACCGCCGCTCCGGCATCAGCACACGCGCCTCGCGCAGAACCGTCAGCCCACCTATCCCCGAATCGAAAAGAAGGATCGGTCGGTCAGTCATTTTCCTCTTCCTGCCCGATCCGGCCGCGACGGGCCTCGGCATCGGCGGCCGCCTTGCGTTGAGGATAGGCAGAGCCACGCGGCTCGGTCGGCGAATAATAGTCAAGCGCGTTGAGGATGCCGCGCAAGACATTCAATTCCAGCGCATCGAAACCCGGGCGGGTCAGCACCGCGCGCAGATTGTCCACCATCTTCGCCTTCTTCTCCGGTGGCCGGAAATAACCGCGCGCCTCAAGCGCCGTCTCAAGATGGTCGAAGAAGCTCGTCAGCGCTGCCTTCGGCGCTGGCGTGAACTGGGGGCCGGCAAATGGCAGCTGCTCGGTTTCCGCGCCGCTCTTCAGCCACTCATAGGACATCAGCAGAACGGCCTGCGCAATGTTGAGAGAGGCAAAGGCCGGATTGACCGGAAAGGTCACGATCTCATCCGCCAGCGCCACCTCCTCATTGTTGAGGCCGAAACGCTCGCGCCCGAACAAGAGGCCCACGCCTTCACCGGCGCGAAAGCGCCTGCGCAATTCGGTCGCGGCCGAAACCGGGCCGCTGACTGGCTTGAAGCCGTCGCGCTCGCGCGCTGTAGTGGCGAAGACATAGTTCAGATCCGCGATCCCCTCGGCGAGGGTTTCGAAGACACGCACCTTGTCGATGACATGGTCAGCCTTGCTGGCGGCCGCACGCGCCTTCTCGTTCGGCCAGCCGTCGCGCGGATTGACGAGGCGCAGTTCGGCCAGGCCGAAATTCGCCATGGCGCGGGCCACCATGCCGATATTCTCGCCCAGTTGCGGCTCGACGAGGATGATCGCCGGGCCTTCCTCTATCAATATACGATCTCGATCGGTGCCTGCCATAGCCGTCCCTGCGGGATTGGTGCCGGCCACAACTGGCACAAGACCGACCAAAACGGAACGGCTTCAGCCTCGCTGCACAAAACTTCTGGTTGCCGATGCGATGTCTTCGGGACGCTCATGGAGCAGCCAGTGTCCATTCTCTGGAAACCGCTTGACCGTCAGATCGGGAGCGAAGCGGGCAAGATCGGCCATCGTCGAAGGGCGCAGCGCCCCGTCGGCTTCACCCCAAAGGAGAAGATGCGGCATGCGCACCTGAACGACATCATCCAGCACGTCGTCTATGGGCGAATGACCGGCCGGCTCGCCGGCCCGTGGGACCACGATGGGCGACGCGCGGTACCAGTCGAGCATGGCTTCGAGCGCGCCCGGCCGGCTCCAGGCTTCGCGGTAGGCGGCTTGCCGCGCTTCGTCCATCCAATCGGATTTCGAGAACGCCGACAGCATGTTGAACAACCGGCGATACCCGTCTTGCGACAACAGCTTCTCGGCATCGTCCGCTCGCAGTCGGTTGATATACTGGCTCGCGCGACGCTGTTCCGGATCGTTGAAGATGGCGGTCTGGAAGAGCTTTGGATGCACGCCATTGGCGATGACGAGATGCGACAGGCGATCGGGGTAAGCAAATGCAAAGGCATACGCGACGGACGCGCCCCAATCATGCCCCGCCAGAATGAATGGCCGATGGGGCGACAGATGGTCCGCGAGCGCGGCCAGATCAGCCACCAGGTGTCTGGACCGGTAGGCCTCCACAGCGGCGGGCTTGTCGGACAGATTGAAGCCGCGCTGGTCGGGCGCGACGATACGGAAATTCGGCGCCATTCGGCACATCACGCCTTCCCATGCCGCCCAGTATTCCGGGAAGCCATGCAAGCAGATGATGAGCGGGCTGCCGGCATCGCCCATCTCAGCGACGTTGAGCGAAACGGAGCCGGTATCGAACCGGAAGAACCGCACGTCATCGTTCATTCACACCTCCCCTGCCTGGCGGCCAAGGCCTTGTGCCCGTTCGGCTTTGCCTTCCGGACGCACAATGCTATAGGGGCCGCAAATCCCCAAAGCCGCCGGATCCGGCGAACATTTTCCTGACACAAGCGAGGCATTTCCCATGGCGAAGATCAAGGTGGCAAATCCGGTTGTCGAACTCGACGGCGACGAGATGACCCGCATCATCTGGCAGTTCATCAAGGACAAGCTGATCCACCCCTACCTTGATATCGACCTGAAATATTACGACCTCGGCATGGAAAGCCGCGACGCCACCGACGACCAGATCACGATCGACGCGGCGGAGGCGATCAAGAAATACGGCGTCGGCGTCAAATGCGCCACGATCACACCGGACGAGGCTCGCGTCGAGGAGTTCGGGCTGAAGAAGATGTGGCGCTCGCCCAACGGCACGATCCGCAACATTCTCGGGGGAACCATCTTCCGCGAGCCGATCATCATGAAGAACGTGCCACGGCTCGTTCCGGGCTGGACACAGCCGATCATCGTCGGCCGTCACGCCTTCGGCGACCAGTACCGCGCGACGGACTTCAAGTTTCCCGGTGCCGGCAAGCTGACGATCAAGTTCGTCGGCGAAGATGGTCAGGTCATCGAACATGAAGTGTTCGATGCACCCGGCTCGGGCGTCGCCATGGCGATGTACAATCTCGACGACTCGATCCGCGAATTCGCGCGCGCCTCGCTCAATTATGGACTGCTGCGCGGCTATCCCGTCTACCTGTCGACCAAGAACACGATTCTCAAGGCCTATGACGGCCGCTTCAAGGACATCTTCCAGGACGTCTACGAGACCGAATTCCAGGAAAAGTTCAAGGAGAAGAAGATCACCTATGAGCACCGCCTGATCGACGACATGGTCGCGGCGAGCTTGAAATGGTCGGGCGGTTATGTCTGGGCCTGCAAGAACTACGACGGCGACGTCCAGTCCGATACGGTTGCTCAAGGCTTCGGCTCGCTCGGCCTGATGACTTCCGTCCTGATGACGCCGGACGGCAAGACGGTCGAAGCGGAAGCCGCGCACGGCACCGTGACACGCCATTACCGCCAACACGAAAAGGGCCAAGAAACCTCGACCAACTCGATCGCTTCCATCTTTGCCTGGACCCGCGGGCTCGCCCACCGCGCCAAGCTCGACGACAACGAGGAACTGAAGACTTTCGCCGAGACGCTGGAGCGGGTCTGCATCGAGACCGTCGAATCCGGACATATGACCAAGGATCTGGCGCTCTTGATCGGCGCCGATCAGCCCTGGCTGTCGACCACCGGCTTCCTCGATAAGGTCGACGAGAACCTGCAAAAGGCGATGGCCGGATAGGCCTGAAGAACCGAAA
>CAZEEC010000020.1:0-25265 GCA_964511105.1 uncultured Mesorhizobium sp.
CCTCCAGTATAAGCCCGTCAACTGAGGCAGCTTGCGGGCTGCCCCAATTGTTTTTGCGTCCGGCTTTTTGCCTGTTCGGCGCGTTCACACGAAAAGTACTGAAGAGAGGCATCTGAATGGCCAATACGTCTTCGGCCCAAAAGGCAACGCGCAAGATCGCCCGCCGAACGGCCGTCAACAAGAACCGCCGCTCGCGCGTTCGCACCTTCCTGCGCAAGGTCGAGGAGGCTCTTTTAGCCGGCGACAAGTCCGCCGCGCAGGAAGCCTTTCGTGTGGCCGAGCCGGAACTGATGCGCGCTGCTTCCAAAGGCGTGTTTCACAAGAATACCGCATCTCGAAAGGTTTCTCGGCTCGCCAGTCGCGTGAAGGCTCTTGAAGCCTGATCATTATTTATATCCGAATTAGAAGACCCGGCCGCCGAGCCGGGTTTTTTTATGCTTGCGATGAAGGGCAGGCGAGTATCGGTGAACTTGTTCGGCTGCGGGCGATCCATTTTTCGGCCGGCGAATCGTGTGCGATTGTCCATCTTCCGTTAAGGCCGCTCAAGGTCCACCATCTGCCACAAAATTTGCTTGGTTATCAGGCGTTTGTCAGAGGTTCATCGACACCTGCAAATCCAGAGCTCCACCCCGTCTCGAGGGGCGAAAGTCAAGCCGCACTCTGGAAAATAATTTGTCACCCACAAGCCGTAGCTCACTGCGGCCGAAAACGTTTTGAATCAAAACAGCTTATCCGTGAACGAGTGATTTTGGCAGGACGGTTGCAGCCGAATCCAGACCCCGAGGATGAAGAATCCGTTACGTCGGACTTGCTTGTTCGGCACAGCGTTTTGTAATGTCCTCCTCATTGGAAGGGGCAGGCAGACCGCCTGCAGATTTAAGCCAAATCTGGCAAGACGCGCCACACGGGAGCGATCCCGCGTACGCATCAGCTTGTCCGCTCCCATGAACACAGCATCAGTTTGCGTCATCGACCGATGACAGCACCGCCAACCCGACTTCGGCTGGGCGGCTTCATATTGGCTAAGGGGGCGAGCACCGTCGGGGTGCTCGGAAGATGAGAAGGAGCAATGGAATCGGCTAAGGCCGTTGCAACGAGGCGAAACGACGATGAAGCAGCAGGTCGATCCACCGTTAGGAGATCGATCATACTGCTCGCACAACAGGGACACAAAGAATGCATAGCGGCGGTGAAGCGGGTGCTCGGGCGACACGCACTCAATTTTCGGAAGTTCAGACCGAGGGGCAACATATGGACGGTGCGACCCCGCCAGGGGCAAATGCTATATTTGAGCGTGTAACCGCACAGTTGAAGGCACGTCTGGGCAGCGACGTCTATTCAAGCTGGTTTGGCCGGATGCAGCTTGCAGAGGCCTCACGCGGCATTGTTTGTCTTTCCGTTCCTACCGCCTTCCTGCGGCAATGGATCAACGGCCATTACCGCGATCTGATCAGCGAGTTGTGGAAGCAGTCCGACCCGTCGGTGCTCAAGGTCGAGATCGTGGTGCGCAGCGCCAGCAGACCGCTCAAAGCTGCCCCGGAGGATGCCGCGCAAGCCGGAGTACCGAGCGCGACCAAGAGCGCGACCGTGACGCAGATGCCCGCACGCAGCGGCACGATGGCCCTGCAGCACGGTCGCATGACACGCAACGAGCCCTTCGTGCAACGCCAATCGGTGCTGGGCTCGCCGCTGGACAGCCGTTATACTTTTGCTTCCTTTGTCGAGGGGCCATCGAACCGGGTCGCTTTCGCAGCGGCGCGAGCCGTGGCCGAGAGCGCATCGAACGCCGTTCGGTTCAATCCTCTCTTCTTGCATGCCTCAGTGGGGCTGGGCAAAACTCACCTTCTCCAGGCGATCGCTGCAGAGGCACTCGGGCGCCGTCCGCAATCACGCGTCGTCTATCTCACCGCCGAATATTTCATGTGGCGTTTTGCCACCGCCATCCGAGACAACAATGCGTTGACGTTCAAGGAGCAACTGCGGGACATCGACCTTCTGATCATCGATGACATGCAGTTCCTGCAGGGGAAATCGATCCAGCATGAGTTTTGCCACCTGATCAACATGCTGCTCGACAGCGCCCGCCAAGTCGTCGTCGCCGCCGACCGACCGCCTTCCGAACTTGAATCGCTCGAGCCGCGCGTCCGCTCACGCCTCAATGGCGGCGTTGCGCTGGAGATGGCGTCACCCGATTTTTCGATGCGCCTGTCCATGCTGCAACAGCGACTTGCCGCCGCCACAGCCGAGGATCCCTCGATCACCATCGGCGACAATATTCTAGAGCACGTTGCACAGACGCTGACCGGCAGCGGCCGCGAACTCGAGGGCGCGTTCAACCAGCTTTTGTTTCGCCAGTCCTTCGAACCGCAATTGTCCGTTGATCGCATCGATGAGTTGCTGGGCCACATGTACCGCTCGGGTGAGCCCAAACGGGTCCGTATAGAGGACATCCAGCGGATCGTCGCGCGCCATTATAATGTGTCGAAGACCGAGCTCTTGTCGAACCGGCGGACGCGAACGATCGTCAAACCACGTCAGATCGCCATGTATCTGGCAAAGATCATGACGCCACGCTCCCTGCCCGAGATCGGGCGTCGCTTTGGTGGCCGCGATCATACGACTGTTCTTCATGCGGTGCGTAAGATCGAGGGACTTTCGGAAGGCGACACAAAAATGGCACAAGAACTCGAACTTCTGAAACGGCTGATATCCGACCAGGCTTGAGAAGGTGGCCAGCCGCATCGAGAATGCTTTTTCACATCGCTCCGTAGCGGCGCGGCCTTGCGTTTTCCCGCGGATTGCTGTCAGTTTGCCACCCGCTTCCCAGGCACCTCAGCCGGTCGGTGAAGCCGCCTTCAAGTTTTCCGTGAGTATCATCGATGCGCGTCATTCTCGAACGGTCGAACCTTCTCAAGTCGCTCAATCATGTTCACCGGGTGGTTGAGCGGCGAAACACCATCCCGATCCTGTCTAATGTCCTCCTTAGCGCGGATGGCGAGACGCTGGCGCTCAAGGCAACTGATCTCGATCTTGAAATCTCCGAGACCACGCCAGCCCGGGTCGAACAGGCGGGGGCAACAACCGTTCCCGCCTATCTCCTCTACGATATCGTTCGCAAGCTGGCGGATGGCTCGGAAGTCATGCTCAAGCTTGATGAGAGCGGCAACGCGTTGCTGGTGGTTTCGGGCCGATCCTCCTTTCGGCTCCAGTGCCTGCCGCAGTCCGACTTCCCGGAACTGACGGCTGGAGCCTTCACACACAAATTCCAGATACCCGCCGAGACGCTGAAGCGTCTGATCGACAAGACCCAATTCGCCATTTCGACGGAAGAAACACGGTACTATCTCAACGGCATCTATCTCCACACGATCGAAACCGATGGGCAGTTGCGGCTGCGCTCGGTCGCAACCGACGGACATCGTCTGGCGCGGGCGGAAACCGATGCTCCACCGGGATCGGAAGGAATGCCGGGCATCATCGTCCCGCGAAAGACCGTGGCCGAACTGCAAAAACTTGTCGACCAGCCGGACCTGGAGGTGACGGTTGAACTCTCCGACACCAAGATGCGCTTTATGATCGGCTCGGTCGTGCTGACATCCAAGCTCATCGATGGGACGTTTCCGGATTATCAACGCGTGATCCCGACCGGCAATGACAAGAAGCTGCTGATCGATCGTCAAAGCTTTGCCCAAGCCGTCGATCGTGTCTCGACCGTGTCCTCGGAGCGTGGCCGTGCGGTGAAACTGTCAATCGGCGACGGGTCGGTGACGCTTGCCGTCAACAATCCCGATTCGGGAAGTGCGACGGAAGAGATTGCAGCGGACTACTCATCCGAACCGCTGGAGATCGGCTTCAACGCCAGGTATCTGCTTGACGTTGCGGCTCAACTGTCCAGCGGTGAAGCTCAGTTCATGCTCGCTGATGCCGGTTCGCCAACACTGATCCAGGATGGCACGGACGCTGACGCGCTTTATGTGCTGATGCCGATGCGAGTTTAGAGCAGGCGAGTTGGCCGATCGCACTGCAGTTCGGAAGTTGTCTCTTACGAATTTCCGAAACTATCAACAATTGACGCTTTCGATTGCCGCCGGGCCGGTCGTGCTTACGGGCAACAATGGCGCAGGCAAGACCAATCTGCTTGAGGCCCTCTCGTTCTTGACGCCGGGGCGCGGCTTGCGGCGCGCCCCCTATGAGGATGTGGCCTCCGCCTTTTCCGACAAGGGATTTGCGATCAATGCCCGGATCGAAGGACGGCTGGGGGAAGCATCCATCGGCACAGGTACGCTGTCGGACCAGCCGGGAACAATCGAAACGAGCCGGAAGGTTCGCATCAATGGGGTGACTGCAAAATCAGCCGACGACCTGCTCGAATGGCTGCGCGTGATCTGGCTCGTGCCGGCTATGGACTTACTCTTCAACGGTCCTGCCAGCGACCGGCGGCGCTTTTTCGATCGACTGGTACTCGCGGTCGATCCACACCATGGCCGCCGCGCGCTCGATTACGAGAAGGCGATGCGTAGCCGCAATCGCCTTCTGTCAGAAGGGAGCCGTGACGAAGCCTGGTTCGGCGCGATTGAAAATCAGATGGCTGAGACGGGTGTGGCGATTGCCTCGGCGCGAGTGGAACTTAAGGGACTGCTCGGCGACATGATCGAGAAGTTGCCCACTAACGGGGTCTTTCCCAAATTAGACATCGCGCTTAACGGATCGATCGAAACCATGGTCGGCACGATGCCTGCCGTCGATATCGAAAACGCATTCAAGGAACGGCTGTCCGACAACAGACAACGTGACCGAGCCGCCGGGCGAGCGCTGGAAGGTCCTCATCGTTGTGATCTTACCATCCTGCATCGGCCGAAGGCGATGCCGGCGGCGCTTTGTTCGACGGGGGAGCAGAAGGCGCTTTTGACCGGCATCATGCTGTCGCAGACCCGCCTCGTGAACGCGATTACAGGTTCCACGCCGATCTTGCTTCTCGACGAGATTGCCGCTCATCTTGATCCGGACCGGCGGGCCGCCCTGTTCGATATTCTCACCGACCTTGGTTGCCAGGTTTTCATGACAGGAACAGATGCATCGCTCTTCGAGAGCCTCGCCGGTCGGGCACAGTTTTTCACTGTTTCCGCCGGGGCCGTCGCAGCGCAATGACAGAACGACGCTCTTCGCTTACGATCCGGCCATGATCCAATCACCTGCCCTTTCGGACGATGAACTCGAGCGATATGCACGCCACATCGTTTTGCCCGAAATCGGCGGCGCGGGGCAGCAAAAGCTGAAGCAGGCGCGTGTGCTTGTCCTTGGCGCTGGAGGCCTTGGCTCGCCTGTCCTGCAATATCTCGCGGCTGCCGGCATCGGTAGGCTGGGCATCGTCGATGACGATGTCGTCGCTCTCTCCAACCTTCAGCGTCAAGTCATTCATGGCACCGGAACGGTCGCAGTATCGAAGGCAAAAAGCGCGGCAGCGGCCATTTCGCGGCTTAATCCTCATGTGCGCGTCGACATTCATCCAGTGCGCCTGACACCGGAGAATGCGGCAGGACTTCTGGCCGGTTCTGATGTTGTCGTCGATGGATCCGATAATTTCGACACGCGCTATGCGTTGGCCGACGCCTGCGCGGCCGCGCGCATACCATTGGTCACAGGCGCTGTCGGTCGCTTCGATGGATCGCTGACCGTGCTAAAGCCCTACGAAAAGGGGCCGGACGGGCAAACATATCCGTCCTACCGCGATCTTTTTGCCGAACCGCCGCCGCCGGGGCTTGTCCCATCCTGTGCGCAGGCCGGCATCGTCGGCGCGCTAACCGGCGTCATCGGCACCTTGCAGGCGATGGAGGTCATCAAGCTGGTCACAGGCGCCGGCGAGCCTCTCGTCGGACGGCTGCTTCTCTACGATGCGCTTGGCGCCCGTTTCGACGTCGTCAAGTACAAGGCGGCGCTCAGACCCTAATCGGCAACACGCGGTCTGGAGGACGGTGGCCGTCAAAGTGGGTCCGAATGTTGATGATGACCTTCTCGCCCATATCGATTCGGCCTTCGATTGTTGCCGAGCCCATATGTGGAAGGATCACCACCCTTCCCTCATCGACGAGTTTCAGAAGTTTCGGACTGACAGCCGGTTCATGCTCGAAAACATCAAGGCCCGCCCCCGCAAGTTTTCCCTCCTGCAGCATCCTGATCAGGGCATCTTCATCGATGATGTCGCCGCGCGCCGTATTGACGAGATAGGCTGTAGGCTGCAGCAGCGCCAGACGCCGCGCCGACAAGAGGTGAAAAGTGGCGGGCGTGGAGGGGCAATTGACCGAGATGATATCCATGCGGGCCAGCATTTGATCGAGACTGTCCCAATAGGTCGCCTCCAGTGCGTCTTCGACCTGCGGGGCAACGCGCCGGCGGTTGTGATAGTGGATCGACAAACCGAATGCCCGGGCGCGCCGTGCCACGGCCGTTCCGATGCGGCCCATGCCGACGATGCCGAGCCGCTTTCCCCAGATACGCCGACCCAGCATCCATGTCGGCGACCAGCCTGGCCATTTGCCATCTTCGCTCAAGACGGACGCGCCCTGGACGAGGCGCCGCGGAACGGCGAGCATTAAGGCCATCGTCATGTCGGCCGTGTCTTCGCTGAGAACGTTGGGCGTGTTCGTGACCGTGATACCCCTTTCAGCGGCTGCCGTGACATCAACATTATCGATGCCATTGCCGTAATTGGCGATTAGCTTGAGGCTGGGTCCAGCCTGCTCAATCAAGGCCCGGTCAATCCGATCCGTCACCGTCGGCACCAGCACGTCGGCTTCACGCATCGCTGCCACCAGTTCGGGCTGCGTCAAGGGACGATCTTCGAGGTTGAGCCGCGCGTCAAACAGTTCCCGCATGCGAGTCTCGACTTGATCCGGCAATTTTCGCGTAACGATGATCTGAGGCTTCCGTCGGCCTGTCATGACTTCCTCGCATCTGGCGCATTGAGACCTTTTTAACCAAGCACACCGATAGTTGGAACAGAAATCACACGCATCGTTCGCACACCCTAGCAGTCTTAGAAGAGGTGCGCGTTCGGCGCTATCGTATGACCGGAATCTGAAGCACCAATGCCCGCTACTACCCGCAATCGCCGATTTTGCCGCAGATCCTTCCTAGCAGCATTGGCACTGCTGCTGGCAAACCTAGGCGTCGGGAGTTCAGCGCTTGCGCCACAATCGATCGCCGCTGCCCAAGAGGTCGGGCCGAGCGGTCTGCCGCTTCCGCGTTTCGTCAGTCTGCGGGCAAACCGCGTCAATCTGCGCGTTGGACCAGGAACCAACTACGCTGTCGACTGGATGTATCTCAAATCGGGACTGCCAGTGGAAATCCTCCAAGAATATGACAATTGGCGTCGGGTGCGCGACGCGGAGGGTGCAGAAGGCTGGATCAACCAGTCGCTGCTGTCAGGCAAACGCACAGCCGTCGTCGCTCCCTGGCACAAAGGCAAGGACGTGCACGTCAATCTTCATACAGAGGCAAACACGGCGGCCACGGTTCGCGCCTATCTGGAACCCGGCGCGATCGGAACGCTCCGCAGTTGTAATGGTAACTGGTGCGAAATCGAATTTGGCGGTCACATCGGCTGGATCGAGCAGGTGCAGCTTTGGGGCGCCTACCCCGGCGAAAGCTATACCGATTGATGAAAGCCCGGGCCGCTCAGGCTCGTTTCCGACGCAGGCGGATAACGATATCTACGTTGGCAATCTCCATCCCCTCCGGCGGTTCGGGAAGATTGGAGACGGTCACCGGTCCCTCCTCGATGTCCATCACCCGATTTTCTCCTTCAATGAAGAAATGGTGATGGTCAGAGGTATTGGTATCGAAATATGTACGCGCGCCCTCGACGGCCAGAATACGCAACAATCCCGCGTCCGTGAACTGATGAAGCGTGTTGTATACGGTGGCGAGCGATACGGCCACACCAGCATCAACCGCCTCTTCATGCAGTTCTTCGGCCGAAAGGTGGCGATCCCCCTTGGCAAACAGGAGATCGGCCAGCGCCACGCGCTGGCGCGTCGGGCGAAGTCCCGCTCGCCGCACACACGTTTCGATCTCTGCCGCGCAATACCTGCTGCCCAAGGCCATTCTGCCTGCCGCTAATACTACCGATAGACCTTGCTTGCTGCCCAACGGTTTAAGCAGCGTTCAACGAGGATATATGCGGTTAACGAATGTCGATCAATAGCGGCACATTGACCGCTCCAGTGCGGCAGGATAAGCGCGGAGACGCGGTTTCCCTAGGCAAACCGCCTATGCTAGACATTCTTGAGCGGTCCGGGTGGGCCGTATTGGTGGGACGGAGCAATATGGTCGAGCAGAAATCTAACTATGGATACGAGGAACTTCTTGCCTGCGCGCGCGGGGAGCTCTTTGGTCCAGGCAATGCCCAGCTTCCCGCGCCGCCGATGTTGATGTTCGATCGTATAACCGAGATCAGCGAGACGGGCGGTGAGTTCGGCAAGGGCTGCGTACGTGCCGAGTTGGACATTAAGCCGGACCTATGGTTCTTTCCCTGCCACTTCATCGGCAATCCGGTGATGCCGGGCTGTCTGGGCCTCGACGCAATGTGGCAGATGACCGGCTTTTTCCTCGGCTGGCTCGGCGAGGAGGGCAAGGGCATGGCTCTTTCCACCGGCGAGGTGAAGTTCAAGGGAATGGTCACCCCCTCGGTCAAGAAAGTAGAATACGGGGTTGATTTCAAGCGCGTCATGCGTGGCCGCCTCGTTCTGGGTACCGCCGATGGATGGCTCAAGGCCGACGGCGAGCAAATATACAAGGCAACCGACCTGCGCGTCGGTTTATCGAAACAGGACGCCGCCTGAGGCTTTTCGGACAATAAACCAAGCGATTGGCCCGTTAGAAAATGGAGCGCCAGATGAGACGCGTTGTCGTTACAGGAATGGGGATCGTTTCCTCGATCGGAAGCAATGCCGAGGAAGTCACGGTCTCCCTGCGCGACGCGCGTTCCGGTCTGTCCTTCTCGGACGAATTCGCTGAGCACGGATTTAAATGTCAGGTTTGGGCAAAGCCCGATCTCGATCCCACTGAACTGGTCGATCGGCGTGCCTTGCGGTTCCTGTCCAAGGGCGGCGCCTGGAACCATGTCGCCATGGAACAGGCGATCGCCGACGCCGGTCTGGGCGAAGCCGAGATTACCAATGAACGCACCGGCATCATCATGGGCTCCGGCGGGCCGTCAACACGCCAGATTGTCGAAGCCGCCGACATCACGCGCGAAAAAGGCAGTCCCAAGCGAATCGGACCATTCGCCGTGCCGAAGGCGATGTCCTCGACAGCATCCGCCACGCTGGCAACCTGGTTCAAGATTCACGGCGTCAATTATTCCATCTCGTCCGCCTGCTCGACATCGGCGCACTGCATCGGCAATGCCTATGAACTGATCCAATTTGGCAAGCAGGATCGCATCTTTGCCGGAGGTCACGAGGATCTCGACTGGACGATGTCGAACCTGTTTGACGCGATGGGGGCAATGTCATCGAAATATAATGAACGGCCGGAAGCGGCTTCACGGGCCTATGACGAAGGCCGCGACGGGTTCGTGATTGCCGGCGGCGCAGGCGTGTTGGTTCTGGAGGAGCTAGAAATTGCAAAGGCTCGCGGCGCCAATATCTATGGCGAGATCGTCGGCTATGGCGCGACGTCGGATGGCTATGACATGGTTGCCCCTTCGGGCGAGGGGGCCGTGCGCTGCATGCGCCAAGCGCTGGCAAATGTGAGCGGCGACGTCGACTACATCAACACGCATGGCACGTCGACGCCTGTCGGCGACTCGAAGGAGATGGCAGCGATCCGCGAAGTTTTCGGCGAAAGAATCCCGCACATCCAGTCCACCAAGTCATTGACCGGTCACTCGCTGGGCGCTGCCGGCGTTCAGGAATCGATCTACTCGCTTCTGATGATGCAGGCGGGATTCATCGGGGAGAGCGCTCATATCGAGACGCTCGACTCTGAATTCGAGGACATGCCGATCGCCCGACAGCGCATCGACAACGCCAAGTTCGACATCGCACTTTCGAACTCCTTCGGCTTTGGCGGCACCAACGCAACGCTCGTCTTCCAGCGCTACGGGACCTGACGCCATGGATGGATTGATGAAGGGCAAGCGCGGCCTCATTATGGGCGTCGCAAACGATCATTCCATTGCCTGGGGCATCGCCAAAACCCTTGCCGACCACGGAGCTGAACTCGCCTTCACCTATCAGGGCGACGCCTTTGGGCGCAGGGTCAAGCCGCTGGCCGACAAAGTGGGCGCGAAGCTCGTCCTGCCTTGCGATGTCGAGGATAGCGTTTCGATCGATAACGTCTTCGACAGGCTCAAGACCGAATGGGGAACGCTTGACTTTATCGTTCACGCGATCGGCTTTTCGGATCGCAACGAGTTGAAGGGGCTTTACGCCGAGACTAGCCGCGACAACTTCATCCGCACGATGGTGATCTCCTGTTATTCCTTCACCGAAGTTGCGCGTAAGGCCGCCGATATGATGAACCCAGGCGGGGCGATGCTGACCCTGACCTATGCCGGCTCCGTCCGCGTCATGCCAAACTACAACGTCATGGGTGTCGCCAAAGCGGCTCTCGAGGCTTCCGTCCGTTACCTTGCCGACGATTATGGCCCGCGCGACATCCGTGTCAACGCGATCTCCGCCGGCCCGGTGCGCACACTCGCGGGTGCCGGCATTTCGGACGCCCGACTGATGTTTTCCTACCAGCAGCGCAACTCGCCGTTGCGACGCACGGTGACGATCGACGAAGTTGGCGGATCGGCGCTTTATCTCCTTTCCGGCCTGTCTTCAGGTGTAACCGGTGAAATCCATTACGTGGATTCTGGATATCACATCACGTCAATGCCGCAGCTTGATGAACTGAAAAAGACCGACCGGATGATCGAGGACAGCGCCTGAACTTCATCGGCGTGGCAACAAGAGCTTTTTAGGACTTTTCGCGTAACACCGATGTGAAACATCAGGTGCTGTCCCGCATGTCGTCTTCCAATCCGATCCGGACGAAACGCTTTCGGCTTGCCACGATCGCGGCTTGCACACTCGGCAGTTTTGTCATCGGCTTGGCCGCCACCCGGTTCGGAATTGACGGAATTGCCGGATTGCCGACCGAGATCGTCGGCTTGAGCATGGCCGCTCTTTGCGCTTTCGCGGCGGCAAGCTCGGCGGCCTCCTTCTTCGCCGGTGTCGATGAGTCGGTGCAGTATGTCTATCACGAAACACAGCATGACAAGCTAACCGGCTTTCCCG
This sequence comes from uncultured Mesorhizobium sp., assembly GCA_964511105.1. Classification (GTDB taxonomy): domain Bacteria; phylum Pseudomonadota; class Alphaproteobacteria; order Rhizobiales; family Rhizobiaceae; genus Aliihoeflea. The sequence continues at coordinate 11,289 of CAZEEC010000020.1, forward strand.
GTCGCCAAGCGATGATGACGAAGATCAGCGAAGCAGTGGAACAGACCCGTTCAACGGGCAAACCTGTCTTTCTGATCGACATGGACATCAATCGCTTCAAGGCGATCAATGACGCGATCGGCTATTCGAATGGCGATGAACTGATCCGCGCGTTTTCGCAGCGCTTAATCCAGTGCGTGCCGGCAGGCGTCACCGTCGGCCGCATCGGAGCCAGTGAATTCGCGCTTCTTTATCAAGACGAAGAGGGACACGAGCGGATTGACATTTTCGTCGAGCGCCTGCTCGACAAGATGACCAGGCCATATAGGCTCGCGAGCCACGGCCAGACGATCAACCTTTCAATCGGCATTGTTTCGATCCCCCAGGACGGCGACCTGCCGGCCCGCCTGCTGCGCCTGTCAAACCTCGCCTTGCAACATGCCCGGACTTCAGGTGTAGGCAGTTGGGCGGTCTATCATCCGGAAATGGGCAAGGTGGCCGATTATCGTCAGTGGATCGAATCCGAACTGACTGGCGCCTTCGAACGTGGTGAATTTTCGTTGCATTACCAGCCGCAGCGAGAGCTCGCGTCAGGCAGGATCGTTGGCTATGAAGCCCTGATGCGCTGGAGCCATCCATCACGCGGTACGATCCCGCCTGCGGAGTTCATTCCTGTCGCCGAAGAAACCGGAATGATTGCGCCGATCGGCACCTGGGCTCTACGGCAAGCTTGCATTGACGTCCAGCACCTGCCGGACGGCTGCAGCGTTGCTGTCAACATCTCGACCGTTCAGTTCATGACCCGCGACTTCGTCGCCGACGTCGCGGCTATTGTCGCTGAGACGGGGATCGATCCGGCGCGCCTTGAACTGGAAATCACCGAAACGGCAATGATGCAGGACCGCGAGCGAGCGGCCATCATTCTCGAGGAACTGACGGGAATGGGGTTGACGGTCGCCGTCGATGACTTCGGAACCGGATATTCCAATCTCAGCTATCTAATCGACTTCTCATTCCACAAGCTGAAAATCGACCAGTCCTTTATTCAGCGTCTGGAAACGGATTCGAGCACGAGCGCCATCGTTGCGACTATTGTGAATCTGTCGCGCGCGCTCGGAATTCATACCATCGCCGAGGGCGTCGAGACGGAGCATCAGGCCAAGTTGCTGAAACTCGCCGGCTGCCATATGGTTCAAGGTTTCTATTATGGCCGCCCCGAACCGCTGCCAACCAACGCCATCGTCGATCAGCGGATTACTCTTGCCGGCTGACTATCTGCGCGCCGCCAAAATTTTGTAACCCTGTTCGCGAACGATCTCCGACTTGGCGGCAAACCGCTGCAGTGCCGTCTCATAAGGCAGGTGCTGATTAGCGACCATGACCAATTTCCCACCTGGTTTAAGATATCGCCAAGCAGCGTCGATCATCGCAATACCGACAGCCGGATTACTGCCGCGGCCTGTGTGAAAGGGCGGATTCATCACCACCCAGTCGTAGCGCTCGTCCGGATCTTCGCGTGTCACATCGAACCAGTGAGTAGTCGACGTCATTTGAGGTGCCAAAACCGCCATATTTCGTCGCGCGGCACATGCGGCCGAAAAGCCCGCCTCGAAGAGATCCACCTTGTCGACTTTCGATGAATGCTCCGCGACGTTTGCCGCGAGATAGCCCCAGCCAGCTCCAAGATCGGCAACGGCACCGCAGACGTCCTCCGGCAGATGTGCGACAAGCAGCATTGAGCCTGGATCCATCCGATCATGGGAGAACATGCCGGGACTGGTCTTGAAACGCCCATCTACGACTACGGCGTTAAGTGTGGGGGCCGGCCTGCCGTCGGCTCGGAACCAGAATACAATGCCGTGATGCTTGGCCGCCTGGCCCTCGATTTCGAACCGGTCCTTCACGCGCTTTCGCAGGCTATGGGCACCATCTGTTTTCAAACCCGCGACAACCACCAGACCGCCCGTCGCCGTGCGCTCATTCGCCTGCAGGATCAGGTGTTCGTTCAATCGCCTGTGCCGGCCACAAAGGACAAGAGCCATCGCATAGCTCACGCCCTCGATTTCCGGTGTCACGTGACATCTGGCGTCAATCAATTTGAGGAACTCGGGCCGAAAGTCCTGCACGGCGTCGACGCTCGGTGCATCAAGACTGCGGAGAAGTGGCTCCAACGCGTTGAGTGCGAGGACGCGCCCGCCTTCCGGAAGATCAAGGACGCCGTTCTCGAATGGATGCAGTAGCGTCTTCGTCGCGTCGCTCATGACAGTTCTCATATAAAAACGGGCGCGAAAATCGCGCCCGTCCTATTCCACATACCGGCGCGGATCAGGCGTCGGTCTCTTCGGCATCAGCCGTCTTCTTCTCCTGACCAAGTTCCTTGCCGGTCTCCTGATCGACAACCTTCATGGACAAGCGAACCTTGCCGCGCTCGTCGAAGCCGAGAAGCTTGACCCAGACCTTCTGTCCTTCCTTGACAACGTCGCCTGTCTTGGCAACGCGTTCGGAAGCGAGCTGAGAAATGTGAACGAGACCGTCCTTGGGACCGAAGAAGTTCACGAAGGCGCCGAAATCGGCGACCTTCACGACCGTTCCCTCGTAGATCTCACCCACTTCAGGCTCCGCCACGATCGTGTGGATCCACTTCTTCGCCGCCTCGATCTCCTTCGCGTTGGACGAGGCGATCTTCACCGTGCCGTCGTCTTCGATGTTGATCTTCGCGCCGGTCTTTTCGACGATCTCCCGAATGATCTTGCCACCGGAGCCGATCACATCGCGGATCTTGTCGGTAGGGATGGTCATCACTTCTATGCGCGGCGCAAATTCACCAAGTTCCGAACGGCCCTCGGAAATGGCATTGCCCATCTCCCTCAATATGTGGACACGGCCATCCTTGGCTTGGCCGAGGGCAATCTTCATGATTTCCTCGGTGATGCCCTCGATCTTGATGTCCATCTGGAGGGATGTGATCCCGCTCTCAGTACCGGCAACCTTGAAGTCCATGTCGCCCAGATGATCCTCGTCGCCGAGGATATCGGACAGAACGGCAAAGCGCTCGTCCTCCTTTATGAGGCCCATAGCGATGCCCGCCACGGGCTTTGCCAACGGCACACCGGCATCCATCAACGCCAAGGAGGTGCCGCAGACAGTTGCCATCGAGGACGAACCATTGGACTCAGTGATCTCGGACACCACGCGCAGCGTGTAAGGAAATTGCTCTGGCGACGGTAGCATCGGATGGATCGCCCGCCAGGCGAGCTTGCCATGCCCGATTTCACGGCGGCCCGGCGACCCCATGCGGCCGGTCTCGCCGACCGAATAGGGCGGGAAATTGTAGTGAAGGAGGAAGGTTTCCTTATAGGTACCGGTCAAGGCGTCAACGAATTGCTCGTCTTCGCCGGTGCCGAGGGTGGCCACGACGATGGCCTGGGTCTCGCCGCGGGTGAAGACGGCCGAACCGTGTGTACGCGGAAGAATTCCAACTTCGGCGACGATTGGACGAACCGTGGAAAGGTCGCGTCCATCAATGCGGCTTTGGGTATCGAGAATGTTCCAACGCACGATCTTGGCCTGGAGCGACTTGAAGACCGTTGCGATCTGCTCAGCGGTCCAGGCCGCCGGTTCGCCCTCGGCAGGCGTAAAATGAGCCTTTACCTTCGCCTTGACTGCGTCAACGGCACTGTAACGCATCTGCTTGTTCGTGTTCTTGTAGGCGTCGCGCAACTCGCTCTCGACAAGTTGCAGCATCTCGGCCTCAAGCGCCGAGAAATCGGACGGCGTGAATTCACGCGGCTCCTTGGCGGCGACCTCAGCCAGCTTGATGATCGCGTCGATGACCGGCTGAAAGCTGCGATGACCGAACATCACGGCGCCGAGCATCGTCTCCTCGTCCAGTTCCTGCGCTTCCGACTCGACCATCAGCACCGCATCGCCCGTGCCGGCGACGATGAGATCGAGTTTTGACTCCGGCATCTCGTCGATGTGGGGATTCAGAACGTACTCGCCATTGATGTAGCCGACGCGGGCGCCTCCAACCGGTCCCATGAACGGCACTCCGGAAAGAGTCAGAGCCGCAGACGTCGCAACAATCGAGACAATGTCCGGATCGTTTTCGAGGTCATGCTGCAACACCGTGACGACGATCTGCGTGTCGTTCTTGTAGCCATCGGCAAAAAGCGGGCGGATCGGACGGTCGATGAGACGGGAAACCAGCGTTTCCTTCTCGCTGGGGCGGCCTTCGCGCTTGAAGAAGCCGCCCGGGATCTTGCCGGCGGCGTAGGTTTTCTCCTGGTAGTTGACCGTCAGCGGAAAGAAGTCGAAACCGGGCTTGGGCTCCTTTGCCGAAACGACGGTGGCGAGCACGACCGTCTCGCCATAAGTGGCGAGGACGGCACCGTCGGCCTGGCGGGCAATCTTTCCAGTTTCCAGAACGAGCGGACGACCCGCCCACTCGATTTCCACTCGGTGGTGATCGAACATAACTTGACCTTTCGTGGCGCATGACAGGCGAAGCCTTCGCTCTACCCGTTGCATGGCATATCATTGGCGGGACGAGCCACGGGCAAGACAACGGGAGGCTCCTCGGGCGCCAAACAGCGCGAGCATCCTGCAATCCTGCCCCATGACCGACCCATGGAGCGTCTCTTCGCCTGCGGCTCAAGAGACGTGTCAGGCATTGTGCCCAAAAGTGAAAACCGGCGGAGCGCTATAAGCGCTCCGCCGGAAAACCCTAGCGGCGCAGGCCGAGCTTCTCGATCAGCGTCTGGTAGCGGCCTTCATCCTTTCCCTTGAGATAATCAAGGAGATGACGGCGCTGCGATACCAAAGCTAGAAGACCACGGCGGGAATGGTTATCCTTCTTATGGTCCTTGAAATGCTCGGTCAAGTTCTTGATCCGCTCGGAGAGGATGGCGACCTGGACTTCCGGCGAACCGGTGTCGCCTTGCTTGGTCGCAAATTCAGCGAGCAGTTCCTGCTTGCGTTCAGCAGTAATCGACATCGTATGCTTCCTTTCAGAATCGGAGGAACGGGGTCGCCCGCGGCCGGGATGTCGTCCAGCGGGGGCCAGTTTTCGCGGCAGTCGTGCTGCGGCGATGGGGCGCATATAGTCGAGATCCAGCTTGATTGCCAGCGATTTCATCGCGGAAGCGATCGAGCGTCAGCCAACGCGGCGTTCGGCCGTGGTTGCGTCGGTTTCCGGGAGCAGCTTTTGGACCGGCATGGTGAAACGGCAGGTCAGGCCATCCGGAGCAAGCACGCGATCAATCTGCGCGTCCAAGGTTCCGCCAAGCATGCGTTCGATCACCTCGCTGCCAAAGCCCCGGCGTTCTGCCCGAAGCGCAAGATGGGTCACGCTCTCGTTCCAATCTATCACCAAAGCGTCGCCTTCCACCGCCCAAGTGACGGAGAGGTGCCCGCTGCCGGTTGAAAATGCGCCATACTTCGATGCATTCGTTGCCATTTCATGCACCGCAAGACCGATTGTTTGAGCGGCCTGGTTGGACAGACGAAAGCGAGGACCCTTCAGCGTTAACCGCGACGCTTCACCCGGCCGGAACGGCTCAATCTGCGTATTTAGCAGCTCTCGCAGTTCCACTCCGGCCACACCACCGGCGATCAAAAGGTCGGTTGATCGCGCCAGCCCTTGGACGCGTTTTTGGAAAGAATCCTGAAAACTTTCAATATCGGGTGCGTAGCGGGCGGTTTGCTTCGCGATCGACGCAACGACGGTGAGTTGGTTCTTCGATCGATGCGCGACTTCACGCATGAGGAAGCGTATCTCGTTCTCCGCTGCCTGTCTATCCTGTGACGCGTCGGCCAAGGCCGACGACACTGTGGCAATCTCGGCAATTCGGTAGGGCTTGGCCGTGACCTCTTCACCGCTTCCAAGACGATAGGCATCGATGGCCAGTTCCCGAACCGGATGCGCTACACGGCGGGCGAGGAACCACGCCGCCAAGGTGCTCAACAGGGCAAGAAACAAGCCGCCGAAAGCGAAGATCTGCAATGTCCGCATCATCGGAGCGGTCACGACCCGCGTGGGAGACCAGACGACCACCCGCCAGCCGCTCAAATGCGAGCGAACGGCAATGGTCTCATAATCTTCACCATCCACGGCAACTGTTTGCCGTGACGGAACCGTCCGAGGCGCTCCCTCCTGCCACAGGAAGAAGGGCTCGCCAATATTTGCTGGCGTCGAGGTGGTTGCGACAACAACGTCATTGCCATCAACGACCGAGGCGTTCCATCCTCCGCGGAGAGTCCGGCCAGCGATGACGTCGGTGAGATCTTCAGCGTTCTGAGTGAGGATCAGGACGCGCTCCTCGATCCCATCGCGCCATGGAACCAGCACGTTAAACACCCAGTTTTGGGCCGTCTGACCAAAGAAGACATCGGAGATCACTGCCTCGCCGGTCTCCAGTGCCCGGCGCGCGGGTTCGGGGTCGGAAGTCGGCCCCAGATCGGTGCCGAAGTCGACACGGGTATTGATCAACTGGTCGAAATTATCATCGAGCATCAAGAAGTGCGCGTTGCTGTCAGCTAAGGCACTTCGAGCACGATCGTAAATCTCCGCAAGGTCTGCGCTGTCGAGTGAAGGGGCGGTCGCTAAAACGCGCAACGTGGTCGTCATGCCCGTCAATTCACGATCGATTGTCTCTGCGATCGACGCGGCGGTCGCCTCAGCAAGCGTCGTCAGAACCGCTTGCTGTGCGTCGTTGTTACGACCAAGAAGAATGGCGGTGAAAATGAGGGTTGGAATCAGCGCGACTGCAACCAGCGTCCCCAAATATGCGCCTACGGGGAACGGCCGTGAAAACCAGCCTGCTGTACCGTGCCCGGGAGACGGATCCTCCGCAATTTCGCTCAATCCAGTTCCCCTCACTGCCGCGAGTATACGCTCATCCCGATCATAGCTTAATGCCCGGAGACGGCGTGGATCATTTTAACGAAGCAGCTTGACGTGCGGCTGCTTCACGAATCGCTAAAATGAAAATGCGGCTGGAAAGCGATGGGCCGCTGCAGCTATCCAGCAAAAACGCGCTTGGGTCTGAACATCCCAGCTTCGATCCTCCCGATGGCAACCAGCTTGCCGCGAGCCGTCACACAAGCTTCGTCCGCTTCCAGGGGAGCATCGCGGCCTCGCAAAATGACGGGATTGCCGAGCCGAATTCTTGCCGCGGCGTCGTCCGTCAACGCGACCTGGGGCAGGAAATCCAATGCGGCCCCCGTATCGACAAGAAGGTCGTCCAGAGCCTTTAGTTGAAGGCCCTCCGGCCGCCGTCGAACCTCGCCTTCCACCTCTTCCGGCGCATGTGCGGACAAGGCTTCGTCGATCATCGCCATGGTCACCAGATCCTCACTGGTAAAAGGATCGACCGCCGTTCGGGCAAGAGTTGCGATATGGCCAAAGCAGCCCAAATCTCGACCTATGTCGCGGGCGAGAGAACGCACATAGGTGCCCTTGCCGCACTCGATCTCGAACACCGCGTTATCCTCACTGCGTTCGATTAGATCGAAACGGCCAATTTCGACCTCACGTGCGGCTATTTCAACGGTTTCACCGTCACGCGCCAAATCATAAGCGCGCTCCCCGGCGATCTTGATCGCCGAAAATTGTGGCGGCGTCTGCATGATCAGGCCAATGTAATTCGGCATGATGGCGCGGATCTCTTCTTCGCTGGGTCGCCTGTCGCAGGTCTTCGTCACGACACCTTCCAGATCGTCCGTAGAGCGTTCCGCGCCCCAACTGATGGTGAAGCGATAGACTTTTGCTCCATCCTGCACATAGGGTACCGTTTTGGTCGCTTCACCGAGCGCTATCGGAAGCAAGCCGGATGCTAACGGATCGAGCGTACCGGCGTGGCCCACCTTCTCCGCGTTATAAAGCCACTTCACTTTCGATACCGCGTCCGTGGAGCCCATGCCCACCGGCTTATCGAGGATCAGCCAACCGGAGACTGGGCGTCCCTTCTTCTTACCGCGACGCGCCATCCTAGTCCTGTTCCTCATTGTCATGATCGAGATCGCGCCGCACTTCGGGCGAACGCAGCAAAGCATCGATCCTGGCGAAATTTTCGTAGCTGCTGTCGAGCCGGAAGCGGAATTCCGGCATGAATTTCATCTGGCGAAGCGCTCCAGAGACACGTCCGCGAATAAACTTCGCGTTCCTGGCAAGTGCTCTGATGACAGCTTCATCGTCCTTCGCACCGATCGGCGAGACAAATGCCGTCGCGATCTTCAGGTCCGGCGACATCCGCACTTCGGAAATCGAGATGACAGCTCCTTCGATGACGTCATCTCGCACCTCGCCGCGCTGGAGAACCTGCGCCAGCGCATGACGCACCTGCTCGCCGACGCGAAGTTGGCGCTGCGACGGCCCGTCCGAAGCAAAGCGAGACATGGGATCAACCTCTAGAGTGCGCGCGCGGGATCAAACCGCACGCGACTTTCTCCAAAATAAGCAACAGCGGCAACAAACCTGCCACTGCTGCATTTCGGCTCGCGCTCCGTTAGAGCGTGCGCGTGACCATCTCGACGCGATAGGCCTCGATCGTGTCGCCGGCGCGAATGTCCTCGTAGTTCTCGAAAGCCATGCCGCATTCCTGACCGACCGGCACTTCCGCGACCTCATCCTTGAAGCGCTTGAGCGTCTTCAGCTTGCCTTCGTGAATCACCACGTCGTCGCGAATGAGGCGGACGCCCGCACCACGCTCCATCTTGCCTTCGGTGACCCGGCAACCGGCAACCTTACCGACCTTGGTGATGTTGAACACTTCAAGGATCTCGGCGTTGCCGAGGAAGGTCTCGCGGCGCTCCGGCGACAGCAAACCGGACATTGCGGCTTTGATGTCGTCCACCAAGTCATAGATGATATTGTAGTATCGGATTTCGATGGTCGATTGTTCGGCCGCGTCCCGGGCCTGCTTGTTGGCACGCACGTTGAAACCAAGGATCACGGCACCGGACGTCTCGGCCAGCGACACATCGCTTTCAGTGATCGCACCGGCGCCCGAATGTACGATGCGTGCGCCCACCTCGTCCGTTCCCAGCTTGTCCAGCGCGGACACGATCGCCTCGACCGAGCCCTGGACGTCGCCCTTGATCACCAACGGGAACTCCTTGAGCCCGGTGGTCTGCAACTGCGTCATCATCTGCTCGAGTGAACCACGCTGCCCGGCCTGGCGAGCCACGGCCTTTTCGCGGGCAAGGCGCTGGCGGTATTCGGAAATCTCTCGAGCCTTGGCCTCATTCTCCACGACTGCAAAGCGGTCGCCGGCCTGCGGCGTGCCTTGTAGGCCAAGAACCTCGACCGGCATCGCCGGACCTGCTTCCTTGACCTGCTCCCCATGGTCATTGACCAGCGCACGCACGCGGCCCCACTCGCTGCCGGCGACCAGAATATCGCCGGTCTTGAGCGTGCCGGTCTGCACCAGAACCGTCGCGACGGGACCACGTCCCTTGTCGAGCTTGGCCTCAATGACGACGCCCTCCGCAGTCCGGTCCGGATTGGCGCTGAGATCGAGAAGCTCGGCCTGAAGCAGAACCGCCTCAAGCAGTTTGTCGAGGTTCTGCTTCTTGAGCGCAGAAATCTCGACGTCGAGAACTTCACCACCCAGCGATTCGACGAAGACCTCGTGCTGCAAAAGCTGCGTGCGCACTCTTTGGGGATCGGCGGTAGGCTTGTCTACCTTGTTGATCGCCACGATGATCGGGACGCCAGCCGCCTTTGCGTGGTTGATGGACTCGATCGTCTGCGGCATCACGCTGTCATCGGCGGCAACCACCAGAATGGCGATATCGGTTGCCTGCGCGCCGCGAGCACGCATGGCCGTGAAGGCCGCGTGACCTGGCGTGTCGATAAAGGTGATCTTCTGACCGCCCTGCTCAACCTGATAGGCGCCGATGTGCTGGGTAATGCCTCCGGCCTCGCCCGCGACGACATTGGCGTTGCGGATCGCGTCAAGCGTCGACGTCTTGCCGTGATCAACGTGACCCATAATTGTGACGACCGGCGGCCGTGGCTTCAGATCCTCGGGCTTGTCGACAACATCGAACATACCCTCCTCGACATCCGACTCTGACACGCGGCGAACCGAATGTCCGAATTCCGAAGCGACCAGTTCGGCCGTATCGGCATCGATGATGTCGCCGGGCTTCATGATCTGCCCCTGCTTCATGAAGTACTTCACAACGTCGACGGCGCGCTCAGCCATGCGCTGAGCAAGTTCCTGAACCGTAATCGTTTCGGGAAGTTGAACCTCGCGCGCGATCTTCTCACGCGGCTCCTGCATCTGGGCGCGCTTGAACTTTTCCTGGCGGCGGCGCATTGAGGAGAGCGAGCGGCCGCGGGCGTCACCTTCGCCCGATGTCGCGACAGCCAGTGTCAACTTGCCTCGACGACGCTCGTCCTCACCCCGCGGCTTGGTCGGCCTGGGCACTGCGACGTCAGCCTTCAACGGGCCGCGCTTCGCAACAACGGCCGGGCGACCCTTGGCGCGCGTCTCGGCATCTTCCACCTCAGCCTCGACGGCGACGGCAGGGGCACGGCGCCGCGCTTCTTCTTCTGCACGGCGGCGGGATTCCGCATCGCTGTGCAGCCGCGCTTCCTCCTCGGCCTGACGGCGTGCCGATTCTTCGCGCTCCTTCGCGCGGCGCACATCATCTTCTTGTCGGCGCTGTGCCTCCTCAGCAGCGCGCTGGCGCTCCTCATGCTCACGTACACGGGCGCCTTCGAGCGCACGGCGGCGGGCGTCCATTTCGCCGGTCGACAACGTATTCAAAACCATGCCCGATCCGCGACCGCCCGTCTGGCGTGATCCGGATCGCGGCGATGCCTGCGTAGAAGTGGTACGCTGACGCGGCGCCCGAGCCGCGGGCTCGGCGGCCGGAGCGGAAGCCGGCGCGATAGGTGCAGATGAAGCCGGCGTTACAGCAGGCGCCGGCGGCTGGGCGGTCGCGGCCGGTGCGGGCCTCGGTGCCGCAGGCGCGGCGATCGTGGGCGCTTCCGGCTTTTCATCCGGACGCACGAATTTGCGCTTCTTTGTCTCCACGACGACGGATTTCGTGCGGCCGTGCGAAAAATTCTGGCGCACGGTTCCCTGCTCGACGGCCGGGCGCTTCAGCGTCAAGGTCTTCTTGGTGTTGACGCTCAACGTTTTGTCGTCACCCGTTTTCGTATCACTCATTCCGTATCCTCTGCGGCCTCTCGGTGGTCGATGACCGCCGCATTCGCATTCCGCTCGTCCGGGGTTCCGCCCCGATATCGGTCAAGCGCATCCACGCGCTTTGCCGCCGCCTTGCCGGCATCCGCGCCAAGCACGGCAGCATGTATCACATTTGCCCCCCCCAATGCCAAACCCAATTCGGCTTGCGAAAAGAGTTTGGAGGCAGGGATGTCGGGGCCGTCCAAATGCACGACGGAGCGTCGCGCCTGGGCAATCTTCCGTATGCCATCTTCCGCAGCTTCCTGCGCATGCAGGACCAGTTTCGCCTTGCCGCTACGCACGGCCGCCTCAACCTTCGCGGCGCCCATGACCAATTGTCCCGCTTTGCGCGCCAGGCCGAGGGACCCGAGGGCCTGTCGCGCCAACAACCGATCCACCAAAGCACCCAGATCCGGCGAAACAGTGACTTTAGCTTTCAAAGCCCGCGCGAAGAGGTTTTTCACGACCGCCTTGTCCACTACCGCGCGACTATGAGTGACCCAGCACCCACGCCCAGGTAGATTGTGCTTCAGGTCGGGGACGACGGTCATATCGGGTCCGGCCACGAAGCGGATCAGGCCGTCTGGCGGTCCGCTCTGCCGTGTCACTATACATGTGCGTTCGTTCCCCACCTTCAAGTGTGCAATCCGCTCCTTACGACCCGGTCAATCGTCCTGCGCTTCGACTTCACCTTCGACTTCATCCTCGGAAACAAGGTCATCTTCGCTTATCCAGCCTGCCTTCAGCCGTGCCGCGACAACCATCTGCTCGGCATCCGCCCGCGTCACGCCAAATGGCGACAGCACCCCGTCGAACATCTTGGTCTCGCCATCCTTGCGCTCTTTCCAGCCGACGAGATCATCAACCGCATAACCGGCGAAATCTTCCACGGTCTTGACGCCGTCTTCGCCAATGGCGACGAGCATCGCAGAGGTGATGCCTGGAATTTCACGCACTTCGTCTTCGACGCCCAGGGAACGGCGCTTCTCGTCATGCTCGGCCTCGATGCGTTCCAGATGCTCGCGGGCCCGCTCTTGAATTTCCGTCGCCGTATCGTCATCGAACCCATCGATGGAAGAGATTTCGTCTGAATCGACATAGGCGACTTCCTCGACGCTGGTGAAGCCTTCGGATGCCAGAACTTGACCGACCATCTCGTCGACGTTAAGCGCATCCATGAAGAGGTTCGAGCGTTCGACAAATTCCTTCTGGCGCCGCTGCGATTCTTCTTCCTCAGTCAGAATATCGATGTCCCAGCCCGTCAACTGCGAAGCCAGGCGCACGTTCTGCCCCCGGCGGCCGATCGCCAGCGACAATTGATCGTCCGGCACCACGACCTCAATCCGCTCGGCCTCCTCGTCCAAAACGACTTTGGCCACTTCAGCCGGCTGCAGTGCGTTGACAATGAAGGCAGCCGCGTCCTGCGACCACGGAATGATATCGATCTTCTCGCCCTGCAACTCGCCGACGACCGCCTGGACGCGGGAGCCACGCATGCCGACGCAGGCGCCAACCGGATCGATCGACGAATCCCGAGAAATCACCGCGATCTTGGCCCGTGAGCCGGGATCACGCGCCACCGACTTTATCTCGATGATGCCGTCATAGATTTCCGGCACTTCCATGGTGAATAGCTTTGCCATGAACTGCGGGTGGGTGCGCGACAGGAATATCTGCGGTCCGCGTTGTTCGCGGCGTACATCGTAAACATAAGCCCGGACGCGGTCGCCATACTTGTAGTTTTCCCGCGGGATCAGTTCGTCGCGGCGGATGATGGCTTCGCCACGACCCAGATCAACGATCACATTGCCGTACTCAGCGCGCTTTACGGTTCCATTGATGATCTCGCCGACACGATCCTTGTATTCGTCATATTGGCGATCGCGCTCGGCTTCGCGCACTTTCTGGACGATGACCTGCTTGGCCGACTGAGCGGCAATGCGGCCGAAATCCATGGGCGGCAGAAGATCGGCGATAAAATCGCCGATCTGCGCATCGGGGTTGCGCTGGCGGGCGTCTTCGATCGAGATCTCACGATCATATTCCTCAACCGTTTCGACAACCTCCAGCAGGCGCTGCAGCTTCATTTCGCCGGTGTTGGGATTGATGTCGGCGCGGATATTCGTTTCCTGGCCATAGCGCGAGCGCGCCGCCTTCTGGATCGCGTCCGCCATCGCAGCGACAACAATCTGCTTGTCTATCGACTTTTCCCGTGCGACCGCATCGGCGATCTGCAGAAGCTCAAGCCTATTTGCACTCACTGCCATTGTTGGCCTCCTTCGGCGAACCCCAAGCGGCTGGCTTCGGGTTGCTGGTCTCTATCAGTTGTCGTTGTCGGCATCGCGGTCTTCGCCGTCGATATCGACATCATCGCCGAGCTTACGCGCCTTCTTGGCGGCCTTGTCGCGCTTGAGCGTCTCCCGGATCAAATCATCCGTCAAAATCAACCTGGCATCGGCCAGCGCATCGTAAGGAATGCGAACGGTCGGTTCCTCGCCGTAACTCAATTGACCGCTTTCAAGGGTGATGCCGTCATCATCGGCTTCAACGATCTTTCCCTTGAAGCGCTTGCGCTCTGCAACGAGAATATTCGTCTCGATCTTTGCGAGATGGCCCACAGCATTGACGAAGTCCGACTTGCGCACCATCGGCCGGTCAATGCCAGGCGATGAGACCTCAAGATGATAGGCCTTTTCGATTGGATCGTCGACGTCAAGGACAGGCGAAATAGTCCGGCTGACGTCCTCGCAATCCTCGACGGTCATCGTTCCGTCAAAGCGTTCGGCCATGACCTGCA
>CAZEEC010000021.1:0-24424 GCA_964511105.1 uncultured Mesorhizobium sp.
ATCCGTCAGCCATCGCGGCTATAAGAACATGATCCTGGAATTCGACAATTGCCGCCTGCCCGACGCCCAGGTGCTGGGCGCGGTCGGCGAAGGCTTCAAGGTCATGAATGAATGGCTTTATGCCACGCGCATCACCGTTGCCACGATGGCGGTCGGTCGCGCGCGGCGCGTGTTCGACATGATGGTCGACTACGCCGCCCAGCGCAAACAGTTCGGGCAACCGATCGGCCGTTTCCAGGGCGTCGGCTTCCAACTCGCGGATTCGGTGACGGAGATCGACGCGGCTGACTGGCTGACCCTGGCGGCGGCGTGGCGGCTCGATCAGGGGCTGCCTGCCAATCGCGAAATCGCGTCGGCCAAGCTTTATGCGTCCGAAATGCTGGCGCGCGTGACCGATCGCGCGATCCAGGTCTATGGCGGGATCGGCTTGATGGACGATCTACCGCTGGAGCGCTTCTGGCGCGACGCGCGCGTCGAGCGGATCTGGGACGGCACCAGCGAGATCCAGCGCCACATCATCGCGCGCGATCTGCTGCGGCCTCTTGGAGCCTGATCATGACGGATCTGTCGCGCATCCTGCGGCCCCGATCGATCGCCGTCTTCGGCGGCGGCTGGTCGATGGCCGTCATCCGGCAATGCCGCAAGATGGGGTTCGACGGCGCGCTTTGGCCGGTGCATCCCTCGAAGGACGAGATCGACGGCCTGCGTTGCTATCGCAGTGTGGCGGATCTGCCGGCGGCGCCGGATGCCAGCTTCATCGGCGTCAATCGGGACGGCACCATCGACATCGTGCGGGCGCTGGCAGAGCGCGGCGCGGGCGGCGCGGTCTGTTTCGCATCCGGTTTCAGCGAAGTCGCGGATGGTGCCGTGCGCAACGATGCCTTGCTGGAAGCTGCCGGCGATATGCCGATCCTCGGCCCCAACTGCTACGGCTTCATCAATTATCTGGACGGCGCCATCTTGTGGCCCGACCAGCATGGCGGCCGGCGCGTGGAAAAGGGTGCGGCGATCATCGTCCAGTCGTCCAACATCGCCATCAACCTGACCATGCAGAAGCGCGGCCTGCCGATCGCCTATGTGCTGACAGCCGGCAATCAGGCGCAGACCGGGCTGTCGGATCTGGCCGAAGCGGCGCTTGCCGATCCGCGCGTCACCGTTCTCGGCCTGCACATCGAGGGATTCGACGATCCGCACCGGCTCGAGGCGCTGATGCGAAAGGCGCGCGACAAGGGCGTTCCGGTCGTCGCGCTCAAGGTCGGAACCTCTGCCGCCGCCCAGGCGATGACACTCTCGCACACCGCCTCGCTTGCCGGTGCCGACCAATTGTCGAGCGCGTTCCTCGATCGCTGCGGAGCGGTTCGGACGCGCTCGCTCGACGAATTTGTCGAGACCCTCAAGCTCCTGCACGTCATGGGCCCGTCGCCTGACCTGACGCTCGGCTCGATGAGTTGTTCGGGCGGAGAGGCGTCGCTTGTCGGCGACCTAGCCGAAGCAGCCGGTCTGGACCTGCGGCCACTCGGACCCGAAGAGACGGCACGCGTGCAGGCGACCTTGTCGGACATGGTGACCGTTTCCAATCCGCTCGACTATCACACCTTCATCTGGGGCAACGGCCCGGCCATGACGGCAACCTATCGCGCGATGCTGGACTGCGGCTTCGGCATGACGATCCTCGTCCTTGATTTCCCGCGCGCCGACCGGTGCGAGGACAATGGCTCCGACGTCGCGCTTGATGCCGCCATTGCCGCGCATCGCAATGGCGGCGGTCGCTTTGCGGTTGTTTCGAGCCTGCCCGAAAACATGTCCGAGGCCCATGCCGAGAAGCTTCTGGCCGCGGGGATCGCGCCGATGATGGGCTTGGCGACGGCGCTGACGGCGGTTGCCAACGCGGCGAAAATCGGCGCCGCCTGGAGCAAAGCGCCACCGGCTCCTCTCGCGGTGCAGATCGTGCCCGACGCGGCTGCGGGCCCCGCGCTCGATGAATGGCAATCGAAGTCGATCCTGCGCGAACTGGGTATTGCCACCCCTGAAGGCGGCGTTGCGTCCACGCCCGACGACGCGGCGGCGATCGCCGACCGGATCAGCTATCCTGTCGTGCTCAAGGGCGTCGGAAGCGCGCTGTTGCACAAGACCGAACTGGCTGCGGTCAAGCTCAATTTGCACAGCGCAGACGAAGTCCGTGCAGCGGCGCGGTCGCTGGCGCATCTCCAATGCGATTTCTTGGTCGAGAAGATGGTCCGGAACGCCATCGCCGAGTTGATCGTCGGCATCGCGCGCGACCCGCAATTTGGGCTTTATCTGACGCTCGGCGCCGGCGGAATCATGGTGGAGTTGTGGAACGACACGCGGTCTTTGCTCCTGCCGGCCAACCGCGATCAAATTCGCGACGCCTTTTTGTCGTTGCGTTCGGCCCCGCTTTTGACCGGCTTTCGAGGCCGCTCGCGTGGCAACATCGATGCCGTTGTCGAAACGGCATTTTGCATCGGCGAGTATGCGCTGGCGCACAGCCAGACATTGGACGAACTGGACATCAATCCGCTGATCGTTACGACGGATGGGGCCATAGCGGTCGACGCGCTAATCCGCGGGAGGAGTATCACCGCGCCCGCCACAGCCGGCCGATCACGCTGCCTTCATATTTGAGGGAATCTGATTATGGAAATTTTTTACTGCCCGAGCGGCGCAAACCTGTCTTACGAGAGATCCGGCGAGGGTCCACCGTTGGTTCTCGTCCACGGCAGCTTCAGCGACCACAAGACGAACTGGACGCTGGTGCACCCTTTCTTGAGCGAGCATTTCACCGTCTATGCCGTCGCGCGGCGCGGACGCGGCCAGACAACGTCCGGGCCGGCCCTTGCCGATGAGGCAAGAGATATCACCGCCTTTTTGGAATCCCTGTCGGAGCCGGCCTGTCTGCTCGGCCATTCCTATGGCGCGCAGGTCGCCCTTCGCGCGGCGGCCGACTGTGCCGGGCAGGTTCGCAAACTTGTGCTTTACGAGCCGCCCTGGCCGGATACCGCCGATGCGCAAGTGCTGGTCCGCCTGGAGGCAAGGGCCGCGGATCGGGATTGGGACGGCCTTGCCGAGGATTTCTTTACCGAGGTTCTTGGCCTCACCGCGAATGACATCGAAGAATTGCGCGCCTCGGGCGCATGGGCGCCCATCGTTGCCGACGCCGAAGCGTCGCTTCAGGACATCTTGGCCTTGCGCCGCTACCCGTTCGATCCGGCCGGGTTCCAAGCCCTGCAGGTTCCGGTTCTGCTTCAGGTGGGAACCGAAAGTCCGCGCGAGGCCTTCGCCACGGACTCACTCGCCTGCCATCTACCGGATGTGACCATAGAGGAACTGGACGGGCAGGCGCATGAGGCCATGAACACCGCGCCTCGGTTTTACGCGGAAACGACGACACGGCTGCTGTTGGGTACGCGACGCTCAGCGCAGTGAAATGATCTCGGCCATGTGCGGCTCGGCCTCCCGGCGAGCGGCAACCGCTTGTTCGACCTCGTTGAAAAAGGCGCCCACCGCCTCGTCTTGCGCTAATTCGGGCAGCCCCAGCAGTTGCAACTCGCTGAACATGGTCTGGGCGATCAATCCGGCGTAGCGTTCGGCGACGTGGTCGGTGCTTGCCCGGTGTAAAGCCTCGGCAACGGCTTCGATACGGCCGTGCCGGCGCTCCATCGGAAACAGCCGGATCGCCGCCTGTGCCGCCATGTCTTCTTCCAAACGCATGCTACCCGTCCCCTCGGCTACGCTGTTTCAATCGGCCGCCGGCGAATCGCTGGCGTCGTTCGCATATTTGTCGCAGCGTGGTTGACGAGATGTTACGATTGCAGCATTCCCCGTGAACTGCCGCCGACTGGCCTGCGAAGAAATCCTCCTTCAAGGCTGCCACTCGCTTGAGAAGCGACGGAAATTCGCGCAGAACACATGTTCGCAAAGTGAGCTTTCACAAAAATCGTCCGGGAGCGAGATGAACAAGATCGTGCCTACCATCGAGGATGCGCTTGGCGGCATCGAAGACGGCATGGCCGTCATGATCGGCGGCTTCGGCGGCTCCGGTGCGCCTATCGAACTGATTCACGCGCTTGTCGAACGCTACAAGAAGACTGGATCGCCCGGCCGGCTGACCGTCATCAACAACAATGCCGGCAACGGCGCGGTCGGCATCGCGGCGATGATCTATGCGGGTATGGTCGCCAAGATGGTGTGCTCCTTTCCCCGCTCGACGGATTCGCGGGCGTTCACCGAGCGCTATCTTGCCGGCGAGATCGAGCTTGAACTGGTGCCGCAGGGTACGCTCGCCGAGCGCATTCGCGCGGGCGGGGCAGGCATTCCAGCCTTCTACACGCCGACCAGCTTCGGCACGCAGATCGCCGAGGGCAAGCCGATTGCCGAGTTCGACGGCCGCAAATATGTGCAGGAACGCTGGCTCAAGGCCGATGTGGCGCTGATCAAGGCGGAACTCGCCGACACCAAGGGAAATCTGACCTACAACAAGGCGGCTCGCAATTTCGCGCCCCTGATGGCGATGGCCGCCGAAACGACGATCGTGCAGGCGCGGCGCGTGGTCGATGCGGGCGCGATCGATCCCGAGCATGTCGTTACGCCCGGCATCTTTGTCGACCGCATCGTCGAAATCGCCGATGCGAAACAGGAAGAGGTTCTGTTGCGCGAAGGAGCCACGGCATGACGGCGAAACTCACCAACGCGCAGATCGCTTGGCGGGCGGCGCAGGACATTCCCGACGGCGCCTATGTCAATCTCGGCATCGGCTTTCCAGAAATGGTCGCTAAATTCAAGCCCGAAGGGCGCGAGGTCATCTACCACACCGAAAACGGCGTTCTCGATTTCGGCGAAGCGCCGCCGGCGGGTGAGGAAGATTGGGACCTGATCAATGCCGGCAAGAAGGCGGTGACGCTCAATCCGGGCGCCTCCTTCTTCCACCATGCCGACAGTTTCGCCATGGTGCGCGGCGGCCATCTCGACGTCGCGATCCTCGGCGCCTATGAAGTGGCCGAGAATGGCGATCTAGCCAATTGGAGCACGGGCCCGAAATCGGTGCCGGCGGTCGGCGGCGCGATGGATCTCGTCCACGGTGCAAGGCGCGTCTGCGTGATCACCGACCACGTGACCAAGGACGGACGGCCGAAGCTCGTCGAAAGATGCAGCCTGCCTCTGACTGGCGTCGGCTGCATCACGACCGTCTATACGAGCCTTGCCGTGGTCGAGATCGTCAATGCGCGCTTTGTCCTCAAGGAGAAGCTGCCGGCCATCAGCTTGGACGACCTGCAGGCTGTCACTGGAGCGACGCTTGTGGTCGAAGGCACCGTCAAGGATCTGATCGTACCGGAGGTTTGAAATGGCTGACGCCTATATCTGTGACTATATCCGCACGCCGATCGGGCGCTTTGGCGGTTCGCTCTCCTCGGTTCGGGCCGATGATCTCGGCGCCGTGCCGCTCAAGGCGCTGATGGAGCGAAACCTGAACGTCGATTGGGCGGCGATCGACGACGTCATCTATGGCTGTGCCAATCAGGCGGGCGAGGACAATCGCAACGTGGCGCGCATGGCGCTGCTTCTGGCGGGCCTTCCGGAAGAGGTCCCTGGCGCGACCGTCAACCGCCTCTGCGGCTCCGGCATGAATGCGGTGCTCGACGCTGCCCGCGCCATCAAGGCCGGCGACGCCGAAATCGTGATCGCCGGCGGCGTCGAATCCATGAGCCGGGCGCCTTTCGTCATGCCCAAGGCGGAGACCGCCTTTTCGCGCAATGCGGAGATCTACGACACGACGATCGGCTGGCGCTTCGTCAATCCGCTGATGAAGAAGCAGTACGGCGTCGATTCGATGCCGGAGACGGCCGAGAACGTCGCCTTGGATTTCCAGATCAGCCGTGAAGATCAGGATGCGTTTGCGGCCCGCAGTCAGACCAAGGCGGTGGCCGCACAGGAAAATGGCCGCCTCGCCAAGGAGATCGTGTCCGTGACGATTCCCCAGCGCAAGGGCGACCCGCTCGTCGTCGACCGGGACGAGCATCCGCGCGCCGGAACGACCGCCGAGAAGCTGGCCAAATTGCCGACGCCTTTCAAACGAGAAGGCGGCACGGTGACCGCCGGCAATGCATCCGGCGTCAATGACGGCGCGGCGGCTCTCATCATCGCCTCTGAAGCGGCGGCGGAGAAATACGGCCTGACGCCGATCGCGCGGATCCTCGGCGGTGCGGCGGCCGGACTGGCGCCCCGCATCATGGGCTTTGGCCCCGCCTTGTCGACCAGGAAGCTCGTCGAACGCCTCGGCATGAAGATATCCGATTTCGAGGTGATCGAATTGAACGAAGCCTTTGCGTCCCAGGGCCTAGCGACGCTGCGCGATCTTCGCGTCGCAGACGATGCCGACCACGTGAACCCCAATGGCGGCGCGATCGCGCTCGGCCATCCGCTCGGCATGTCAGGCGCGCGCATCACGGGAACGGCGGCGCTGGAACTGAAGGAGCGCGGCGCGCGCTACGGTCTGGCGACGATGTGCATCGGCGTCGGCCAGGGTATCTCCGTCGCGCTCGAGAGGGTATAGGCGAGGGGCGCTCAGCGCCCCTTCCATACCGGATCGCGCTTTTCGGCGAACGCCTTGAAGCCTTCGAGCCCGTCTTCCGAATCGTAAAGCACGTCGACGGTCGGAAACTGGCGCTTGGTGACGCGGTTCATCGCGTCCTGGAAACTCATCGCTTCGGCCTCGCGCGCCACTTCCTTGATCGCGGCGAAGACGAGCGGCGGACCGGAGGCGAGCAGTCGCGCCACGTCCCAGACCCGCTCTTCCAACTGGTCGGCGGGATGAATCTCGTTGACCAATCCCCAGCGATGGGCTTCGAGAGCCTCCATCCAGCGGCCGGTCAACAGCATGTCCATCGCCACGTGATAGGGAATGCGGCGCGGCAGCTTGATGGTCGCGGCGTCGGCAAGCGTGCCCGCCTTGATCTCGGGCAGCGCGAAGCTCGATTTCTCGGACGCGTAGATCAGGTCGCAAGAGAGCGCGAGTTCGAAGCCGCCGCCCACCGCCATTCCATGAACGCAGGCGATGACCGGCTTGTTCAGGCCGCGCAACTCCTGCAGGCCTCCGAAGCCGCCGACCCCGTAATCGCCGTCCACCGCATCGCCGTCGGCGGCCGCCTTCAAGTCCCAGCCGGCGGAAAAGAACTTGTCGCCGGCTGTCCTGACGATCGCCACGCGCAAGTCCGGATCGTCGCGGAAGGCTTTGAACGTTTGCCCGAGCAGCCGCGACGTGGCGAGGTCGATGGCATTGGCCTTCGGTCGGTCGAGGGTGACTTCGAGGATCGCGCCGTCGCGGTGGGTCTTGACGATGTCGGACATTCAGCTTTCCTCACTCGTGGTTTCAGATGCCTTGCCGAGGCGGTCGACATAGTCCTTGTACAAGGCGCCGGCGCCCCAACCGTTGCCGTTGTTCTGGCGCGACAGAGCTTCCATGATGGCGACCAGATTGTCGTCGCGGATGCGCTCCAGATCACGGATTGAAAGGTCGCCCGCCTGCGCGTCGGATTGCTCGGCGATTTTGTCGACGAGTTCCGGCGTGAGTTCCGGCACGTCCATCAGCTTGGTCCACGGCCATGCCAGGCAGGGGCCGAACTGCTCGATGAAATGGCGCATTCCGGCCTCGCCGCCGGCGATCCGGTAGACCTGGAACATGCCCATCTGCGCCCAGCGGATGCCGAACGAGTAACGCATGATGTCGTCCAGTTCCTCGACGGTCGTCACGTCGTCCTTGATCAGCCATAGCGCCTCGCGCCAGACCGCTTCGAGCAAGCGGTCACCGACAAAGGCCTCGATCTCCTTGCGGATGACGACCGGCTTCATGCCGATCGAGGCGTAGAGCGCCTTGGCCTTTTCGATGGTCCCAGCAGCCGTTTTTTCGCCCCCGACGATCTCGACCAGCGGCAATAGATAGACTGGGTTGAACGGGTGGGCGACGATGAACCGTTCCGGCCGCGTCAGCGCCGGCTGCATGTCGGTCGGTTTGATGCCCGAGGTTGACGATCCGATGACGGCGTCGGGCGCGGCATTGGCATCGATCTCGGCCAGCACCTTGTGCTTCAGCTCCAGCCGTTCCGGCACGCTTTCTTGGATGAAGTCCGCATCCGCGACAGCTTCGGCGATCGTCTTCGCGAAGCTGATCTTGCCTTCATGCGGCAAACCATTCGGCAGCATCTTTTCATAGGCGCGGCGCGCGCCGGCCATCACTTCGTCGACCTTGCGCTGCGCTTGCGGGTCGGGGTCGTAAAGGGCGACATCGACGCCGTTCAGCACCAGGCGCGCGACCCAGCCCGCCCCGATGACGCCGCCGCCGACGCAGGCGGCCTTGGTGATGGTGGTCATGGGAAGCTCCTCAGGCTGCCAGCGGCGCCCGCTTGGTCAGATTCAGTTTCTTACGGACCTCGTCGGGGCCGATCACCCGCGCGCCCATCGTCTCGACGATGGTGACGGCGCGCTCGACCAATTGGGCGTTGGTGGCAAGTTCACCCTTGCCGAGCCACAGATTATCCTCCAGTCCCACGCGAACATTGCCGCCGGCAAGCACCGCGGCCGCCACATAGCCCATCTGGTTGCGGCCAAGCGCGAAGGCTGACCAGTTCCAGTCCGTGGGCACATTGTTGACCATCGCCAGGAAGGTGTTGAGATCGTCCGGCGCGCCCCAGGGAACCCCCATGCACAACTGCACCAGCGCGTCCGGCGCCAGCACGCCCTCGCTGACGAGTTGCTTGGCGAACCACAAATGACCGGTGTCGAACGCTTCGATTTCCGGCTTCACCCCCATCGCCGTCATCATGCCGGCCATCGCCCGCAGCATGCCCGGCGTGTTGGTCATGACGTAATCGGCTTCGGCGAAATTCATCGTCCCGCAATCGAGCGTGCAGATTTCGGGCAGGCACTGGCGAACATGTTCGACTCGCTCGGTGGCGCCGGCCATGTCGGTAGCACCCTCGTTCAAGGGCAGCGGGCTTTCGGCCGAGCCGAACACCATGTCGCCGCCCATGCCGGCGGTCAGGTTCAAGACGACATCGACATCGGCGTCGCGGATGCGATCGGTCACTTCACGGTAGAGTGCGACGTCGCGGCGCGGCTTGCCGGTCTCGGGGTCGCGGACATGGCAGTGGACGATCGCGGCGCCGGCTCTGGCCGCATCGATTGCGGCATCCGCGATCTGTTGCGGCGATCTGGGGACACGCGGGCTGCGGTCCTGTGTGCCGCCAGACCCGGTGACGGCGCACGTGATGAAGACCTCGCGGTTCATTTCCAGCGGCATGAAGTTCTCCTAGGATTCGTAGCGCACGGCCCGTTTGATGTTCAATTCCCGGCGGCGGCCATGCGCCGGCCATCGATGGCCTTTTCCAGCCAGCCGATTTCCATCTCCGGGACCGACGAGAGGAGGAGCTGCGTGTAATCGTCGAAGGGGGGCGACAGAACGTCGCTCTTCGGCCCGTAGCGGACGACCTTGCCGCGGTGCATGACGGCGATGGAATCGGCAATCGCGCGGACGGTCGCGATATCGTGCGTAATGAAGAGATAGGAGACCTGCGCGTCAGCCTGGAGGTCGAGGAGGAGCCGCAGGATCCCGTTCGCGACAAGCGGGTCGAGCGCGCTCGTTACCTCGTCGCAGATGATGAGCTTCGGCTTTGCCGCCAAGGCGCGCGCGATGCACACGCGCTGCTTTTGGCCGCCGGACAATTCGGCCGGATAACGTTCGGCATAGCCTTCGCCCATCTCGATCTTGTCGAGAAGTTCGGCCACGCGCGCGTCGCGTTCCTTGCCGCGCATGTTGAAATAGAACTCCAGCGGTCGGCCGATGATCGTCGCGACGGTTTGGCGCGGGTTCATGGCGACGTCCGCCATCTGGTAGATCATCTGCAACTCGCGCAGGTCCTCGCGCTTGCGCTGCGCAAGGCGAGGGGGAAGCTCGCGCTCCTCGAAGGTGACGCTGCCTTCCCTGGGCGCGAGCAGCCCGGTGATCACGCGCGCCAACGTCGACTTGCCGGAACCGGATTCACCGACCACCGCCAGTGTCTGGCCGGGATGAATGTCGACCGAAACGTCCTTCAGAACGTCGATCGATCCGCCGCCATAGGCGGCAGTGACATGACTGATCGACAGCAGCGGCGCGCCTTCCGGCGCGTGTTCTTCATGATCAATCTGGCGCACGGACACGAGTTGACGTGTATAATCCTCCTGCGGCTCGTCGATGATCTGGCGTGTCTCGCCCCATTCGACCATCTTTCCCTCCCGCAATACCATGATCTCGTCGGAGACCTGGGCGACCACGGCAAGGTCGTGTGTGATGTAGAGGGCAGCCACGCCGGTGTCGCGGATCGCCTCCTTGATCGAAGCAAGCACGTCGATCTGCGTCGTCACGTCGAGCGCCGTCGTCGGCTCGTCAAAGACGATTAGATCTGGCTCAGGGCACAGCGCCATCGCCGTCATCACGCGCTGCAACTGGCCTCCGGACACCTGATGCGGATACCGTTGACCGATCGATTCCGGGTCGGGAAGCGAAAGCTTGCGGAAGAGATCGATGGCGCGGGTCTCGGCTTCGCTTCGGGACATGACCCCGTGTTTGATGGCCGCTTCCACCACCTGGTCCATCAGTCTATGAGCAGGATTGAAGGCCGCCGCCGCCGACTGGGCGACATAGCAGACCTCGCGCCCGCGCAGACGGCGAATTTTGCGCGGGCCCTCCTTCAGGATGTCGCGGCCGTTCAGGAAGACCTCGCCGCCGGTGATCCTGACGCCGCCGCGGCCATAAGCCATCGGCGACAGCCCGATGGTCGATTTGCCGGCGCCCGATTCTCCGATCAGGCCCAGCACCTTGCCCTTTTCGAGCGTGAGCGACACGTCGTCGACGATGACGATGTCGTGCGGGTCCTCGTCCGGCGGATAGACCGTCGCCTCGATCCGGAGATTGCGGATGTCGAGCAGCGGCTTGCCTGCTGCGGCGTCCACTTTAGGCATTGCCGCGCCCTCCCTTGAGATCGGTGGTGCGGTTCAGGATCCAGTCGGCGACGAGATTGACCGAGATCGCCAGAACCGCGATCGCGCCCGCCGGGATCAGAGCTGCCGGTATTCCAAATACGATGCCCTCGCGATTTTCGCGCACCATGGCGCCCCAGTCGGCATCCGGCGGCTGCACGCCTAGTCCGAGAAAAGACAGGGCCGAAAGGAACAGGATCGCATAAATGAAGCGCAGTCCCAGTTCGGATATGAGCGGCGAGAGCGCGTTTGGCAGGATCTCGCGGAAGATGATCCAGCCGGTCCCTTCGCCGCGCAATTTTGCCGCCTCGACAAAATCCATGACGTTGATGTCGGCGGCGACCGCCCGTGACAACCTGTAGACGCGCGTTGAATCCAAAAGCCCCATCACCAGAACCAGGATCGGGATGGTCGATGGAAGCACCGAAAGCACGACGAGTCCGAAGATCAGCGTCGGGATCGACATCAGGAGATCGACGAACCGCGACATCAGCGTGTCGAACCAACCGCCGATCACGGCGGCCATGAAACCGAGGATCGAACCGAGCGTGAACGCCAGCGCCGTCGCCGCCACGCCAATGAAGACGGTGATCCGCGCGCCATAGATCATGCGCGACAGCAAATCGCGGCCGAGATTGTCGGTGCCGAGCCAATGCTGCGCCGAGGCTGGCTCCCAGACGCCGCCGAGGACACGTGAGCCCGGATAAGGTGCGATCCACGGCGCGAAGATCGCGGCGACGAGCAGCGTGATCGTGAGGATCAGTCCGATGCTTGCCCCGATCGGCATGCGTCTCAATGTCAGCATGGTGTCACCTCGGATGCCGCAGACGCGGATTGGCGAGGATCGCCACGATGTCGGCCACGAGGTTGAGCCCGATATAGACCGCCGCGAAGATCAAGCCGACGGCCTGCACCACTGGAACGTCGCGCTTTGAGACATGGTCGACGAGATATTGCCCCATGCCCGGATAGACGAAGATCACCTCGATCACGACGACGCCGACGACGAGAAAAGCGAGGTTCAGCATGACGACATTGACGATCGGCGCGATCGCGTTGGGAAAGGCGTGTCGGCGAATGATATCGAACATCGACATGCCCTTGAGTTCAGCCGTCTCGATATAGGCCGACTGCATGACGTTGAGGATCGCGGCGCGCGTCATGCGCATCATGTGAGCGACGACGACGAGCGTGAGTGCGGTTGCCGGCAAGGCAATGGCGCGCATCCGGTCGGCGAAGGGCATGCCCTCGTAAACCGTCGAAACGCTCGGCAGCCAGCCGAGCTTGACGGCGAAGATATACATCAGGACATAGCCGACGAAGAATTCCGGCAGGGACGTTGCCGACAGCGACAGGCCCGAGATCGTCTTGTCCACGAAGCCGTTGCGATAACGCACGGCGATAAGGCCGAGCAGGATCGCGATAGGCACCGACACAGCCGCAGCCCAAAAGGCGAGGAAGAGCGTGTTCTTGAGACGCGGCCAGATTGATGTCGCGATGTCGAGCCGGTTCGACAAAGCGGTACCGAGATCGCCCGTGAGGACGCCGCCCAGCCAGCGGAAATAGCGGATATAAGCCGGGTCGTTGAGGCCCAGTTCCCGACGCAGGTTCTCCAATGCCTGCGGCGTCGCCGCTTGTCCGAGGATCGATGCTGCGACGTCGCCCGGCAGGATTTCGGTGCCGATGAAGATCAGCACCGAAACCGCCAGGAGAAGAAGGAGGCCCAGCGCGATGCGCTGGGCGATAAGTGTCAGAACCGGGTGCGCCCCCACGTGCCCGCTCCAATCAGGCCTGATCGAGCCAGACGCGAGTCGCCGCCCTCAAATTGGACGTTTCGTGGTTCGGGTCCGACACCCAGCCTTGAACTTCCTCGCGGCGGGCGTCGAGGAAGTCGTTGAACATCGGCAGGATCAGGCCGCCATCGTCGCGCACCTTGGTCGCCGCGTCCCGGTACAGTTCGGCGCGCCTCGTCTCGTCCAGTTCGGCGCGCGCCTCGCGGATGATGGTGTCGAAGCCGTCGTCGAAAAAGCGCGTGTCGTTCCAGTCCGCGCCGCTGGTATAGGCGGTGGAGTACATGGAATCCTGCGTCGGGCGACCGCCCCAATAGGATGCGCAGAAAGGCTGGGCGTTCCAGACTTCGGTCCAATATCCGTCGCCCGGCTCGCGCTGGACCTGGATGTCGATGCCGGCAGCCTGCGCCTGCTGTTGAAATAGCTGGGCGGCGTCGACCGCGCCGGGAAAGGCGACCTCGGACGTACGCAGCAGAATTGGCCCCTCGTGTCCCGAACGCTCGAAATAGTGGCGCGCCTCGTCCGGATCATAGGCGCGCTGCTCCATGTCGTTCGGGAACAGCGCATAGGATTCGTTGATCGGGAAGTCGTTGCCGATCGACCCATGGCCGGCCAGGATCTGCTCGATCATCTGCTCGCGGTCGATCGCCAGTTTCAACGCCATGCGCAGGTCGTGATTGTCGAACGGCGCCGTGTTGCAATGCATGATGAAGACGTAGTGGCCCTTGGACGGCACGCTCTCGATGTGGACGCCCGGCGAACGCGCGAGCAGCGCGACGGTGCGCGGCTCGACGCGGTTGATGATATGGACCTGGCCCGACTGGAGTGCCGAAGTGCGCGCGGTGGGATCGTTCATGACAACCACCTCGACCGACGCGACATGGCCGATATCGTCGTTCCAGTAGCCGTCATACTTCGTCGAGACGTGACGCACGCCCGGTTCATTGACCTCGACGCGGTATGGCCCGGTGCCGATTCCGGCGGTGGGATCGTCATAGCCGCCATTGGGTTGGATGACGAGGTGATAGTCGGTCAGGAGAAGCGGCAGGTCGGCATTGCCGGAATTCAACCTGAAGACGACATTGTCGCCGTCGACCGAGACGTCCTCGATGTCGCGCAGGACGCCAAGCGCGGCGGATTCGGTGTTTTCATCCGAATGGCGGCGGATCGTCTGCGCGACGTCCTCGGGCGTCAGATCCTTGCCGTCGTGGAAGGTCACGCCCTTGCGGATCTTGAAGCGCCACTCGGCGGCATCGTCGGACGCTTCCCAGGATTCGGCCAGCACCGGCTGTGGCGAACCGTCCTGCGGCGACTGGAGAACGAGAAGTTCGCCCCATGTGGAGCCGAAATTCTGCGGCACCTGCGTCAGCCATTGAGCCGGGTCCAGGCTGTTGGTGGATTCGCCGCCCTGCAATCCCAGGCGCAGGTCGCCGCCCTTTTGCGGGCCTTGTGCGTGTGCTGCGCGGACCAGAAGAGAGTTGGCGAAGGTCGAGGTGACGCCGAGCGCTGCCGCGCGTCCCAGGAAATCGCGCCGGTTCAGTTTCCCGGCAGCGACATAGCGGCTTAGAAATTGCAGTTCTTTCGACATTGCCTGTTCCTCATTCGATCGTGTGATCCGAACCCATTGAAGCGGCCCCTCGTGGGGTCTCGTTGGATACCGATACTGACGGCACCATGCGATCATTCACATGGCCGTTTGCGACATAAAATGGCGTATTTGGATGCGCCCCGAATGACGCGGACTATAAACCCGCCTTCGCTGGGATCAACCGGCGAAGGCAAATAATCCAGATTTTGCCTCCGCTTGCGCGCCTGAGACGTGACGCGACCGCCAGGAAGCAGGCGAATCAGGACTGGAAGCCGTCCGGAAGGCGGATCTCGAAGGGCTCGTCGAAGAAGAACTCCTCGAGATTGTTGCCGTCGCCGCCACGGTCGACGACGAGGAAGTTCTGGGGCTGCCCGATCGGCGTCAGCACGGCGTGCCATGTGTTGCGGGCGTAGTTGATGCCCTGGCCGGGCGCCGTCACGAAGGGCTGCGGCAGACCGGGCCTGCCGTTCTGGTCAGGGCAGACGACGACGAGGAACGGACGCTGGTCGAGCGGCATGAAGATTTGGCTGCCGAAGGGATGGCGCTCGACCATCGTCAGGCTGAGCGGCATCTCGTAGGGCGTGCCGCAGGCGATCGACACGAGCACGCGCGCATTGTCGCCGGACGCCTCAACCTTTGCCAGGTCGTGATAGCGCTCGCATTTGCCGTTGTTGATCGGGAAGTGGTGGGGCGCGTCCGTGTCGAGCACGTCGCCGAAGGGCGCGAAGGCTTGGCGGGTGAGGGGCTGGGCGGTGAGGATGCGGGTCATCTTGCCAGACCGAGCTTCGCGTGCCGGTTGACGTCCTTGTAGAGCAAATAGCGGAACCGGCCCGGGCCGCCGGCATAGCAGGCCTGCGGGCAAAAGGCGCGCAGCCACATATAGTCGCCGGCCTCCACCTCGACCCAGTCGCGGTTCAGCCGGTAAACCGCCTTGCCCTCCAGCACATAAAGGCCATGCTCCATCACATGCGTCTCCTCGAACGGGATCACCCCGCCGGGCTCGAAGGTGACGACCGTCACCGCCATGTCGTGGCGCAGGTCCGCCGGATCGACGAAGCGCGTCGTCGCCCATGCGCCGTTGGTGTCCGGCATCGGCGTCGGCGCGATATCGTTCTCGTTCAAAAAGAGCGGATCGGGGACCTCGATGCCTTCGACGAAGTCGTAGGCCTTGCGGATCCAGTGGAAGCGAGCCACGCCCTGGCCTTCATTCTTGACGCTCCATCCGCTCGCGGGCGGCAGATAGGCGTAGCCGCCGGGCGTCAGCACATGACGTTCGCCGTCGAGCGTGACGGTGATCTCGCCTTCGACCACGAAGAAAACGCCTTGCGCCTCCGCTTCCGGTTCGGGGCTGTCGCTGCCGCCGCCCGGCTCGACCTCCATGATGTATTGCGAGAAGGTCTCGGCGAAGCCCGACAGCGGCCTCGACAGGATCCAAAGCCGCGTCTTCTCCCAGAAGGGGATATAGCTCGTGACGATGTCGCTCATGACGCCCTTAGGGATCACCGCATAGGCCTCGGTGAAGACGGCGCGGCCGGTGTGAAGCGCGGTCTGCGGCGGCAGGCCCCCGATCGGGACAGCGTAGGAACGGTCGGTCATAGCGGCAAGATATCCTTCAGCCGAAGATAGGCGATGCGCTCGACCTGCCGGCAGGCCGTGTCGAACTCCTCGGCGTGGTCGTTGGCGATGCGGCGCTGGAACGCCTCGAGGATCGAGGCTTTTGTATTGTCCTTGACTGCGATGATGAATGGAAAGCCAAATTTTTTCACATAGGCTTCGTTCAGTTCGGTAAAGGCGGCGCGCTCCTCGTCGGTGAGCGCATCGAGCCCGGCTGAAGCCTGTTCCCTGGTCGATTCCGCCGTCAGGCGCTTGGCCTGCGCCAGCTTGCCGGCGAGATCGGGATGCGCCTTCAGAACGCCCAACCGCTCCTCTGCGCTCGCTGAGCGGAACATACGGGCAAGCGCGTTGTGCAGGCCCCCCGCGCTGTCATGGGCTGGCCCGAGTTCCAGTTCGAAGGCGCGTTCGGCGATCCAAGGCGAGTGCTCGAAGATCGAGCCGAATTGCGCGACGAAGTCCTCGCGGCTCATGCGGCTCGGGCGCAGCTCCGGCGCCTGGTAGGGATGGGCCGCCATCCAGTGCTCGGCGATGTCGATCCGCCGCGCGATCCAGACCCGGTCATGGCTTTTCACATAGTCGATGAAGCGCTTCAGCGCCGCCACCCGCCCCGGCCGCCCGACGAGACGGCAGTGCAGCCCGATATTCATCATCGAAGGCCGGCCGGCCTGGCCTTCCGCGTAATGCGTGTCGAAGGCGTCCTTCAGATAGGCGAAGAATTGGTCGCCGGAATTGAAGCCCTGGGCGGTGGCGAAGCGCATGTCATTGGCGTCGAGCGTATAGGGAATGACCAGTTGCGGACCGATGGCGTTCCCGTGGCCGTCATGGTCGAGCCAATAGGGCAGGTCGTCGTCATAGGTGTCGGAAATCCAGGCGAATCCGCCCTCCTCGGCGGCAAGTTTCACCGAATTGACCGAAGTGCGCCCGACATAAAGGCCTTTCGGACGTTCGCCGACCACCTCCGTGTGCAACTGGATCGCTTCCATGAGATCGGCGCGTTCAGCCTCTTCCTCGTGGTCGCGGTAGTCGATCCATTTCAGCCCATGCGAGGCGATCTCCCAGCCGGCCTCCTGCATCGCGGCGACCTGGTCGGGTGAGCGGGCGAGTGCAGCGGCGACGCCATAGACCGTCACCGGCATTGCGGCCTGAGTGAACAGGCGATGCAGCCGCCAGAAGCCGGCGCGGGCGCCATATTCATAGATCGATTCCATGTTCCAGTGCCGCTTGGCGGGCCAAGGCGCGGCGCCGACGACTTCTGACAGGAACGCCTCCGAGGCCGCATCGCCATGAAGAACGCAGTTCTCGCCGCCTTCCTCGTAATTGACGACGAAGGACAGCGCGACATGCGCGCCGCCCGGCCAGTTCGCCTTTGGCGGATTGGCGCCATAGCCGCGCATGTTGCGGACATAACGCTTCGGCTCGGTCATGCGATGCTCTCCAATGGGTGCCGCCAGGATAGGCGCTGCGCCGCCGGCTCATTCCCGGGCAAAAATTTGAAAGTCTTTTTGTCGCCGCTTGCCTCCAGAGGGCTTATGACTTGCCTTAGGATCACCGACAATGGCTGAATAACAACAAAGAGGTGCTCGAAAATGGCCAGTGGCGGAGGACGGTTGACAACGCATGTGCTCGATACGGCCGCGGGCCGTCCGGCGGCGGGCATGAAGATCGCGCTCTACCGGCTCGACGGTGATGACCGGGCGCATGTCAAGACCGTCACGACCAATGCAGATGGCCGTTGCGATGGGCCGCTCCTGGAGGGCGCGGACTTCGCGCCGGGCCGGTACGAGATCGTCTTCGCGGCAGGCGACTATCTGCGGGAATCCGGTGTTAAGCTCCCCGATCCTGCCTTCCTGGAAGAGGTGCCGATCCGCTTCGGACTGGCCGAGGCGGTGCACTACCATGTACCGCTCCTGATCTCGCCCTATGGCTATTCGACCTATCGGGGAAGTTGATGAAAACCCGCTCTCAACTCCGCTTCCTCCTCAATGGCGACGAAATCGCGCTGTCCGATGTCCGTCCCGACGAGACGCTGCTCGATTTTTTGCGTCTGCGCCGCGCGCTGAAGGGCACCAAGGAGGGCTGCGCGGAGGGCGATTGCGGTGCGTGCACCGTGCTTGTCGGGCGGCTCGCCAGCGGTCGCCTCGTCTATGAAGGCGTCAATGCCTGCATCCGCTTCATGGGCTCGCTCGATGCCACCCATGTCGTCACCGTCGAACATCTGCACGGCGATGATAACAAGCTTCATCCAGTGCAGCAGGCCCTGGTCGATTTTCACGGCTCGCAATGCGGCTTTTGCACGCCTGGCTTCGTGATGTCGCTCTACGCGCTGTGGATGCGCGACGCCAATCCGTCTGACGCTGCGATCGAAAAAGCCCTGCAGGGAAATCTGTGCCGATGCACCGGCTATGAAGCCATCATGCGCGCCGCGCGCATGATCTCGTCTTACGGCGAAGTCGGGCGCGATCCGCTCGTCGCGGAGCGTGCCGAAATCATCGCGAAATTGACGGCCATACGCGACGGCGCCCGCGTCGAGGTCGGATCAGGCGGCGACCGCTTCATCGTCCCGGCGTCCGTCGACGATCTTGCCGCCGTGCTGGAGGCCGAACCTAATGCCCGCATCGTCGCCGGCTCGACCGATGTCGGCCTTTGGGTCACCAAGCATTTCCGCAACATCTCGCCCGCCATCTTCATCGGTGGGCTGGAGGAGTTGCGGCAGGTCGGCGAGCGCGACGGCGTAATCACGATCGGCGCCGGAGTGAGCTATACGGAGGCCTATGCGGCGCTGGCGGCGCGCGTCCCCGCATTGCGGCCGCTGCTCGACCGCATCGGCGGCGACCAGGTGCGCAATATGGGCACGATCGGCGGCAACATCGCCAATGGCTCGCCGATCGGCGACACGCCGCCGCCGCTGATCGCGCTCGGCGCCGAGATCACGCTGCGCAAGGGCAGTGCGCGCCGCAGGGTCGCCTTGGAGGATTTCTTCATCGACTACGGCAAGCAGGACCGCGCGCCCGGCGAATTCGTCGAGGCCGTCCACGTGCCCGTTCCCGCCACCGAGGCACTCTTTGCCGTCCACAAGATCACCAAGCGCCGCGATGAGGACATCACGGCGGTCCTCGGCGCGTTCCATTTGAAAATCGAGGACGGCACTGTCAGTTCGGCCCGTATCGCCTATGGCGGCATGGCGGCGACGCCGAAACGGCCATCGGCGGTCGAGGCCGCTCTGGTCGGACAAGCTTGGACGATCGAAACAGTGGAGACGGCGATGGCAGCCTATGAGACTGACTTCCAGCCGATCTCCGATATGCGAGCCAGCGCCGTCTACCGCATGATGACGGCGAAGAACCTGCTGATGCGCGTCTTCCTTGAAAGCATCGGCCAGACCGTCTCCCTCTCGCGCCATGAGGCCGCGTGATGAACAAGCACGCCCAGCCCGACCTGCAGGCGGCCCGGATCAGGGGGGGCGTGGCGGCCGACCAGCGCCATGATTCCGCTCACAAGCACGTCACCGGACGGGCGGTCTATATCGACGACATTGCCGAACCGGCAGGCACGCTGCATGGCTGCCTCGGCCTTTCAACCGTTGCGCATGGTACGATCCGGGCGATGGACCTGACGGCGGTTCGCAGCGCACCGGGCGTGGTTGCGGTTCTGACGGGCGCTGATGTTCCCGGCGAGAATGACATTTCGCCGACCGGCCGGCATGACGAGCCGATTCTGGCCATGGACAAGATCCAGTTCTTCGGTCAGCCCGTCTTCGCCGTCATCGCCGAGAGCCGCGACGCCGCTCGCCGGGCCTGCGCGCTGGCGAAGATCGACTATGACGTGCTGCCCTTCGTCACCGACATCGGCGCGCTCGATCCGGCCAGCGACAAGCTGGTCACGCCGCCCCTGACGCTGAAGCGGGGTGACGCGTCGCAAGCGATCGCAGCAGCCCCTCGCCGGCTGAAGGGCCGCATGCGTGTCGGTGGCCAGGATCATTTCTATCTAGAGGGTCACATCGCCTTTGCGCTGCCGGGGGAAGATGACGATGTCATCGTCCATTCCTCGACGCAGCATCCAAGCGAGGTGCAGCACATGGTGGCGCACGCGCTTGGCATCTCCAGCCATGCGGTGACGGTCGAGGTGCGGCGCATGGGCGGCGGCTTCGGCGGCAAGGAAACACAGTCGAACCAGTTCGCCGCGATCGCCGCAATTGCCGCAAAGAAGCTCCGGCGCCCGGTCAAGATCCGTCCGGATCGCGACGATGACATGATCGCGACGGGCAAGCGGCATGATTTCCTGATCGACTACGAGGTCGGCTTCGACGATGACGGCCGCATCCTCGGAGTCGACTATATCTACGCCGCGCGGTGCGGTTTTTCCGCCGACCTGTCGGGTGCGGTGACGGACCGTGCGCTCTTCCACTGCGACAACGCCTATTTCTATCCGGCGGTCCATGCGCAATCGGCGCCGCTCTACACCAACACCGTGTCCAACACCGCGTTCCGGGGCTTCGGCGGGCCGCAAGGCATGATGGGCGCCGAACGCGTCATCGACGAAATTGCCTTCGCGCTCGCCAAGGACCCGGTGGAGGTCCGCAAGGCGAATTTCTACGGCCCGATGGGTGAGCGGAGCGAACGCAGCCTTACGCCCTACCATCAGACGGTCGAAGACAACATCATCCAACGGATCGTGGCCGAATTGGAGGCGAGTGCCGATTACGCGCAGCGCCGCGAGGAAATTGCGGTCTTCAATGCGAAAAGCCGCATCCTCAAGCGCGGCCTGGCGCTGACGCCGGTCAAGTTCGGCATCTCGTTCACCGCCACCCACTTCAACCAGGCCGGCGCCCTCGTCCATGTCTATACCGACGGATCGGTTCATCTGAACCATGGCGGCACCGAGATGGGACAGGGCCTCTACGTGAAGGTCGCACAGATCGTCGCCGAAGAGTTCCAGATCGACATCGATCAGATCAAGATCACCTCGACGACGACTGGAAAGGTCCCGAACACGTCGGCCACCGCTGCGTCCTCCGGTTCGGACCTGAACGGCATGGCGGCCCAGAACGCCGCGCGTCAGATCAAGGACCGCCTCTGTGACTTCGCGGCGGACCGATACGGCTTGCCAAAGGACCAGATCCTGTTCCTGCCGAACCGGGTGCGGGTCGGCAATCAGGAAATTCCCTTCGCCGATTTCGTCAAGCAGGCCTATCTCGCGCGTGTCCAGCTTTCGGCCGCCGGCTTTTACAAGACGCCGAAAATCCACTGGGACCGCGATAAGGGAGAGGGCCACCCCTTCTATTATTTCGCTTATGGCGCTGCCTGCGCCGAAGTCGCGATCGACACGTTGACGGGCGAATATCAGGTCGAGCGCGTCGACATCTTGCACGAAACCGGCCGGTCCCTGAACCGGGCGATCGATCTCGGCCAGATCGAGGGCGGCTTCGTGCAAGGCATGGGCTGGCTGACGACCGAGGAACTCGTCTGGGATGAATACGGAAGGCTGCGCACTCACGCGCCGTCGACTTACAAGATTCCTCTGGCGTCGGACCGCCCGAAAATCTTCAATGTGACGCTGGCCGACTGGCCGGAGGCACACGAGCCGACCGTGCATCGTTCCAAGGCGGTGGGCGAACCGCCCTTCATGCTGGCCATGTCGGTCTTTCATGCGTTGAGCGATGCGGTGGCGAGTGTCGCCAACCACAAGGTCTTCCCCGCGCTCGACGCCCCCGCCACGCCCGAACGTGTGCTGATGGCGGTCGAGCGGATGAAGGCCGCGGCAAAGGCATGAGCGCGAAGAGGCTTGCCGACTTCCTCGGCGGCCATCCGGATCTGGCGCGCATCGAGGTGCACTCCGCCCTCGGCTCGACGCCGCGCGAGAACGGTGCTTGGATGCTCGTTTCGCCGGATGCGAGCTTCGGCACGATCGGCGGCGGCCAACTCGAATTCCGCGCGATCGAGCATGCCCGCCAGATGATCGCAGCCGGCACGCCGGACAGCGATCTTCTCGACATTCCGCTCGGACCGGAGATCGGGCAGTGCTGCGGCGGGCGCGTCGTGCTGGCGATCAATCTGGTCCAGAGGGGAGGTCGGGCAGGCATCCTGCAGCAGGCCGAAGCCGACAAAGCCGCCCAGCCGCACGTCTTTCTCTTCGGCGGCGGGCATGTCGGAAAGGCGCTGGCTTCGGCGCTTTCGCTCCTGCCGGTCAACGTCACCGTCGTTGAGACGCGCGACGACGCGCTCGATGGCATGCCGCAGACTGTCGCCACCAGACTGACGGCGGTGCCCGAAGAAAGCGCCCGCGACGCACCAGCCGGCTCGGCCTTCGTCGTGCTCACCCACGACCACGCGCTCGATTTCCTGATCGTCGGCGAGGCGCTGAAGCGCGACGACGCGGCCTATGTCGGCATGATCGGCTCGAAGACGAAGAAGTCCACGTTCAAGAACTGGTACCTTAAGGAAGCCGAGGGCACGGAGGCTGGATTTGCACGCCTCGTCTGCCCGATCGGCGGCGCGGCCGTGAAGGACAAGCGTCCGGCCGTCATTGCCGCGATGGTGGCAGCAGAGCTTTGCGCCGCCCTCTTCAGCACAGCGTCATGATTTCGCGCTGGTTGTCGGCTTCACATTCCGCCGAAAAGACGACCGGATCTGGATACGACCAATCACCGCCCGCTACATGCACGCAAAGGAGGCTCAACGACGCGGCGTTCCTTATCAGCGCTTCATTCGGGAATTGACAGATCGAGGATTGAAAACCCTCGATGCCACGCCCCGCTGAGCCACTACGTCCTTGCCAACGCATCGTGGATCAGCCGCTGGCAGCGCTCGGCCATGAAGTCGAGCAGCAATCGCACCTTCGGGTCCTGGAACTTCTTGTGCGGATAGACGGCGGCAAGCTGCACCGGCGCCGGCGGCGTCTTAGGCAGGATCACCTTTAGCCGCCCCTCGCGCAGGAAAGGTTCGACTTCGAAGCGCGGCTTCATGACGATGCCGCGGCCGGCGAGCGCCCAGTTCGTCAAGACGTCGCCATCGTCGGAATCGAACGGGCCGCGCACGTCGAGCTTGATCGGGCCATCGGCCGTCTGCAATGTCCAGGTGAATTCGCGCGATCCGGGAAACCGCAGCAGCAGGCAGTCGTGGCGCTGGTCGATCAGGTCCTGCGGCGTCGCCGGCTCGCCGCGCGCCTCGAGATAGTCGGAAGCGGCGACCAGCACCCGCTCGCAATCCATAATCCCCCGCATCCGCAAGCTTGAATCTTCAAGCACACCGAGCCGGAAGGCGACGTCGATGCCCTCTTTCATCATGTCGACATTGTGGTCCGATAGGCGCAGCCGGACCTCGATCTCGGGATACCGGTCGCGAAATTCGGGGATGCCCGATGCAATCAGGCGCCGGCCAAGGCCGAGCGGCGCGGTGACGCGGATCGTGCCGCGCGGCTGTCCCGACAGGTTCGTGACTGCGGCCTCGGCTTCCGCGACGGCGTCGAGCACCTTTTTGGCGCCGTCATAGAAGATGCGGCCGTGCTCGGTCGGCATCAATTGTCGCGTCGTCCGGTTGAAGAGGCGCACGCCCAGGTGCTTTTCCAGTTCCTTGATCCGGTTCGAGGCGACGGCCGGCGAAATGCGCATATCCCGGCCGGCGGCGGACAGATTGCCGAGTTCCACCACGCGCACGAAAACAGAGACATTGTCGAGATATGCCATTTGCCGCTCCCTAAGCTGCAATGGCCTATCATTATGAAGATTTTTTTGAAAGTAATCGTGCCACTCGCCTCTTTCGCATCTGCCGCTCATGCGTCAGGTTCGAGATGGGGATTTGTTGGGGAACATCCGTGTACGACTTCGCGATCTTCTGGGACTGGTTGAGCTTTGCCGCGCGCTGGCTGCACGTCATCACGGCGATCGCCTGGATCGGCTCGTCCTTTTATTTCATCGCCCTCGATCTCGGGCTGAGAAGACGCGAGGGGCTGCCTCACGGCGTCCATGGCGAAGAATGGCAGGTCCATGGCGGCGGCTTTTATCACATCCAGAAATATCTGGTCGCGCCGCCCAACCTGCCCGAGCACCTGATCTGGTTCAAATGGGAGAGCTACGCCACCTGGCTCTCCGGCTTCGCGCTTCTCGCCATCGTCTATTATGCCGGCGCCGATCTTTATCTGATCGACCGCAATGTGCTCGATGTCTCCGCGCCGGTGGCGATCCTGATCTCGATCGCTTCGCTCGCCGTCGGCTGGCTGATCTACGACCAGCTTTGTAAGTCGCCGCTCGGCAGGAACGACACGGCGCTGATGGTGATCCTTTACGGCGTCCTGATCGTGATGGCGTGGGGCTACACGCAGCTTTTCACCGGCCGCGCCGCCTTCCTGCATCTTGGCGCGTTCACGGCGACGATCATGTCGGCCAATGTCTTCCTGATCATCATTCCGA
>CAZEEC010000022.1:0-24287 GCA_964511105.1 uncultured Mesorhizobium sp.
CGTGACCAGTTGGACGAAAGACCAGTTGAAGGACATGCCGGAACATCGGCATTAGTCGTCAGCAGCACGTTCAACGCCACATCAGCCCTATTGGTCGCCGCGCCGGTAGGGCTGCATGAGCGCAAAATGGCCTACATGCAGGCCTCGTAGAGCGCGCGCGTGTTCTCGCGAGTCATCTCAACCGGGTTGCCACCGACGCTAGGATCCTCGAGCGCCATCTCGGTCATTTCGTCCAGCCGATCCGCCGTCACGCCGAGCTCGCCCAGACCGCGTGGGATCGACAATTTCGCGTTCAACTCGTCGACGAAGGCGCAAAACCCGTCGAACCCGCCGCCAATGCCCAGATAGGCGCCGGCCTGCACCAATTTATCC
This sequence comes from uncultured Mesorhizobium sp., assembly GCA_964511105.1. Taxonomy (GTDB): domain Bacteria; phylum Pseudomonadota; class Alphaproteobacteria; order Rhizobiales; family Rhizobiaceae; genus Aliihoeflea. Next base: position 373 of record CAZEEC010000022.1, read on the forward strand.
TCGATCGCCGGCCTGTTGAACGTGAGGACTGCAGGCATCACCACGGCGTTGGTCGTGCCGTGATGGGTGTTGAAGATCGAGCCGACCGGATGGCTGAGCGCATGGATTGCGCCCAGGCCCTTCTGGAAAGCAACGGCGCCCATCGAGGCTGCCGCCATCATTTGGCCGCGCGCTTCGATGTCCGTGCCATCTTCATAGACGCGTGGCAGATATTCCTTGACCAGACGCATCCCCTCGAGGGCGATGCCCTGGCTCATGGGATGAAAATGCGGCGAGCAATAGGCTTCAAGGCAATGCGCAAACGCGTCCATCCCGGTGCCCGCCGTAACGAAGGGCGGCATCCCCACCGTCAGTTCAGGATCTGCAATCACCACTGAGGGAAGCACCTTGGGGTGGAAGATGATCTTCTTCACATGCGTCGTGGAATTGGTGATCACGCTCGCACGTCCGACTTCCGATCCGGTGCCGGCGGTCGTGGGTACCGCCACGATCGGCGCAATACCCGCGGGATCGGCACGGGTCCACCAGTCGCCGATGTCTTCGAAGTCCCAAACCGGGCGCGTCTGGCCCGACATGAACGCAACCATCTTGCCCAGATCCAGCCCCGAGCCGCCGCCGAAAGCGATCACCCCGTCATGGCCGCCGTTGCGGTACGCGTCCAACCCGGCTGCCAGATTGGTCTCATTTGGGTTCGGATCGACATTCGAGAAAATTCCCCGGCCAAGCCCCGCTCCGTCCATCAGGTCGAGCAGCCGCGCCGTGATCGGCAACGGCGCGAGGCCCCGGTCGGTGACGAGAAGGGGCCGCGCCATGCCAGCCGCCGCGCACGCACTGCCGATTTCTGCCACGCGCCCGGCGCCAAAGCGGATGGCGGTCGGATAGGACCAGTTCGCGGTAAGCGTCATGTCATGCCTTCTTCAGATGGTAGGATTTCGGACGGGTCAGGTTGTGGTAGCCGATCATCGAGAGCGCACCGCCCCGTCCGGTGTTCTTGCAGCCGGTCCAGCATAAAGCGGGATCAAGATAATCCGCCCGGTTCATGAACACGGTCCCGGTCTCGATCCGCGCGCCGATCTGCGCCGCGCGGTCCGTATCCTGCGTCCAGATCGAGCAAGTCAGCCCGTAGGGCGAGTCGTTCATCAGCCTGATGGCTTCCTCGTCATCCTTGACCGGCATGACGCCGACGACGGGCCCGAAGCTTTCCTCCCGCATCACGCGCATCTCGTGGCTGACGCCCGTCAGCAGTTGCGGCGAAAGATAAGTGCCGCCATCATCGGCATCGAAAACGGGAATATGCGCGACCGCGCCGGCGGCCACGGCTTCTTCAATCTGTGCGCGGATTTCCTCGGCGAAACGTCGATTGGCCATCGGGCCAAGTGTCGTCGCCTCCTCGAGCGGATTGCCCAACTGATAGCTGCGGACCAATTCCGCCGACTTGTCGACGAATTCGTCGAAATGCTTCTCGTGGACATAGATGCGCTCGATGCCGCAGCAACACTGGCCTGAATTAAACATTGCAGCATCGATCAGCCCGGCGACGGCGGCATCGATATCGGCGTCGTCGCGAACATAGCCCGGATCCTTGCCGCCCAGTTCCAGCCCCAGCGGCGTGAACGTTCCGGCTGCCGCGCGCTCGATGGTCTGGCCACCTGAAACCGATCCCGTGAAGTTGACGAAGCCGAAGCTGCGGGCGGCGATCAAGGCAGCGGTCGTGTCGTGGTCGAGAAACACGTTGATGAAAACATCTTCCGGCACGCCCGCCTCATGAAAGGCGCGCGCCATGCGTTCGCCCGCCAGCAATGTCTGCGTGGCATGTTTCAACACGACCGCGTTGCCGGCGATCAACGCCGGCGCCACGGTGTTGATCGCCGTCAAATAGGGGTAGTTCCAGGGCGCGATCACCAGAACGACACCATGCGGCTCGCGGGCGATCTTGCGGACGAAATCGTTGCTTTCTTCGATGATCGTCTCGGCCAGAGCCTCATGAGCGATCGCGCTCATGTAGTTGGAACGTTCGCGGACGCCGCCGAACTCGCCGCCATAGCGGACCGGACGTCCCATCATGTGCGCCAGTTCGGGGACGATCTCGTCGTTCATATCGCCCAGCCGGGCTGCCCCCGCCTGCACCAGCCGGATGCGCTCATCCAGCGGTCGTGCAGCCCAGTCCCTTTGCGCGGCCTTCGCGCGGCCCACGACAGCACCCGCTTGCGTTGCCGAGAGTGCCGGGCGCTCGGCAAACACGGCGCCGTCGATCGGCGAGATGCATTGCAGCGTCTTGGTCATGCGATCCTCTTGAATTCCCTCAGGCGCGTTCGAAGCCGCGCGCGACTTCCCAGTCGGTCACCACGCGCTCGTGTTCTTCAATTTCCCATCGGGCCGCGCGCAGATAATGATCAACGACATCCCCCCCGAACGCGTCGCGCAACAGCGTCGAGCCGTCGAGCGCCTCGGCCGCCGCCCCCAAGGTGGATGGGATATGGCCCCGCGTGCCATCATAGGCATCGCCCGAGAACGGCGGCTCCAATTCCAGCTTTTCCTCGATCCCCTTGATGCCGGCGGCAATCAAAGCAGCCATGGCCAGATAGGGGTTCAGGTCCGAGCCGCCGATACGGCATTCCATCCGCACCGACTTCGTGCCTTCGCCGCACAGGCGAAAGCCGGCGGTGCGGTTATCGACAGACCAGACGGTGCGGGTGGGCGCGAAGCTTCCTTTCTGGAACCGCTTATACGAATTGATATAGGGCGCGAGAAAATAGGTGACCTCGCTGGCGTGGCGCAGCAGACCTGCCGTGTAGCTGCGCATCAGCGGCGTCATGCCGTGTTCGGCGTCCGCGTCGTAAAAAGCGGCCTTGCCGTCCAGCGTCCAAAGCGATTGGTGGACATGGCTCGACGAGCCCACCCGATCGTGATGCCATTTGGCGAGGAAGGTCAGACCCCTGCCCTTTTGCCAGGCGATTTCCTTACAGGCGTTCTTGACCACCACATGCATGTCGGCGGTGTCCAGAGCATCCGAATAGCGGATGTTGATCTCTTCTTGCCCCGCGTCGGCCTCGCCCTTGGAATTTTCGACAGGAATGCCGGCCTCGAACAGGCCGTTGCGGATCGCGCGCATCACATCTTCTTCCTTCGTGGTCTGGAAGATGTGGTAATCCTCATTGTAGCCCGAGATCGGCGCCATCTGGCGATAGCCATCGGCACGAAGTGCATCATAGGGTTTCGCGAACAGGTAGAATTCGAGTTCGGTCGCCATCATCGGCCGATAGCCCATCGCCTCCAGACGGGCGACCTGCTTCTTCAACACGGCGCGCGGCGAATGCGGCACCGCCTCGTGCGTGTGATGATCCAGAACATCGCACAGCACCATCGCGGTGCCGTCCAGCCACGGGATGCGGCGCAGCGTGGCGAGGTCGGGCTTCATCACGTAGTCGCCATATCCTGCGGCCCAGCTTGTCGCACGATAGCCGGGAACCGTGTGCATCTCCAGATCCGTGGCCAACAAGTAGTTGCAGCAATGGGTCTCTTCCCAGCCGCTGTCGATAAAGTGGCGGGCGTGGAACCTTTTGCCCATCAGGCGCCCCTGCATGTCGGGAAAGCAGACAAGGACGGTGTCGATCCCGCCCGCCGCTACTGCTGCCTTCAAGGCGTCAAAACTCAAATTGCCGGGCATTTCAATCTCATGTTGTGAAGCAGGGCGAAAGACATTGCTGTCTGCGCCTGCCCCGGCCCATGCCGGAGCAGGCGTGAAGATCAGGTGTAGCGATAAGGCCGGCCCGCCTCACGCATGGTTGCGTTGTACTGGCGGAAGATCTCGACAACGCGCGCCTGCACTTCGCCTTCGCCGGCGATTTCATCCCAGAATGTCTGAGCGGCGCTTTCGACCTGGTCCCATTCCTCATCGGGAACGGACGTCAGTTCCAGCTTGCCGCCGCGGGTCCGCAGCTCCGCTTCACCGCCCCAATACCAATGCTGGCGGTAATAATGCGAGCTGTCGAAGGCCAGGCGCAGCAACTGCTGGAGATGTTCTGGCACCTCGTTCCAGCGGTCCATATTGGCGAAGAAATGGCCGATCCAGGCGCCGGAGATGTTATTGGTCAGGAAGTAGTTGGTCACGTCGGCCCAGCCCACCTCATAGGCCTCGGTGATGCCGCACCAGGCGAGACCGTCAAGCTCACCGGTCTGCAGCGCGATTTCCACATCCTCCCATGGCACCGTCACCGGCACCACGCCGAACTGGGCCAGGAACCGGCCGGCTGTCGGAAAGGTGAAGACACGCTTGCCCTGTAGGTCCGAGAGACTGCGGATCGGCTCGCGTGTGATGAAGTGGCACGGATCCCACGCACCGGCAGCGATATGCTTGACACCGACTGCGGCATATTCCTGGTCCCAGATCTCGTTCAGCCCGTATTGCTGGAACAGCACAGGCACGTCGAGACTGTAGCGGGTGGCGAAAGGGAAGTAGCCGCCGAAGACGGTGACGGCCGTCGGGGAGGCCATCGAGTCATCGTCCGACTGGACGGCGTCGATCGTGCCGCGCTGCATCGCCTGAAACAGCTCGCCGGTCGGCACCAGCTGGTCGGCGAAGAACAATTCGATCTCCATCTCGCCATTCGCGGCGCGATTGAAGGCCTCGACCGCAGGCTGAGCCACCTGCGCACCCAACGCGGCGCCGGCATAGGTCTGGAGCCGCCATCGGATCGGAGCCTGCGCATGGACGGCAGGTGCCGCAAGCGTGGCGGCGCCGGCAGCCACGGCTCCGGATGTCAGGAATGTCCGTCTTGTCGTCTTCATCGTCGTACCTCCTTATACGCGTTTTAGAATGAAGGGCGGTTCTCCCGCCTCTGGGGCATTAGCGGTAAAGCAATTCGGGCAACCACAGCGCGATCTGCGGAAATGTCATGAGCAGGACCAGCGCCAGCAGCATGACGCCGACGAAGGGGATGATCGAGCGGTAGATGTCCATCAGTGAAATCTCAGGGGGAGCCATCGCCCGCATGAGGAACAGATTGTAGCCGAAGGGCGGCGTCATATAGGCGATCTGGCAGGTGACCGTGTAGAGTACGCCGTACCAGACCAGGTCGAAACCGAGCGCGTGAACCAGCGGAATGTAAAGCGGCGCGACGATCACCAGCATCGCGGTATCATCCAGAAACGTACCCATGATGAGATAGCTGACCTGCATGAGGATGAGCACGCCCCATGGCCCCAGGCCGATGTCCTGAAGAAACAACTGCTCCAGCGAGTCCACTGCGCGCAGCCCGTCGAACACAGCCCCGAAAGCAAGCGCGGCCAGGATGATCCACATGAACATGCACGTGATCGCCAGGGTGCTGCGCGTGGCCTTCTCGAACACGGTCCAGTTCATGCGGCCTTTGATGATGGCGGCGCCGACGGTCGCCAGCGCGCCCATGACCGAGCTTTCCACCAGCCGGGTATAGCCCATCACGAAGGGCACCATCATCACCACGAAGATGCCGAAAGGCAGGAGCCCCGCCCGCAAGAGCCGCAATTTTTCCGCACGCGTGACCTTCACCCGCTCCTCGGGCGGCAGAACCGGTCCGAGGCGCGGATTCCAGGCGCAACGCAGCGCGATATAGAGGATGAACATACCCGCCATCATCAGGCCGGGAACCACGCCCGCGAGCCATAGCTTGCCCACAGGCTGCCGCGCGATCATGGCGTAAAGCACCATCACGACCGAGGGTGGCAGAAGGATTCCGAGCGTCGATCCAGCCTGAATCACGCCGGTCACCATCTGCTTGTCGTAGCCGCGGCGCAGCAATTCAGGCAAAGCGATGGTCGCGCCGATGGCCATTCCGGCGACGGAAAGCCCGTTCATCGCCGAGATCAGCACCATCAGCAGGATCGTCCCGATGGCAAGCCCGCCGGGCACCGGACCCATCCAGACATGAAACATGCGATAGAGATCGTCAGCCAGCCGGCTCTCGGACATGACGTAGCCCATGAAGATGAACATCGGCACCGTCATCAGAGGAAACCAGTTCATCACCTTGATGGTCTGGGCAAAGCCCAGATCATATCCTCCCCGCTCGCCCCACAGCAGGATGGCGGCGACAATCGCCACGAAGCCGATGATCCCGAACATGCGCTGCCCGGTCATCAGCAACAGCAGCATGGAGCTGAACATCAGCACCGCGATCATGTCATAAGACATCAGTCATTTCCCCCGGCGAGCGCAGATTCGGGCCGATCGTCGTGTGGCTCTCCTGGAGCCGGTGGCAGTATTACCCCGCGCAACCGGGCGATATCGCGCACCAGGATCGCGGTGCATTGCAGGATCATCAGGCTGATGCCGATGACCATCACGATCTTGATCGGCGCCATATAGGGCCGCCAAAGTCCGCTGCGCCGCTCGCCATATTGAAGGGCGTACTGCGTGCTTTCGATGCCGCCCCAAAGCAGCGCCCCGAGGTAGAAGAGCAGAGCCAAAATGGTGATGCTGTCGACGGCCGCCCTCGTGCGGTCGCCCCACATGCTGTAGAACACATCCATCCGCACGGCCGACCCCATCTGCAGCGAATAGGCCCCGCCGACGATGAAATAGCCGACCATGAGGAACTGCCCCATCTCGTCGGTCCAGATCTGCGGCGTGCCGCTCGCGCGCGCGATCGCGCCCCACATCAGCACGCCCATCAGCGCGAACAGCAGATACATGACGATGCGGCCGACGCCGTAGTTCAGGCGCTCGACAACCCGCACATAGGCCACCAGGAAACGCGGCACCCTCAGCTCCCCTCCACTGCCGGCTCAGGCTGCAGCTGCGCCGATGCCTGCCGGATCGCCTCGGCTAAATGAGCCGCGATGCCATCTTGCGCGGCATCGTCCTCGATCAGGTCGTTCCGGATCTCGATCATGACATTGGCAATTCCGCGCGGCAAGGCGTGGCGCCGCAAGGTGTGCGTCACCCCGTCCTGCGGTCCGTAAGGCGCGTTGCGCTCGACGCGCCAACGCGCGAGGGCACCTTGGTCTTTGGCCAGGCCCAGCATGGCATCTGCCATCCGGGCATCGCTGTCATGAAGGAGGCCCAGTTCGACCGCGCGTTCCTGTCCCCGGTAAAGACGCGTGAAACTGTGAACCGTCACCAAAACCGGATCGCGAACCTTGTCCAGCGTCTCGGCCACGAGGGCATGAAACGGCTCATAGATCTCGTTGACGCGGCGCGCCTTGTCGGCATCAGTCAGCGCCCGGTTGCCGGGGACCTGAAAGACTTCGCTCACCTCCGGAATCGCGTCGGACGCTTCGGGAGGTCGGTTGCAGTCATAGACCAGGCGCGAGACGCATGCGTGGACCAAGGGCGCTGAAAGCGCATCCGCAAGCCGCTCTGCCACCGCCAGCGCACCCGGATCCCAGGCGATGTGGCTGAAGCGGGCTTCCGGCGTCAGTTGCAGGTCCTTCAGCGCGGCCGGGATCGCCGCGCTGGCATGCTCGCACACGAGCACTACAGGACCGGCCGCGTCCGCGTTGCGAATAGCGGCCACCGGCAGTTCCTGTGCTGTGAACAGCGCTCCTCGCAAGTCGGCCCCTCCCCCGCCTGAAACGAAAAGAACAGCGGGACACCGCCCTGTCAATATCTTTCCAGTTTCTTTTTGGCGGGTCGGACGCTATTGCCGGTAGCTCAACAGCACAGGCAGCCGACGTGACGACCGACGCCCCGCGCACCGTGACCGACCGCATCCAGACGGCCTTTGACGGCTTTACTCGGGCCGAGCGGCAAGCGGTGAACGCGCTGATGCGCAACTACCCTGTCTCGGGTCTCGGGAGCATCACGGCGCTTGCGCAGGCGGCGGCCGTCTCCACGCCGACTGTCGCACGCCTGATCCAAAAGATCGGATTTCGCGGCTATCCGGATTTTCAGGCGGCACTCAGGGCCGAACTGGAGGCGCAGCTTTCAAGTCCGCTCGCCAAACATGACCGTTGGGCGGGCGGCGCACCTGAAACACATATCTTGAACCGTTTCGCCGATGCCGCCGTGGACAATCTTCGCCAGACGCTGGCGCAGATCGATCCGGCGGATTTCGATGCCGCTTGCGATCTGTTGGCTGATGGCCGGCGTCAGGTCTTTGCTGTCGGCGGACGGATCACCCATGCCTTGGCCGGCTATTTCTGCACCCATATGCAGGTGATCCGCGAAGGCGTGACGCGGCTCGACCCCAACGCCAATGGCTGGGCACCGGCGCTGATCGCGATGCAGCCGGATGACGTTTTGGTCCTCTTCGACATCCGCCGCTATGAAACCGAACTTCTCAAGCTGGCCGAAATCGCCGCCGAGCGCGGCGTGCGCGTGATCCTCTTCACCGACCAATGGGGCTCGCCAATCGCACCCTTTGCCGCCCGCCGCTTCAACTGCCGGATCGAAGCGCCGTCGGCCTGGGACAGTTCTGCTGCGACGATGGTCGTCTTGGAGACGCTGATTGCCGGCGTCCAACAACGCACCTGGCAAACCACCAGCACCCGGATGAACGAACTTGAGGCGCTCTACGACCGGCTCCGCCTGTTCCGCAAATTCCCGTGACTAGACATTGATGTCTCAGGCGTCCCGCGGTTCGTGATCCTCCGATCAGCGAGAGGAGACCAGCCGCAATTGCGGCCTCTGCCGTCGGCTCGTGAAGGTCACCTCCACCCGTTCCCGGCCTGCATCGACGCTGCCGGCAATCCGGTAGCCGAACTTTTCGGCGACGGCGCGCGCCTGCGGCAGCGTGCTTGCCGCGACGGTCCGGGTGAACTCAACTGGTCTTGACGCCATCTGTGCGGCGAGCACACCGATTTGAACGCCCTCCACGAAAGACATATCGCGTTGGGGAAACCGAACCGACAAACCTTCTTCGATCTCGATACGCACGCCACCAGCCCCGCTGACCATCCCGAGCCAGTGTCGCCTTTCATGGTTAACAGTACATGAAGATGGACCGGCCTCCTGACCCTTCAACACCCACAAATTCCACCGCGCGCCTGTATGCCGACCGGGCCGGAGAGGAGGCGGCCGGCCTGCTTCAGTTTGCGGAGTGTTGGGCCGCGACTGCGCGTCCAGCTCTGGCAATGGCCAAAGGCCAGCTTGGCCCTCGCTCCCCGCTCTCCACTCCTCAAGTCAGTTTCGGGCATGCTGCAGCGCCTATTATGCGGGCCTGCTGCTGCAACGGGAGAACCGTCACGCCAGCGGTGTTAACCACCTGTTAACCATTCCACCGATAGTCATGGCGAGACAAAATTAACCAAGATGACCGAGATGTTAACCGACTCGCGGCCGATCCGCCTCAAGGGGCGATCTTTTCTCGCGCTGGTGCTGACGCCCGAATTGCCGTTCGAGGATTGGCTGGCGCGGCTCGACAACCTGGCTGCGCGCTCCGCCGGTTTCTTCCTGCGCCGCCCCGTCGTCCTCGACGTCGCCAACCTCACCGTTGACCGTGAACAATTGCGCGCGCTGGTCGAGGCGCTCGCCACGCGCAATGTGCGCATCATGGGCATCGAGGGCGCGCGCTACTCCCAGCTTGACGCCGCCCTGCCGCCGGCTTTGACGGATGGGCGTCCGGCCTCCGACATCGAGGCGCCGGTGGCCGAACCGGTTGCCACGCCCGCCCATGCGGGCGAGGAGGAGCCTGCTGCCGCTGGCCTCCATGCGGAGATGGGCGCGGCACGGTCGATCCCCTCGATCGTCGTTACCGAGCCGGTGCGTTCGGGCCAGTCGCTGATCTTCCCGGAAGGCGACGTGACGATCGTCGGTTCTGTCGCCTCCGGCTCCGAGGTGGTCGCCGGGGGATCGATCCATGTCTACGGAACGCTGCGCGGCCGGGCGCTGGCGGGCACGATGGGAAATGCCTCCGCCCGCATCTTCTGCACCAAGCTCGAAGCCGAGCTCGTCGCGATCGACGGCTTTTACAAGACGGCCGAAGACATGGAGCCAGGCTTGCGCGGACGCACGGTTCAGTTGTGGCTTGAAGGTGAAACGATTGTGGCAGGTTCACTCGGCTGAGCCGTCATCGGCCCCCGAAAACAGGAGAAGCATATGGGCAAGGTAGTCGTAGTCACATCCGGTAAGGGCGGCGTCGGCAAAACGACTTCCAGCGCCGCATTGGGCGCCGCCCTCGCGCAGCGCGGAGAAAAGGTCGTGGTCGTCGATTTCGATGTCGGCCTGCGCAATCTCGACCTCGTCATGGGGGCCGAACGGCGGGTCGTCTACGACCTCGTCAACGTCATCCAGGGCGAGGCGAAGCTGACGCAGGCGCTGATCCGCGACAAGCGGCTCGATACGCTGTTTTTGTTGCCGGCATCCCAAACCCGCGACAAGGACAATCTCACCGCCGACGGTGTCGAGAAAGTCATTGCCGCGTTGAAGAAGGCCTTCGACTGGGTCATCTGCGACAGCCCTGCGGGCATTGAAAGCGGCGCCACATTGGCCATGCGCCATGCGGATGTGGCGATCGTCGTGACCAATCCGGAAGTCTCTTCCGTCCGCGACTCCGACCGCATCATCGGGCTGCTCGATTCCAAGACGCTGAAGGCCGAGCAGGGCGAGCGGATGGAGAAGCATCTTCTCTTGACCCGCTACGATCCCGTGCGCGCCGAGCGCGGCGACATGCTCAAGGTCGATGACGTGCTGGAGATCCTGTCGATCCCGCTCCTCGGCATCATCCCCGAGAGCATGGACGTGCTGCGCGCCTCGAATATCGGCTCGCCGGTGACGCTGGCCGACGGCAAGAGCGCGCCGGCGCTGGCCTATTTCGACGCCGCCCGCCGTCTGGGCGGCGAGGACCTGCCGATTACCATTCCGGGCGAAAAGCGCGGCTTCTTCGGTAAGATTTTCGGGAGGAAGGCAGCATGAGCATCTTCCGCTTCTTCACCAAGTCGAGTTCGGCTCCAGCGGCGCGTGAGCGTCTACAGGTGCTGCTTGCCCATGAACGATCCTCGGCCGGCGAATCGGACCTCGTCACGCGGTTGCGCGAGGAGATCCTCGCGGCGATCGCCAAGCACATGCAGATCGACGGCGACAAGGTCAGCGTCAAGATGGAACGCGGCGCCAAGGTTTCGACGCTTGCCGTCGACATCGAAATCCCGTTCGACGCCGACAAGCGAGCGGCCTGAACCAGGCCTTTCGCGAGAGAGCCAAACCAATAACAAAAGGTGGATGCCATGACGCGACTTGCACTCCTCGAACGGCTCAAGGAACTCCAGCAGATGCCCCGGCATGCCCGGCGCGACATCACCACCATCAGCGCGATGCTGACGATGGAGGCGCTTGTCCGGCATGTGGAGATGTGCGAGGAGGCGGCGGGCGTCGCGCCGTCCACCTCGGCCGTCAAGTCCGGCACCTCGGATCCGGCCTGCCACGCATGAGCGTTCGGCGGGCTAGCCCGCCGAACATTCGCTCAGGCCATCAGAAGTTGACCCTGTCGCCGCCCTTGAGCTCGAGAATCTCGCGCGCATCGTCCGGCGTGGCGATTTCAAGGCCCAGCCCTTCGATGATCTGACGCACCTTGGTCACCTGCTGCGCGTTGTTCTCGGCCAGCTTGCCGGCGCCGATCCACAGCGAATCCTCCATGCCGACGCGGACATTGCCGCCCATCGACGCGGACATCGCGGCCACCTGCATCTGGTTGCGGCCTGCGCCCAGAACCGACCAGTGATACTGATCGCCGAACAGGCGGTCGGCGGTGCGCTTCATGTGCAGGACGTCTTCGGGATGGCCGCCGATGCCGCCGAGCAGACCGAACACCGACTGCACGAAGAACGGTGGCTTGACGATGCCGCGGTCGACGAAATGCGCCAGCGTATAAAGATGCCCGATATCGTAGCACTCGATCTCGAAGCGGGTGCCGTTCTCGGCGCACTTGGTCAGGATATATTCGATATCGGCGAAGGTGTTCTTGAAGATGCCGGCACGAGAGGCTTCGAGATACGGCTTCTCCCAGTCGTGCTTGAATTCCTTGAACCGCTCCAGCATCGGGTAAAGGCCGAAATTCATCGTGCCCATGTTGAGCGAGGCGATCTCGGGCGCGTAGTGCGCTGCCGGACCGACGCGTTCCTCGATCGGCATAGTCGGCGCCCCGCCGGTGGTGATGTTGACCACCGCGGCGGAGCGCTGCTTGATCACTTTCAGGAACGGCTCATAGGCCTCGACGGTCTGGACCGGACGGCCGTCCTTCGGATCGCGCGCATGAAGATGGACGACCGCCGCGCCAGCTTCCGACGCCGCGATCGCATGGTCGGCGATCTGCTCCGGCGTAACCGGCAGATGCGGCGACATGGACGGCGTATGGATCGAGCCGGTGATGGCGCAGGTGATGATGACCTTGCGTTTCGCCATGGGTGTTTCTCCTTGGATTTTCTGGAACTTCGCCGGGCCTACCAGTGCACCATCGGCAGGCCGGCGACGGGTGAGCGGAAATAGGGAATGGTGTTGCCCTTCAGGCTGCCGAGATAGACCGTTTTCAGGTCCGGCCCCCCGAAGGTGAGGCTGGCGAGCCACGGCGCAATCGTCCCCCCCGAAGCGGCGAGCGTTTCGAACCGCATCGGCTTGCCCGTCGCGAACTCCGCCTCGAAGGCGGCTGTCTGTTCGGGATCGCCATCCTCCAGCAGTGTCAGCAAATCGCCTTCAGGCGTGATCGCCACAAGCCGGTCGGCAAACACCATCGTGCACCACAGATTGCCGTAGGCATCGAAGGCGAAGCCGTCGATCAGCCCGTCGCCGAGGCTGGACGGCCCGTAGATTTCGCGATCCGTCAACGAGCCGTCCGGCTGAACGCGCAGCCGCGTTACCCGCTTGGCGCAGGTCTCGGCGACGTAGAGCCACTCTTCCTTCTCGTCGAGCCGGATTTCGTTGGTGAAGGCGAAGCCGTCGGCGACGATGCGGATGCCCTTGTCGTCGACGAGCGCGACGTAGCCGTCGGCCAGATCGTTGCGGATCGCCTCGTTCCACGGGTTCACCATGGTCGAGACGGTGATCCAGATGCGGTTCTTTGAATCGCGCAGCACGAAATTGACCTTGCCCATCGGCTTGCCGTCGATGGAATCGTAGAGCGTGCGCGTTTGGCCGTCGCGACTCATGATTTCCAGCACGTCGGTGCCGAAATTCGAGATCAGGATGTCGCCACTTTCAGCGAAAGCGAGGCCATTCGGCAGGGTACCCGTCAACAGGCTTTGAGCCTGGTCCCCCGACAGGTCGAAATGCTGGCTAACCGTCTGGCTGATGAGTTCCTGCGAGCCGTCCGGCGCTATTTTCATCACGCCGCCGCGCGCGTCCGCGGCCCACAGCGTACCGTCGCGCTCCGCCAGAATACATTCCGGCCGCTGCAAATCCTTTCCGATGGTCCTGATCTGCGACCGTCCGACTTCCCATCCCACCAGCGGGTTTGATCCTTTGGAAAGATTCGCCATTGCCCTATTCCTCGAAGATCGCGACGGCGCGCGTGAAGCCTGCCGACGCTTTTTCGATCTTGAACGGAAAGCAGGCGATCATGTAGCCGGTGGCGGGCAGTTGATCGAGATTGCCGAGCTTCTCGATATGGCAGTAACCGATCTCCATGCCGGCGCGATGGCCTTCCCAGATCAGCGACGCGTCGCCGGTCTCCGCGTAGCGCTTGGCGGTGTGGATGAACGGCGCATCCCAACTCCACGCGTCCGTGCCGGTGACGCGCACGCCGCGGCTCGTCAGATAAAGCGTCGCTTCCCGGCCCATGCCACAACCAGACGCCAGATAGTCGTCCTGGCCGTATTTGGCGCCAGCCGAGGTGTTCACCACGACGATATCGCCGGGCTGGATGTCGTGACCGATGCGCTTGAGTTCTGCTTCGACCTCAGCGGCGGTGACGACATGGCCGTCCGGCAGGTGACGGAAGTCGAGCTTGACGCCCGGCCCGAAGCACCATTCCAGCGGCACCTCGTCGATGGTCAGCGCGCGTTTCCCGCCATTCATGGTCGAGTGGTAGTGATAGGGCGCGTCGAGATGCGTGCCGTTGTGGGTCGTCACCACAAGCTGCTCGACGGCCCAGCCCTCGCCGGCGGGTAGTTGGTCCTTGGTCAGCCCCGGAAAGAAGCCGGTTAGTTGCCCGACCGATTGCTGGTGATCGATATAGGTGATCTGCGGTTCGGTGCCCTTCGGGTCGGACGCGATCCCGGCCTGGAGCGAGGTTGAAATATCGACGATGCGGCGTGCCATGGCAGGTCCTTTTCTTACAGAAGCCCAAGCGCGATGCCAGGAAAGAGAATGATCAGGAACAGCGCGAACAGCATCATCAGCGCGAATGGTGCTGCGCCGATGAAGATATCCTTCAAGGGGATGGTCTGGTCGTCAAGCGATCCCTTCACGACGAAAACCGACAGGCCCATCGGGGGTGTCAAGAGACCGATTTCCACGGCGAGCACCGTGATCAGCCCGAACCAGATCAGGTCGATGCCGAGCGAAGTGGCGATCGGCAGCGCCAGCGGCACGGTGATGAGCATCGTTGACGAGGAGTCGAGGATCGTTCCGAGCACGACGAGCACCGCGACATAGAACAGCAGGAAGCCGTAGACCCCAACATCCATGCTTACGATCCATTCGGTGAGGAAGGATGGCAGCCCGGTCAGCGCCAGCATCCGGCTATACATGGTTGCCGAAATGATCAGGAAGCAGATCGACGCGGTGATGTGGCCGCTTTCGAGCGTGACCTGCCACAGCACCCTTGGCGTCAGCCGGCGCTTGACGAAGGCGATGACGATGGCGCCCAGCGCGCCGATCGCACCGGCTTCCGTCGGTGTGAAGATGCCCCCGTAAAGGCCGCCCAGAACCAGGCCGACGAGAATGACGATCGGCGCGAGCTTGCCGGTGACGTCCTTCCACGCGGCAAGGCCGGTTGTCTCGTAGATCGCGGGCGTCGAAGCGACCCCGGTGAATCCTGGCCAGTACTTCACCATCAGCCAGATGCCGATGCAGAAGATGAAGGTGACGAGAATGCCGGGCCCGATGCCCGCGATGAACAGCGCGCCCACCGACTGTTCGGCGAGGATGCCGTAGAGGATCATCAACAGGCTTGGCGGCAAAAGCATGCCGAGGATGGACGAGCCGACGACGACGCCGGTCGAAAATTTCGCCGTATGCCCCGCGCGCATCATCTCCGGCACGGCGATCTTGGTGAAGACGGCCGCCGAGGCGATCGAGATTCCGGTGATCGAGGCGAAGATGGCATTTGCGCCGACGGTGGACATGCCGAGACCGCCGCGCAGCCTGCCGAGAAAACGGGTTGCGACGTCGAACGTATCGCGGCCGATATTGGCGCGGCTGACGACCAGCCCCATCAGCACGAACAGCGGCACCACGCCGAATAGATAGCTGGAAATGCTTTCCCGGGTTGCCAGCGACAGGATCCGCGCCGCCTGCTCGGCATTGTCGCGCAAGATCCAGATGCCGAAGAACGAGACGAGCGCCAGCGCGATCGCCACATGCATGCCGGTGTAGATGAGGACGAGGATCGCGCCGAGCGACCACAGGCCGATTTCAAAACCGCTCATCGGGAACCTTCCCCAGCCAGCTGGCCGCCGAAGGTCAAGAGGAGGATCTGCACCGCCCGCAAGGCAAAAGCGATGCAGAGCGCGCCCGCACCCAACAACACGACGAGATAGGTCGGCCAGATCGGCGCGAGGAACTGCCCGACGGTGCCGACCATCTCGCTGCGGCCGTAGCTGCGCGTGAACAAGGGGTAGAACGCATGGACGAGGACGCCGACCAGTCCAACCCCTGCCAGATGCATCACCGCGTCGAGGATGCCCGCCCAGCGCGGCGATTTCGAGCGGACCAGCATCAGGAAGCCGTCCGCGCGCGTCAGCCTGCCGCGCAAAAGCGTGTTGGCTATTTGAAGAAAGACGATGCTCAGGATCAGCATCGACACGATCTCGGGCACGCCCGCGATCGGTCGTCCGAAAAACGCGCGGCCAACGACATCGGCGGTGATGAGGCACATGATGAACAAAATGGCGACGGTGCCGATTGTGCTCATCAGTGCGGTCAAGCGGTCAAAGAGCTTGAAGGCAATGTCAAAGCTCCGCAGACCGGTCGGTGTTTCCGGTGTCGTGGCCACGCTTCTTCTTCCTGTTGGAGAGAGGACGCGCGGGGAAAATGGCCCCGCGTCTTCAGACTTAACGCTGCGTCCAGTCCCGCGGGAGATCGACGCCGGCTTCCTTGAGAAGGCCGATATAGGCGTCGAGAACCTCCGACCCCGCCAGCCCTTGGCCATCGGCATTCTCGGCCCAGACATTGGCGATCTGTGGAAGCGCGTCCGCCCACTTGGCGCGCTCCTCGTCGCTCAGCCTGGTGATGGTCGCGCCGCCCTCTTCCATCTGGTTCAGCGCGGCTTCGACGCGCGTCTGCTGCTCGGCGATATATGCGTCGGTGTAGGCTTCCGCGCCGGCGCGCAAGGCGGCCTGCACTTCTTCCGGCTGCTCGTCGTACCAATCCTTGTTGGCGACCAGGGAACCGGCATACTGCGCGCCGAAATCGGTGATCAGGACGTGCGGCGCCACTTCCTCGAGCTTGGCCGGGGCCGCTGCGGTCGGGAAGACGATCGTCCCGTCGAAGACGCCGGTCTGGATATCGTTGTAGTAGGTCGTGAGGTTGCCCGCCACGCCGACGGCACCCGTCCCTTCGAGCCAGTTGACGGCCGGTCCGGGCGCGCCGATCTTGCGGCCCTGAAGGTCATCGATGGACGTGACCGGGAAGTTGGTCATGAGAAGATAATTGTCGAGGGCGAAGCCGCCGCCCAGATATTCGGCGTTGTAGCTTTCCCATGTCTCGATCATGCCCGGCATGTCCTGGTGCAGTTTGTCGACCGCCGTGATCACCGTTTGCGCATCCGGAGTGCCGAAAGGCGTGAAATAGGTCACGTTTTGCAAGGGCAGAGCGGTCGGCTCGAAGACGGTCGGGATGGCGCCGATCTCGGCCAGCCCGTCCTCGATCGCTTCCAGTTCCCCGCCGACCGCGGCCAGCGTGCCGCCATAGGCTTCGGTCCAGTTGATCGTGTAGTCGGTTCCCTCGAGTTCCGCATCGACGGTCGGAATGAAGGTTTCCGTCAGATGCTTCACCCAAAGGAATACCGGCGGATGGCCATTGACCACGGTAACCGGAATTTCCTGCGCATAAGCGGGCATCGCCGCCGAGGCAGCCAGGACTGCAGTAATGACTGCAAGACGTGCATTGAGTTTCATGCTTCATTTCCTCCTTGAAAATGGATTCAAAAAATCTTCCGTCAGCGCCCGGGTGCCGGCTGATACGAATGTAATGGCGCGGGCAATCGTCGCCTCGAGTTCGTCCTCGCGGCAGGCGCCGCCCGATAAAGCGACGACGCGTCCGGTGCGAGCGATCAGGAACATGCCGATGGAGATGGCATGCATATACGCCCAGGTCGCCTGTTCGTGGCTGAGTCCCGGCACGCAGGCCTCGATCTCGCCAATGAACTCGCGGGCGATGTCGTCGAAGAAGCGCGACGTTAGCCGGATCGATCGCTCATCTAGGCCCGAGGCGATCTGGACGATGATGCGCGCATAATTGCTGCTCTCCGCTTGGTCGGCCCCGAATTCGATCGGCGGGCGCATCAGCGCCTCGAAAACGCGCTCCAGCGTCGCGCCTTCCGGCGTCTGGCGAACGGACTGCAGCATCTCATATCGGCGACCGTTGATCGCCTCCACGCGCCGCTCGACGGCCCGCTCGAAGAGCAGTTCCTTGTTGGAAAAATGATAGTGGATGAGGCCCAGATTGACCTCCGCCAGTTCGGCGATCGCCCGCGTCGTGGCGCCATCGAAGCCACGTTGCGCGAAGACGGTCTCGGCCGCGTCCAGGATCAGCGACTGCACATCGCGCCTGGCCTCCTTCGGCAGTGATGAGATCCGTCCAGCCTGCAGTTCCACGTCGCCTCCACCTGCGATTTGGTCACTTGATCTGATCATCCGACCAAATCAGCCAGTTGTCAACGAGCAGCCTGCCGATGCATCATGTTGCCACGCTTGACGCCGCACGGACCGAGCATGGCCCTGATCCACAACGAACGAACCAAGCTCACCGCCAATGCCTTGGATAGGACATCAACGGCGTTTTTCGCGATAGGCGTGCTCGGTCAGGTGTTCGCACTTGTACCGGCCCAGGGCGGCTGGGCGCAATTCATCAGCATCGCGGTTTGGTTTTTCGCTGCTATAGGCCTACATTTGGCAGCGAGACGAGTTCTCAGGAGCCTTCAAGAATGACGTTCGACATCTTTTTCTGGTACGTCTTCCCGCTGGTGGTCGGCGCGGGCGCCTTCGGCTGGATCATCTATGACCGCCGGAAGGATCATCGCATCCATCCTGGCGAGTAACGCACTCCGGCCGCTGGGACGGCGACGCGATCGGAGCACGGGGCGCGCAGAGATCCGCCCGCTGGGCGTCGGCGCCTTCTCCATTCATCGCCGCTTAACCCTATTTCAGGCAGAACGGTCTGCCGGGATATCGGGGTCATGCGGGAGCCTTTGAAGATGAACGGACTATCGGAGCGCGCCTGGAGGGCGCCGGCCGCGGCGCTGGTGGCGCTTTGCCTGTTCCTTGCCGCCTGCACGACCTCGGTTCTGCCCGAACCGCCGCCGCCCATTCCTTCCGAGAAGTACGCCGCGATCGTCGTCGATGTCGCTTCCGGCCGCGCGCTCTATTCGGCCCATGCCGACCAGTTGCGCTATCCGGCATCGCTGACCAAGATGATGACCGTCTTCATGCTGTTCGAGGCGCTCGATTCAGGGCGGATCGCCAAGCACACGCCGATCCCGGTCTCCGATGCTGCGCGCCGCCAGCCGCCGACCAAGATCGGCTTTCGCCAGGACGCCAGCATCGATGTCGACAGCGCGATCCGCGCCCTCATCATCCGCTCGGCCAATGACGTCGCCGTCGCGGTGGCCGAATTCCTTGGCGGTACGCAGGAGAACTTCGCGGTCCTGATGACGCAGCGCGCGCGCCAGATGGGCATGGCGTCGACCACGTTCCGCAACGCGTCCGGCCTGCCCGATTCGGGCCAGCGGACGACGGCGCGCGACATGGCGCTGTTGTCGATCGCGCTGCGCAAGCGCTTCCCGCACCATTACCACTATTTCAACAATCGCGAATTCACCTTCGCCGGCAAGACCATTCGCGGCCACAACGACCTGCTCGGGCGCGTGGCCGGGGTCGACGGCCTGAAGACCGGCTATATCCGCGCCTCGGGCTTCAATCTCGCCACCTCTGTCGACCGCAACGGGCGTCAGTTCGTGGCCGTCGTAATGGGCGGCGAGACCGCCAAGAGCCGCAACGCCCATATGGAAGAACTGATCGGCCACTATATTCCGGACGCCGGCGGATCGACGCCATGGCGGCCGCGAACCGGCTTGGCAGCGGCGTTCAACTGATCTGAAAGCGGGTGAGCCAGCGCCGGTCGATGCGGTCCTTCAGGCGCCACACCCAGCGCCCTTTGACGAACAGGCGCTTTCCCCGCCACGCCACCGCATATTTCTCGCCCGCCGACATGATGACGAGATAGCGGCGCTGCGGGCGCCAGTCGCGCAAGGCGAGCCCGAGCGCGCGGGCGCGCAGATTGGCGGCGAGGATCGGACCGGCACGCACGGCGAAGACGCCCGCCCTGGGGCGCGGATCGGCGACCACCGAGGCGCAGTCGCCGGCGGCGAAGATGTCGGGGTCGGTGAGCGTCTGGAGCGTGCGCCGTGTGGCGATGAAGCCGTCATGCAGGGCCAGTCCCGTCTGCCCCAGCCAGGCGGGCGGCGCTGCCCCGGTCGCCAGGATGGTGCGCCCGCTCGCCAGGACGAGCCCGCCTGCAAGTTCGAGCGCGTCGGCCCTGACCTGCAATATCTCGACATGTTCGTGAAGCGCGATGTCCGCGCCGGCGATCCGCGCGCGAAAGAAGCGCTGCACGCCCGGCGGTTCGCCCGGCAACAATTCGCCGCTCGTGACGAGTTGGAGCCGCGCCGTTGGACCCAGGCGGTGCCGCAGCGCCAAAGCGAATTCGACGCCGGACGGGCCGCCGCCGACGATGGTCAGCCTCTTGTGCCGGTCAGAATCTGCCGTCTCTGAAAGCAGCAGCTCAAGCGCCGAAAGCAGGACGGCCAAGGGCTTGACCGGCAGCGCATGTTCGGCCGTGCCGGAAATGGCGCCCGTCGACGTTTCGCTGCCGACGTCGATCGAGAGCAGGTCGTAGCCGACGGTTTCGCCGTCTTCCAGCCCAAGGCTGCGCGTGCGGCGGTCGATCGCGTTCGCGCGCGCTTGCCGAAAGGAAACGCCATGCGTCCGGCACAGCGCCGCAAGATCGATCTCGGCCTCGCTTCGCTGGTAATGCCCCGCGACGACGCCGGGCAGCATGCCGGAATAAAGCGCCAAGCGCTCCTGCGAGATCAGTTCGACCTCAAAGCCCGGAACGGGGTCGCGACCAAGCGCCTCGACGACCTGAATGTGGCTATGACCGCCGCCCAGAAGAACGATGCGCTTTGCCACCCGCGTCCCTTCGATCCGTCACCCGAGCTTACATGGTCGCCGTATAATAGAAAATGTGGCGTCCGACCTTGCCCGTCTTGCGCAATTTCTTCGACCAGAACGGCGCGACGAAGTCGGCATGGTAATGCGTCGACTGGGCGATGTCGCCGCGCGATTCCTTGCACGTCTCGTCGCAGTTGAAGGCGAAGGTCGCGATCTTGCGCGCCATTGTGTGCGCAGCCTTTTCGGTGAGCTTGTCGGGAATGTCGTCGCAGGCGAACGAGAACTGGCAGGCATTCTTGCGGTGCGCGTTCTGATAGACGACGCCGCACACGCTGTCGGGATAATAGGGATTGTCGACCCGGTTCAAGACGACCTGCGCCACCATGACCTGGCCACGCACCGGCTCGCCCCGTGCCTCGAAATAGATCGCTTCCGTCAGGCACTGGATCTCGCTGTTGTAGCTGCGGTAGACCGAGGCTTCACCCGCCACCGCGGGCTTGTCGGGAGTAGCCGTGGCAGCGGCATGGCCGGCCGAAAAAATGGCAGCGAGCGCGAAAGCGGTCGCCGCGACAAGCGGTTTGAACATGATCTACTCTGTAGAAGATTGATGACGCGCGCTTCTGGCAGGCGAATGCGCCGTCAATCGGGACCTGACGTGACGAAATCTTGACCGACGCCATCGTTTGGCATGAGGCATGCTTTCCCGCTCCGCACGATCCGTTGCCGCCTTGCGTCTTCCCGCAAGCGACCATATTGACAGGTCATGACTTCGGACCGGAACGTCCAGACAGAAAGGCATCCGCCATGAACATCCAGACCCAGCCCAGCCCCGCGAGCATCATGGAAGCCAAGGGCGTTTTCATCGACAATCAATGGCATGCGAATGAGAGCGGCAAAACGGTCGATGTCGTCTCGCCGGCGACCGGGGCGATCGTCGCGCGCATCGCGGCCGGCAACGCGGCCGATATCGACCGCGCCTACAAGGCCGCGCGGCGCGCCTTCGAGGAGGGCGCGTGGGGCCGGATGACCGCGCTGGAGCGTGGCCGGCTGCTCCTCAAGCTGTCGCGCGCCATCGAAGACCATGCCGAAGAACTGGCCAAACTCGAAGCGCTCGATTGCGGCAAGCCGATGAAGCAGGCGCGCGCTGACATCGCCGCCTGCGCGCGCTATTTCGAATTCTACGGCGGCGCCGCCGACAAGCTGCACGGCGACACGATCCCGTTCCTGAACGGCTATCTGGCGCTGACGGAGCGCGTGCCGCATGGCGTCACCGGCCAGATCATCCCGTGGAACTATCCCGCGCAGATGTTCGGCCGCACGCTTGGCCCGGCGCTTGCCGTGGGCAATGCGACGGTGATGAAGCCGGCCGAGGACGCTTGCCTGACGCCGCTGCGGCTTGCCGAACTCGCCGCCGAGGTCGGCTTTCCGGAAGGCGCGATCAACACCGTGCCGGGTCTCGGCGAGGAAGCCGGCGCGGCGCTGACGGCCCATCCGGGCTTCGACTTCCTGTCCTTCACCGGCAGCCCGGAAGTCGGCACCATGGTGCAGATCGCGGCGGCCAAGAATCATATCGGCTGCACGCTGGAACTGGGCGGCAAGTCGCCGCAGATCGTCTTTTCGGATGTCGACCTCGACGCGGCGCTGCCCTCGCTCGTCAATGCCATCGTCCAAAATGCCGGGCAGACCTGTTCGGCCGGCTCACGGCTGCTCGTCGAACGATCGGCGTATGACCGCATCGTCGGCGCGGTTTCCGAACGTTTTTCCAAGCTCACCGCCGGCACGCCGGAGATGGACCTCGACCTCGGCCCGGTCATCAATCCGGGCCAGAAGCGCCGTGTCGAGCGCTTCTGCGGCAACGCGGCCACGGACGGGATCGAGTTGCTGGCCGAAGGCAGGATTGCCGATGGCGTTCCCGACGGCGGTTACTATGTCGCGCCGAAAATGTTCGGCCGGGTGCCGCGCGACAATGCGCTGGCGCTCGACGAAGTTTTCGGCCCGGTTCTGTCGGTGATCCCGTTCGAGGACGAGGCGGATGGCGTGGCGCTTGCTAATGGCACGGATTACGGCCTCGTCGCCGGCGTGTGGACTCAAAATGCCAGCCGCGCCACCCGCGTCGCCCGCAAGATCCGGACCGGCCAGGTCTTCGTCAACGCCTATGGCGCGGGCGGCGGCATCGAACTTCCCTTCGGCGGCATGAAGAAGTCCGGCCACGGCCGCGAGAAAGGCTTCGAGGCGCTGAAGGACCTGTCGGTTCTGCGCACCATGGTCATCAAGCACGACTGAGAAGGACCGGAGGCACAGCGGCATGTCGGGATGGTGCCCTACCCTCCCAGGAAGTCGCGAACCGCTTGTGCAGGTGCGGGCCCTGTGTTCATCTGGTCCCGTTGCAGGCCCAAGGGGAAAACATGCGCGCATTCCTGCCGATGATCGCGGCACTGGTTCTGGCAATCGCTCAGCCGGCGCAGGCACAAGACCGGTTCACCGTCTTCGCGGCTGCTAGCTTGAAGAACGCGCTCGACGCGATCAACGCGGCATGGACTGGCACAGGCGGCAATTCGGCGGCGATTTCCTATGCCGGCAGTTCCGCGCTCGCCAGGCAGATCGAGGAGGGTGCCCCTGCCGATCTTTTCATCTCCGCCGATCTCGACTGGATGAACTATCTGGCGCAGCGCGACCTGATGCCGAGCAGCCCGATCGTCTCGTCAGCGTTGCCATACGCAAGCCGGCACGGTTATCGGGAGGTTAAAAGCAGCGCGTGGCGATCGGCCGGGCGCTGCTCTCGAGCCCGCGCCTGATCCTGATGGACGAGCCTTCGGCTTCGCTGGACGCCGCGCGCAAGGCCGAGGTCCTGCCCTTCATCGAAAAACTGCGCGACGAGACGAAGGTCCCGATCGTCTATGTCAGCCATTCGCTCAGCGAAGTGGCGCGGCTTGCCTCGGACATCGGGTCAAAGCAGAGCGCCCTGCTCCGTCAGCTTCGCCTGGACGCGGGCCGCGTCATTGTGGTGATCGGCGTCGACATGGTCGGCCGCCGCCACGCCGGCCGCCTGGCCGGTGGCGAACGCCGTTCCCATGACACGGATCGAGCCATAGGCGTTCGGATCCGCGCCGATCACCCGTCCCCCATACCACAGATTGTCGAGGCCCTTGGCGCGGATCGAATCATAGGGAACGTGGCAATAGCCGGCGCCGCCGATTGAGGTGTAGCTCGGCTTTCCCGCCTCGCCGTGGAGTTCGATCGGCCACGCGGCGCGCGCGATCCCGTCGTCGCGCAGGCGACCGGCAACCACATCCTCCCCCGTCATCTCATAGCGGGCCGCCGGATGGCGCGTCTCGCGCACGCCAATTTGCGGACCTGTGGCCACCAGCCAGGCCCGTTCGAAACCGGGAACGTCGCGCCGCAGCATCGCGACATAGTCGTTGGCCCGGGCGCGCGCTTCCATCTCGGCCTTGGTG
>CAZEEC010000023.1:0-23913 GCA_964511105.1 uncultured Mesorhizobium sp.
CTATGTGACGGACGATCTGACGTCGTTTCTCGAATCACTCCTCGCTTAACTTAGACGCGTGGATCGGCCGTCCGGTCCGGTACGACGTCGACTGCGTCCTCGGGGTTCACGCCGGCATTGCGCGATGGCGGCAGATCGCCGAGTTGTTCCGCACTCGAGACGCCGGGGCGCTTGTCCTTGTCGAACTCACCATCCGTCTTCTCCGCCTCGTCGGGAAGCGAGTCCTGCGGATGCTCGGTGTGACCGATATCCCGTTCCTGCTGGTTCTTGATGATATCGTCGTCGCTGCCGGGGCGTCCCATCATGCCATCTCCTTTCTTGGAGAACGCCGCCGAGACACCACCTGTTCCGTCATTACAAACGAGCGCGTGCCTCCTTTGACGGTAACTGGCGTACCAGAAATTCAACCACCACCGGTCCGGCCTTCTCAAAATCGAGCGTGATCTCAATTCGGTCGCCGGCACGAAGGCTGTTCGTCACAGCGGACATCCGGAGATGCAGATCGCGAGACTTCAGTCCGACCAGTTCGCCAGGCAAAATCTCAACGCCCTTCACAGGATGCGAATGGACACCGCCCTCACCGAGCATCTCGTGCAGTTCGATACGACCAGCCGCCAACGAGGTCGCGCCCAACAACCGGTCCGCCTTTTTTCCGCGGTTGAGGATCGTGACGAACGCGCGGGCAACCGTGCGATCCGGCTCAGCGACCTGCAACCAAGCGTCAGATATCTGCAGGTCTTCGACCATTACCGAATCAACATCAACGCAGCCGGCAAGCTCCCAAGCCTGATTTTCCAGACACTCCTCTTCGGCCGCCAGAATAGGGCTGGCCAGAGTGATCACAACACACCAAACAACTGCCAACAGCCAGACTGCGACGGTCTTCATCTGAAGTGCCCTTTTTCGCACCATTCATTTTCCGATCTCATAGAACCGTGCGATGACGTCCCAAGCTTCCTGCGCCGTATCGACAAAATCAATCATATGCTGGTCACCGGGTGAAATCGTGCCCTGTTCGGCGAGAAAGTCGAGATCGACCGCGCGCTGCCAAAACGATCTGCCAAAACAGATTACCGGCACGCGCTCCATGCGGCCGGTCTGGATCAGCGTCAGTGTCTCAAAGAACTCGTCCATTGTGCCGAACCCGCCGGGGAAAACGGCGACGGCCTTGGCCCGCATGACGAAATGCATCTTGCGAATGGCAAAATAGTGGAAGTTGAAGCACAGGTCCGGCGTCACATAGAGATTGGGTGCCTGTTCGTGGGGAAGCACGATGTTCAATCCGATCGACGGGGCATCGACATCATGCGCACCTCGATTTCCAGCTTCCATCACACCTGGTCCACCGCCGGTCACGACGACAAATTCCCGGTAGCCGAAGGTGGCGGCATGAAGCGAGCAGAGACGGGCGAAGGCGCGGGCCTCGTCATAGTATTTGGCGTTCTCCAAGAGGTTCTTTTCCTGCACCTCATTCTTTGCGGCCCAGGCCTCGCCGCCGGGTTCGGGAATGCGTGCGCCTCCGAACATGATGACGGTCGACTGGATGCCGCGTTCAGCCAGCGCCATTTCCGGCTTGAGAAGCTCGAGTTGCAGCCGCACCGGGCGCAGTTCTCGCCGCGTCATGAACTCCGCATCGTCCCATGCCAGGCGATAGGTCTGCGCGCGCGTCTGCGGCGTATCGGGTACGCTCCTGGCGCGTTCACGATCCTCGTCGGAATGCGGCAGCGGCGACCAGCCATCTGTTTTCATTCGCTGCATGGAACTCCCGAATTTTCGATATCACCCGTTTCGACGCCGAGCTTGCTCGTCCAGTCAAAACACGAAATGCGCGCACATGCACCCCGCATTTTGGCGCCGATTGACCCTTTATCGCGCTTGGCATAGTTTCCGCGCCGACCCGCAGCCGTGTGAAACGGCCATGAGTGCGGCTCCTCTCGGATGTAACGGAGCAAATCTATGACCAAGTCCGACCTCGGAGCGCTGGAAGCGACTATTGAGAAGGCGTTTGATGCGCGTGACGAGATAAATGTCGGCACCAAGGGCGAGATTCGCGAAGCTGTGGATACGTCGCTCGATCTGCTCGACCGCGGCGAGGCACGGGTGGCGGAGCGACAGGCGGATGGCTCATGGACGGTCAATCAATGGCTGAAAAAAGCGGTCCTTCTTTCTTTTCGCCTGAACGACATGGAAATCATCAAGGGTGGGCCCGGCGATTCTGTCTGGTGGGACAAAGTGCCCTCGAAATTCGATGGCTGGAGTGCCGGCAATTTTCAGCGTGCCGGCTTTCGCGCGGTGCCGAATGCAGTGGTAAGACGGTCCGCCTTCATCGCCCCAGGTGCTGTCCTGATGCCTTCCTTTGTCAATCTGGGCGCTTATGTGGGGGAAGACACGATGGTCGACACATGGGCGACTGTCGGCTCATGCGCCCAAATCGGCAAAAACGTTCATCTTTCCGGCGGCGTCGGTATCGGTGGCGTGCTCGAGCCGATGCAGGCTGGGCCGACCATCATCGAGGACAATTGTTTCATCGGTGCGCGCTCGGAAGTGGTTGAAGGCTGTATCGTGCGCGAAGGGTCGGTCCTGGGAATGGGCGTCTTCATCGGCAAGTCGACCAAGATCGTCGACCGCGAGACGGGCGAAATCAACTATGGCGAGGTGCCGCCCTATTCCGTCGTTGTCGCCGGTTCATTGCCGGGCAGGGCGATGGGGAATGGCGAGCCGGGACCTAGCCTTTATTGCGCCGTCATCGTCAAGAAGGTCGACGAGAGGACCCGTTCAAAAACGTCGATTAACGATCTTCTTCGGGCATAGACCGTGAACCAGGCCTCGATCTTTTGGCTCTTCTTCGGCCTCAAGGGACGCATCAGCCGGCTTGCGTTCCTCCTCGGCGGATTGATGATGACGGTCATCACTTTCTTTGTGCTCTATCGCATGACGGTGGCCGAACAGGTCGGCCAGGGTTTCGAGTTTTGGAACTCCGTGCTGGGCGTCGTCGTGTTCGTGTCCTTGTGGTGTCAGGCTGCGCTGGCAGCCAAGCGGTTGCACGATCTGGGACGGCCGGGCCTTCTCGCCGTCCTGATGTTCGTTCCGGTGATCAACTTCATCGCCTTTATTGCGCTCTGCCTCATTCCCGGTGACCAAAGCCCGAACAAATACGGCGCTTCAGCCGACTCTCCGCCCTAAAATATTGATCGGGTGACAGGCGGGCGGGCATCGACTATCGAGCACATATGAGCATGCCGATCGATCCCGTACAGAACCTCGCCACCCTCGTCCGCTGCCCGTCGGTGACGCCCGCCGAGGGCGGAGCGCTGACGGCCCTGGAAGAAATGCTGGAGCCGCTCGGCTTCACAGTCGAACGTCCGACCTTTTCCGAGGACGGCACGGCGGACGTCGAAAACCTTTACGCCCGTTTCTCCGGCAACGGCCCGCACCTGATGTTTGCCGGTCATACCGATGTCGTGCCGCCAGGAGACGCTGCAGCCTGGACGCATGCGCCTTTTGCCGCCGAAATCGCCGATGGCATGATGTATGGCCGCGGCGCCGTCGACATGAAGGGCGGCATCGCCTGTTTCGTCGCCGCCGTCGCCCGTTACCTCGCTGGCCACGACCCGCTCAAAGGCTCCATCTCACTGCTCATCACGGGCGACGAGGAGGGGCCGGCGATCAATGGCACCACGAAACTTCTGGACTGGGCCGTGCAAAGAGGAGAAAGCTGGGACGCTGCCATCGTCGGCGAACCGACCAATCCGGACGCGCTCGGCGAGATGATCAAGATCGGCCGACGCGGCTCGCTATCGGCGACGCTCATCGTTCATGGCCGGCAAGGCCACGCCGCCTACCCGCACCTCGCCGACAACCCCGTCCGCAGCATAATCGCGCTGCTCGATGCGCTGATGTACCCAGCGTTGGACGAAGGCACCGTCGATTTTCAGCCGACAAACCTCGAAGTGACGAGCGTCGACGTGGGAAATCTCGCAGTCAACGTGGTCCCAGCGAAAGCGAGAGCAGCCTTCAACATTCGCTTCAACGACCGTTGGACAATCGAGACGTTGCAAGATGAAATCCGCCAGCGCCTCGACCGCGCCCGCTCGCAAATACGCTTGCGGCCCGGCAAGGAAAACGCGGCCGAATACGACCTTATCTGGCGCGACCGTCCCAGCCCAGTCTTCCTGACCCGAAACGAGAAGCTCACCGACACTTTGTCGACTTCCATCGAGAGCGTTACAGGCCGGCGTCCCGTTTTGTCGACGTCGGGCGGCACTTCCGACGCGCGCTTTATCAAGGATTACTGCCCGGTCGTTGAATTCGGTCTCGTGGGCCAGACGATGCACATGGTGGATGAGCGCGTGGCGCTTGCCGACCTTGAGACACTGACGCAAATTTATCTTCGCTTTCTCGAAGACTGGTTCGGATAACAGGTCATGCCTTCGGCCGATTACGTTCAGCAATCGCTCACAGGCGCGGTGCACCTCATGGCCGGGAAGAAGGATGGGGTGCGCTTCCTCGATATTTCGGCCGACGGCTTTTGGACCTCGTTCTTCGCGATCGTCGTGGCCCTGCCAGCGATGACGGTCGGCTGGGTAACGCTCGCCAATGAAATCGCCTATCAGGGCGACGGCATCGGTAGCCGGCTGTCGATCGTGCTCAGACTAGCGACCATCGATCTGCTCGCCTGGGTGGCGCCGCTCGCCGCGCTCGCGCTACTTGCAAAGCCAGTCGGTATCGCCGGTCGTTTCGTTCATTACGTCGTCGCCAGCAATTGGGGCGCGGCGATCTATATCTGGCTGATGCTGCCGCCAGCGCTGATCCGGCTGTTCTGGCCGGAGGGCGGTGAAAGCCTGACCGCCTTTTCGCTCGGCCTTTTTCTGTTCACGATGGTGCTCTCCTGGCGGCTCACCAATGCCGTTCTCAACAAGGGACCGTTGCTGGCCAGTGCCGTCTTCGCCGGCATGTTCGTAGGCTCTCTGATGGTCCTGCTCACCCTGCAAACTCTGTTCGGCTTGGCTCAATCGTAGTCGACCCTGATCAAGAACAGCCCGTCCGGCGGAGCAACCTGGCCGCAGCGCGAGCGATCAGCCGCATCAAGGGCTGCGCGAACATCCGCCGCTCGCCACTTGCCCTCGCCGACCCGCTTCAGCGAACCCACCATCGAGCGTACCTGGTTGTGAAGGAACGAGCGGGCGGAAGCATGGACCTCGATCACGCAACCATTCTGCATGACTTCGAGCCTGTCGAGCGTACGAATCGGGCTGCTGGCCTGGCATTGCACTGAGCGGAACGTCGTAAAGTCATGTTTGCCGAGGAGTGTCTGCGCGGCTTTATGCATTGCGGCCGCATCCAACGGTCTAGGGACGTGCCATGCTCGCCGACGGTCAAGCGCGGCGGGAGCACGCCTGTTCAAGATGCGATAGAGATAATGCCGAGCAGTCGCCGAAAACCGGGCATCAAATTCCTCCGCAACTATGGCCACTGCGAGAACTGCAACGGGCTCTCGTTCCATCTTTAGATGCGCGTTGAGGGCGCCCATCAGCTTTTCAGCCGTCCAGTCGCTTTCAAGATCGACATGGGCAGTCTGACCGGTCGCATGTACACCCGCATCCGTGCGTCCAGCCCCGCGGATCCGCACGCGTTCGCCGGTAAACCGGAAGACAGCGTCCTCGATCGCCTGCTGAACGGACGGTAAATCAGCCTGCCGCTGCCAGCCTGCATAGGGCGTTCCGTCATATTCGATGTCGAGGCGAAAGCGCACTGTCAAAGGTCAGCAAAAGCAGATGGATACACCAGTCGGCCGCTGGATGGCGCCGCTGGCGCGAGCGGCAGTGCCAGCAGGTAGGGGCCGTGATAATCGCTTTCAAAAATCTCCGCGCGCTCACGCATATAGCCAAACCGACCATAATAACCGGGCTCGCCGAGCACCACCGACAGCGCTTCGCCAGCATTCTCCAGGATATGATGGGCGCTCTCGATCAAGGCGCGCCCGATCCCCGTCCCCTGGTTTGCTTTTCTCACGCTGATGGGGGCGAGCGCGACAGCGTCATGCCTGGACTGTGCCGATTCAACAATCAGCCTGGAAAAGAGAATGTGGCCGCGGAGTTCCTGTTCGTGCGTTGCGACGAGTTCCAGTACATCATCGCCGGCTTCGCGTAGCGCCTCGACGAGACGCGCCTCATCCGTTCGGCCAAATGCTTCCTTGTTCAGGTCTCGCACACCGCCAACGTCATTCTCCCTGAAAGGACGGATCACCAGTCCGCGGATCACAATCTGTCGCCCTTCTTCAAGCCAGCACCGCGCAGGAACGAACGCGCTTCCATCAGCTTGCCGCCGGCGCGCTGCACTTCCACAAGCCGGACCGCGCCCTCCCCGCAGGCAATGGTCAGTTGACCGTCGACAATCGTTCCTGGTGGGCCCTCGCCGGGGCCTACTGTCGATCGAAGCAGCTTCAGCCGTTCCGGTCTGCCGCCGATTACAGGCTCGCACCACGCGCCTGGATACGGCGCCAGGCCGCGAATGCGATTGTGCACCCGTTCCGCCGGTTCCGCCCAGTCGATGCGGGTCTCGCTCTTGGAGATCTTGGCGGCGTAAGTGACCCCTTCCTCCGCTTGTGGCGTGGTCGGCAGCGCATCGCTTTCGAGCCGAGCGAGCGTCTCGACCGTCAGCCTTGCACCGAGATCGCTCAACACGTCGTGCAGTTCACCCGCCGTCATGTCGGGGCCAATGGCGACTTTTTCGGTCAACGCAATCGGACCGGTGTCGAGCCCTTCATCCATTCTCATGATCATCATGCCCGTCTCGACATCGCCTTCGATGATTGCCCGCTGGATGGGGGCTGCTCCTCGCCAGCGGGGCAAGAGCGACGCGTGGCCATTCCAGGCGCCGAGCCGCGTGCCGTTCAAGATTGCCGCGGGCAGAAGCAGGCCATAGGCGACGACAATCGCCACATCGCCATCAAGTGCACGAAAAGCCTCCTGTTCGGCTTCGCTTTTCAACGAAATCGGCGTGCGGACCTCTATGCCATGGCTTTCGGCGAGGTCGTGGACAGGCGATTTCTTCATCTCCAGCCCGCGCCGGCCGGCCGGGCGCGGCGGCTGTGAATAGACGGCCACAACATCGTGGCCTGCCGCGACGATCGCCTTCAGCGCCTCTGCCGAAAATGCTGGCGTTCCCATGAAGATGACGCGCAGAGCCATTCGGTGCGCTAGCCGGCGAGACGCGTTGGCGCCTTCTCGCGGTCGCGCGCGAGCTTCTTGAACTTGCGCACGACCATGTCGCGCTTGAGCTTCGATATATGGTCAATAAAAAGCACGCCGTTCAGATGATCGATTTCGTGCTGCAAACACGTGGCCAGCAGCCCATCGGCATGAACTTCTTGAGCGTCGCCATCACGGTCGATATAAGCGACGGTCACGGCCGCCGGCCGCTCCACTTCGGCATAGTAATCTGGAATCGAGAGACAGCCTTCTTCATAGACCGACGAGCTATCAGCGATGTGCACGATCTCAGGATTGATGAAGACCTGAGGCGCCTTCTCCTCGTCTTCCTTGGCGAGGTCGATCACGAGCATCCGCACCGGCTCGCCTATCTGAATCGCAGCAAGCCCGATGCCAGGCGCCTCATACATCGTCTCGAGCATGTCGTCGGCGAGTTGACGGACCACATCGTCGACGCGCTCGAGCGGCTTGGAGACCTGGCGCAGGATCGGGTCGGGCAGAATGATGAGAGGCTTGATCGTCATCGCCGTCAGGTAGTTGCTCGAACCGCGCCCGTCAACATTCCGAGTGGTCGTGTTCACGTTTTGGACTTATTGAACATCAGCGAATCGTCTAGACTCTCATGATGAACGCATCAGAGAGTCCTTTCGCCGCCACCCTCGCCCAGTTGGGCTCCACGACCATCACCGTCGCGCACGCGGCTATAGCGGTCGTCATCCTCATCGTCGGTCTTTTCGCGATCCTCGCGCTGTCTCTTATGCGCAATGCGCGCGCGCGTGCAGATGCCGCCGAAGAGAGTGTGGCGCGAGCTCGCGAGGCCGATGCACGTCTTGCAGACATCACGCGTGCCCAGCAGGAAATGCAGGGACGGATGAGCACGATCGCCGAGGTGTTCGGATCACGGCAGGCCGAACTCAACAAGGTAATCGGCGAAAGGCTAGACGGCATGACCTCGCGGCTCGGCCAATCGATCACCGAACAGACCAAATCGACGCATGAGAACCTAGCCCGGCTGCAGGAGCGGCTTGCCGTCATCGATACCGCGCAAAACAACATCCAGTCACTGGCGGGGCAGGTGGTGCAACTCCAGCATATCCTATCGAACAAGCAGACGCGCGGCGCCTTTGGGCAGGCGCGGATGGAAGCCATCGTCGCTGACGGCTTGCCGAATGGCGCTTATGAGTTTCAGGCCACGCTCTCCAATGGCAGCCGGCCGGACTGCATCATCCGCATGCCGAACGGCGCACCCGATCTCGTCGTCGATGCGAAGTTTCCGCTGGAATCGTGGAACGCGATCCGTGCCGCCGACGAGGCCGAGAGCGGAGAAGCACGAAAGCAAGCGGTGCAAGCCTTCCGACGCGATATCGAGGTTCATCTGAAAGCAATCGCCGAGAAGTACCTGATCACAGGCGAGACGCAGGACACCGCCTTCATGTTCGTGCCGTCGGAGTCGATTTTCGGAGAGATCCACGAGAGTTTCGAGGCGCTGGTTCAAAAAGCGCATCGCGCACGGATCGTCATCGTCTCGCCCTCGCTTCTCATGTTGTCGATCCAGGTGATCCAGGCAGTTCTCAAGGACGCGCGCATGCGTGAGCAGGCGCATCTCATCCAAGGCGAGGTTATCCGGCTGATGGAGGATCTAACTCGCCTCGATGATCGCGTCCGAAAACTGCAGACGCATTTTGGCCAGGCCAATCGCGACATCGAGATGATCATCACGTCATCGGAAAAACTGGCTAAGAGGGGCGAAAAGATCGAGGCGCTCGAACTCGACGGACCGCAGATGGACGACAAGGCGGCGAAGCTCCCCGTGGAGGCTCGCTCCGGGCCACTGCGCCTGCGTGTCGTCGACGACGAATAGACTGTCAACGCCAGAGGGCTGGCAAACCGAAGCGCCGTTTCATACCTCTCCTTCCATCATGGAAGGATCAACGATCATGGAAATCGGTCTTTACACGTTCGGTGACGTCGGCACCGACCCAGTTACGGGCGCCGTGACGACGCCGGCGCAACGGCTCATCAATCTCATAGAAGAGATCGAACTTGCCGATCAGGTGGGGCTCGATATGTTCGGCCTGGGCGAGCATCACCGGTCCGATTACGCGGTGTCGGCACCAGCGGTGGCCCTTGCAGCCGCCGCTGCGCGAACCAAGAACATCAAGCTGTCGAGCGCTGTCTCGGTCTTGAGCTCAGATGATCCGATCCGTGTCTTTCAGCAATTCTCGACGCTCGACAATCTGACAAACGGCCGAGCGGAGATCATGGCGGGGCGCGGCTCGTTCATCGAATCCTTCCCTCTTTTCGGTTACGATCTTGGCGATTACGACACGCTGTTCGCTGAAAAGCTCGAAATGCTGCTGAAGCTCAACGAGGGCGAACTGTTCTCCTGGGACGGCGGACAACACACGCCGCGCGTCACCGAGCGAGGCGTCTACCCGCGGCCCGTTCACGGCAAGCTGCCGATCTGGCTGGCGGTGGGCGGCACGCCACAGTCGGTCGGCCGAGCGGCCATGTTGGGTCTTCCGCTTGCCTTGGCTATCATCGGCGGTGAGCCGGCGCGTTTTGCTCCATTCTTCAAGCTCTATCGCGACGCTGCGCAAAAATTCGGCCGTGATCCCGCGACCTTGAAAACGTCGATCAACGTGCATGGATTCGCCGGCGAGACACGCAAGGACGCGATCGATACCTTCTATCCAGCTCAAGCCGAAGTCATGAACCGGATCGGGCGCGAGCGCGGCTGGCCGCCCACAAGCCGCGTGCAGTTTGAAGCGGCTGCTGGGCCACGTGGGGCGCAGTTCGTCGGCGACGCACAGGAACTGATCGACAAGATCCTCGCACATCACGAGATCTTCGGCTTCGATCGTTTTGTCATCCAAATGGCAATCGGCGTGATGGACCATGCCAAGCTAATGAAGGCCATCGAGATCCTCGGAACGCGCGTTGCGCCTGAAGTACGTAAAGCCGTCGCCAACACAAAACGAGCGGTTGCCTAAGTTTCAGCCTTCCTCAGCCGCAAGCTCGTTCCAGGCATGTTGCTGGGCCAATATGGAGCGCAAATAGGCAACGTTGGCCTGTGCTTGGTCTGGCGATAGTTCGCGGCTGGCGATGGCCTCAGCGTCGGCGAATCGTCCTTGCAGGCCAATGACGAGCGCCAGGTTCTGACGCACCCGACTGTCCGCGCCGGGCTGCGCGACCGCATTTTGGAGATGCGCTTCCGACTGCTGGAGGTTGCCTTCGAGCAGATAGGACATCCCCAGATTGGACAGGATGCTCGGATCGTTCGGCTGTATCTGGAGAGCGCGTGCGTAGAGTTGACGTGCTTCTTTGGCTTGTCCCAACTGGTCGAGGATGGCACCTTCCGCGGACATCAATTTCCAGTCAGGGTATTCCGGTGTCTGGGCGCGCCTCACGGCATCGAGCGCAGGCTGGAGGTCGCCCGCTGCTGCCAGCGCTTTGCCATAGGCGGCGAGGACTTGGCGCTCCTGGGGATGATCGATCGCGGCCTTGCGCATCACGGCGAGCGCCTGATCGGTGCGGCCATCCATCTGAAGCACCGATGCATATTGCATGGCAAGGTTCATATCCTGGGGATCGCGAGTGTAGGCGGTCCCGAGTTGGTCGGCAGTGGCGCGCAGTTCGGGGGCCGTCATTTGCGTGACGGACTGCGTCGTGGTGCGGTCGATGGAGCCGGTCGTGAGCCTCTTTGCACCCGCACAACCCGAAAGCGCAACGGCGGCGGCAAGGGCCAGGATCGCGAGCCCAGTTGGCCTACCAAGCGCTGCTGGTTGTCGACTGATCGGCATTTTCATGCTCCAAATTTCATTTGGGCTCATGGCTGGCGCCGAAGCACCTCGCTTACTTTTCAAGCAATATTCCGTTAACCCTAATGGAGCGTTAATAGATCTGGCTGCTGCTTCGCACAGCCATCTCAGGAGCACCCATGCCAATCGAACTCAGCCAGACGCCGCTTCAATCGGCTTGGCCCATTCATGTGGTCAAGGAGAACAGGCTGGATGACGCGGAAATCGACTCGCGCGCCCGAAGATGGGCCACCGCATGCGGCTTTACCGGGAAACCCGGGAAGGTTCTCATCATCCCCAGTGAGGACGGCGAAGCGGCAGGTGCACTGGTCGGCATCGACGCGAGCGGCAATCCAGCAGATACATTCGCGCTCGGTCGCCTCTCTCGCGAACTTCCGGAAGGCGATTGGGCTTTTGCCTCCGGACAATTCGATGCGCATCTGGCTTCGTTGGCGCTCCTCCTCGGCAGCTATCGCTTCGACCGCTACCGCAAGGACAGTTCGCGCAACGTGCGTCTGCAATTGCCAGATGGAGCCAATCATGCGCGCGTCACCCGCGAAGCCGCCGGAATCCATCTTGCGCGCGATCTCATCAACACGCCGGCGAGCGATATGGGACCAGCCGATCTCGAGGAAGCTGCCCGCAGCCTCGCAAGAACCTACGATGCCGAAATTGCGGTCATCGAAGGTGACGCTCTTTTGAAACAAAACTTGCCGATGATCCATGCGGTCGGCCGGGCATCGGACCAAGCTCCGCGCTTGATCGACCTGTCATGGGGACCGCGCGATGCCGCCAAGGTGACACTGGTCGGGAAGGGCGTCTGTTTCGACACGGGCGGGCTCGACATCAAGCCGGCGAGCGGCATGCTCCTCATGAAGAAGGACATGGGTGGTGCTGCAAACGTGCTCGGTCTCGCCTCCATGATCATGGCGGCAGGGCTCAATCTGCGCCTGCGCGTGCTCATCCCCGCCGTCGAAAATGCCATCGCCGGAAATTCTTTCCGACCGGGGGATGTGTTGACGAGCCGGAAGGGTCTGACCGTCGAGATCGGCAACACCGATGCCGAAGGACGGCTGATCCTGGCCGACGCTCTCGCGCTTGCCGACGAGGAAAAGCCTGACCTTCTCGTCGATATGGCGACGTTGACCGGAGCGGCGCGCGTGGCTTTGGGGCCTGACCTGCCGCCCTTCTTCACCGATGACGAGTATTTGGCCAGCGATTTGTCTTGCGCAAGCCGTGCGGTCGCCGATCCCATCTGGCGGCTACCGCTCTGGGAACCCTACGGCAAGAAACTGGCGTCGCCCATCGCCGACAGCAACAACGTCACAAAGGATGCATTCGCCGGCTCGATTACGGCCGCGCTTTTTCTGCAGCGTTTTGTCGAAAAGGCCCGCAGTTGGGTCCATTTCGACATTTTCGGCTGGAATCCAAGCGAAAAGCCACATGCGCCGGTCGGCGGCGAGGCACAGGCGATCCGCGCGCTGATGCATATTCTCGAAACGCGCTACGGCCGGTGATGTGCGATGGCCAAACCTGACCGCCGCCTTCATGCATATCGGCCAGATCTCGCTTCGTCCGCCCTGCGAGGCCAGGTCGGCGCTCCCCGTTTCGTCGAGGGCAAGCGCGCGCAAGTCCGGGTGCCAACCGTCGACCTGCGGCCGGAGCCTCGTATAGACGTCGGAATCGATACCCAACTCTTGCATGGCGCCATTGTCCGCGTTTTCGATGAGCATGAGGGCTGGGCCTGGTTGCAGGCCGAGGCTGACGGGTATGTCGGCTATGCCCCATCTTCGGCGCTCGGGCCTGTCGACGCTGCAACTCACGTCGTCATCGCCCAACGCAGCTTCGTCTATCGTGCCCCCGATCTGCGGTTTCCACGAACGAATGACCATTCCATGGGGGCAATGGTCCGCATCGTCGGCGAGGCTGAGACGCGCGGGACACGCTACGCCGTTTTGGCCACAGGCGAAGCGATGATTCTCGACCATCTGCGCCCGCTTCGCCGCCGCGAGACGGATTTCGTTACCGCCGCGGAGCGCCTGGAACACACGCCCTACCTATGGGGCGGGACGTCTGGCTTCGGCATCGACTGTTCCGGCCTCGTCCAACTCGCACTGGGCATGGCCGGCGCATCCGTTTTGCGCGACACAGACATGCAGGCCAACACGATCGGCAGCGCACTAGAGGTGGGTGACGATCTCGCCGGCCTACAGCGTGGCGATCTGGTGTTCTGGAAAGGTCACGTTGCGATCTTGACCGACGACCGATCGATCATCCACGCGAGCGGACATAGCATGGCCGTCACCCGGGAGCCCTTGGCCGACGCCGTAGCGCGCATCGGCTATCTCTACGGCGCGCCGACGGGTTTCCGCCGGCCTTAAATGTCCTAGTACCCCGCCTTGCGGTCGACCAGAAACTGCAAAGGCTCTCCGCGCTCCAGCCGGTTCATCTGCTCCAGTATCAAGGGTACTATATGGCGCGCGTCGGAGGTTGCAGCCGCATGTGGGGTGACGAATACGCGCGGATGCGACCAGAGGGGGCTGGTCGCTGACAGAGGCTCGGTTTCGAAGACGTCGAGGCTCGCTTCCTTCAAGATCCCGTCGTCCAGTGCGCGCAGGATATCTGCCTCCTTTTGCAACCTGCCTCGGCCGGCGTTGATGAGACAAGGGCCGCCCAGACCGTTGTCGCGGCGCAGCTTGGAGAGCATGTCGTAGTCCACGATCCCCTCGGTTGCAGGCGTATGGGGGAGAAGGACAACCAGTATGTCGGTTCCGCTGAGAAAGGATCCCAGGCCTTCCTCACCGCTGAACGTCTGAATATTCTCGACGATCCGAGGGGTGCGCGTCCAACCTCGGACCGGAAAGCCTACAGCCCCCAATGCATGTGCCGCTGCCTGCCCGAGCGCACCCAGGCCCAAAATGCCCACCGTGATATCGGCGGAGGCCGGCTGGGAAATCTCGCGCCAGTTCTTCCGCGCCTGCTCCTGACGATAGAACATGCCTTGCCGATGATGATCGAGCACACGCCAGACCACGTAGTTCGTCATGTGCTCAGTCAGGTTCGGCGCTACGACGCGGACAATCGGAACATCAGGCAAGGCGGGATCGGCCATGATATGGTCGACGCCCGCACCGATCGAAAATATGGCCTTCAAATTTGGCAGCATGCCCAGAAGACCCGGCCGATGCTTCCAAACCACTGCGTAATCAATCGACGGATCTGCCTCTCCATCCGGCTCCAGCACCACCTCTCGTTCGGCCGCTAGAAGCGTATGCCAGCGCCTCTGATTGAGACCTTGCACGGACAGGAGAATGCGGCCCCCTCGATGTTCAGCCATGAACTTTCCCTGTTATTATCTATTCGCTGACAACGCCGGTGGGCGCTGTGGCGATGTCGAAAGCCGCGGCGATCAGCGCCTTTGTATAGTCGGTCTCGGGATCTTCGAAGATTTGCTGGCTGGTGCCATATTCGACAATCTTGCCGTTACGCATGACGATCACGTCGTTCGCAAGCGCGCGCACCACCTTCAGATCGTGGCTTATAAACAGATAGGCGAGTTGGTGCTTCTTCTGCAGGTCGCGCAGAAGGTCGACGACCTGCGCCTGGACGCTCATGTCGAGCGCAGATGTCGGCTCGTCCAGCATCACGAAACGAGGCTGCAGAACCATGGCGCGCGCGATCGCAATGCGCTGGCGCTGGCCGCCTGAGAATTCGTGAGGATAACGGAACCGCGACGCCGGATCGAGACCGACTTCCTTCAGCACGTCGACGACCAGAAGGTCGCGCGCGTCTGCATCGAGCCTCGGCTGGTGGATCCGCAAACCCTCGTCGATGATCTCCGACACCGACATGCGCGGTGACAGCGAGCCGAATGGATCTTGAAAGACGATCTGCATCTCACGGCGCAGCGGCTTCATCTGGCGGAATGAAAAAACGCCGATTTCCTTTTCACCCAGCATGATTCGGCCTTGTGACGAGATCATCCGCGAAAGCGCCAGCCCCAGCGTTGTCTTGCCCGACCCCGACTCGCCAACGACTCCCAATGTCTGACCGGCTCGCACGATGACATCGATGCCGTCCACGGCCTTCACGTGATCCACCGTCTTGCGAAAGAAGCCTTGCTTGATCGGGAACCAGACCTTGATGTCGTCGCCCTTCATGACGACAGGCGCCGTCTCGTCGGCAGCCGGAGGCTGTCCTTTCGGCTCGGCCGCCAGAAGATGGCGGGTATAGTCGTGCTTCGGATTGGCGAAGACCTCGGCGGTCGGACCTTCTTCGACGATTTTTCCCTTGGTCATGACGCAGACACGATCGGCGATGCGCCGGACGATGCCAAGATCATGTGTAATGAAGAGCATCGACATCTTGTTGCGAGTCTTCAGTTGGCCCAGCAGTTCGAGAATCTGCGCCTGCACCGTAACATCGAGCGCGGTAGTCGGTTCATCGGCAATCAGCAGCTTCGGCTCGTTGGCGAGTGCCATCGCGATCATGACGCGTTGACGTTGCCCGCCCGACAATTGGTGCGGATAAGCCCCGAGCCGCTTTTCGGCCTCGCGAATCCCGACCTCGTTTAGAAGCTCCAACGTTCGCACCCGCGACTGCTTCTCATTCATGCCGCGATGCAGTTTGAGGATTTCACCAATCTGCCGCTCGATCGTATGCAGGGGATTGAGCGACGTCATCGGCTCCTGAAAGATCATGGTGATGTCGTTGCCCCGCACGCGCCGTAGCGCGCGCTCGTCCAGGCCCAGCAGGTCCTCGCCATTGAAGACGATCCTGCCCGAGGGATGGCTTGCCGCCGGATAGGGCAATAGCTTCAGTACAGAAAGGGCGGAGACCGATTTGCCGGACCCGGATTCTCCGACCAGGGCTACCGTTTCGCCCGCTGCAATTTCAAAGGAGATATGATCGACGGCGGTCTGCTCACGCCCACCCTGTGTGAAGGCCACGGACAGATCCTGGACGGAAAGAAGCGAGGCCGTCAAATCGCCGCCTCGATGTCGGTATGGCGAAAGTCGTCGCCCTTGAAGAGGAGTTTCTCGTTGCGCGCCTTTGCGAGCGCGTAGGCGAAGCAATCCCCGAGGTTAAGCTTGGCAGGATGATTACCCTTACCGTAGCGGGCGTAGGCTTCGCGGGCGAGCCTAGCTTGCTCGGGCGTCACATCGACAAGCTCAATGCCAAAATCACTCAGCATCGGGTCGAACTGATTTCCCTTGTCTGATCCGCTCAGGCTATCGATCCGAACGGCTGCCTCGATATAGTTGACCGGCGACATCACGTGGTGACGCTGCGGCGAAAGCAGCAGTGCGTCCTCAAACACGTCACCGTCCTCTTCCTCCAACATGATCGACAAAATGGCAGACGCATCCACGATCATCTGGGAAGTCCGAGTTCATCATAGAGATC
Source organism: uncultured Mesorhizobium sp. (assembly GCA_964511105.1). Taxonomy (GTDB): domain Bacteria; phylum Pseudomonadota; class Alphaproteobacteria; order Rhizobiales; family Rhizobiaceae; genus Aliihoeflea. Next base: position 16,418 of record CAZEEC010000023.1, read on the forward strand.
GGAATGATCACTCGTCACGCCTGGCGGCGTCGGCCCGGATCGGCGAAGCCGATCCTTGATCCGCGCCTTGCGCGTTGCATAGTCGTCATTGAGACGAAGCCGGCGCAACTCACCATCAAGCGCCTGCTCAATCGCTCTCGTAATGCTCAGCCCCGTTTCGGCAGCAAGCTGTTTTGCCAGTCGCTCCACGTTCGGGTTCTTAATGTTCAGGCCCAACGCAACCTCCGGGTAGAAACCTTGCCTGTTTATACCATAACGCTGCAATCACTTGAACGTCTTCCTTGGATCGAAGGCGTCGCGGACGGCTTCGCCGACGAAGATGAGCAGGGACAGCATGATCGAAAGCGACAGGAAACCGACAATGCCCAGCCAAGGCGCATTCAGATTGCGCTGGCCCTGACGCAGAAGCTCGCCGAGCGAGGCCGAGCCCGGCGGCAAGCCGAAACCGAGGAAGTCGAGCGAGGTCAACGTCGTGATCGATCCGTTCAAGATGAACGGCAGGAAGGTCAGCGTTGCAACCATAGCGTTCGGCAGAAGATGGCGGAACATGATCGTCGTGTTTCCGACGCCGAGCGCGCGGGCCGCGTTCACATATTCAAAGTTGCGCGCCCGTAAAAACTCGGCCCGAACCACCCCGACGAATGCCACCCATGAAAAGAGCAGCATGATGCCGAGCAATATGAAAAAGCCCGGCGGCAGGATCGCGGCGATGATCAGGATCAGATAGAGGACCGGTATCGAGGACCAGATTTCGATCACGCGCTGGAAGATTAAATCAGTCCAACCGCCGAAATAGCCCTGTATGGCACCGGCCGAGACGCCGATGACAGCCGAAGCAGCCGTCAGGATGAGGCCGAAAAGCACCGAGATGCGGAAACCGTAGATGACGCGCGCCGCCACGTCGCGCGCTTGGTCATCGGTACCCAACCAGTTGAAGTTGCCGATCGTGCAGTTGGGATCATCCGTCCCCTCGAAATAACGCTGACAACGCGTTTCGTGATCATACATCCAGGACGGTTTTGCCGGCGCCGCTTCGGGAATATCGTTATTCACCGTGCGGTAGGAATAGCGGATCGGCGGCCAGATCATCCATCCATTGGCCTCGATTTCCTCCTGAATGATCGGGTCGCGATAATCGGTTATAGCCAGGAAGCCGCCGAATTTTTCCTCCGGGTAATCGACCACGACCGGGAACAGGATTTCGCCGTGATAGGAGGCGAGGATCGGCTTGTCGTTGGCGATGAACTCGGCGAACAGCGACAGCACGAAGAGCACGAGGAAGAGCCAGAGCGACCAGTAGCCGCGTCGGTTCGCCTTGAAGTTTTGCCAGCGTCTTTGATTGAGCGGCGACAGCCACGGCCGCGCCACCTTCTCGCGCACCTGTTCGACCTGCGCTTTCGACTGGATGTCGGACATCAGACATCCCTCCGCTCGAAGTCGATGCGCGGGTCGATCCAGGTGTACATCAAGTCTGACAGAAGGCTGACCAGAAGACCGATCAATGAGAAGATATAAAGCGTGGCGAACACAACTGGATAGTCGCGGTCGAGCACGGAACGGAAGCCAAGCAGGCCGAGCCCGTCGAGCGAGAAGATGTTTTCGATCAGCAGTGAGCCGGTGAAGAAGGCCGAGATGAAGGCGCCGGGGAATCCAGCTACGATGATCAGCATCGCATTGCGAAAGACGTGACGGTAGAGTACCTGCCGCTCTGACAGGCCCTTTGCTCGCGCAGTCACCACATATTGCTTGCCGATCTCTTCCAGGAAGGAGTTCTTGGTCAATAGTGTCGTCGTCGCGAAGGCGGACAGCACCATAGCGGTCAGCGGCAGTGTGAGATGCCAGAAGTAGTCGAGGATGCGTTCGGGCCAGGAGAGTTCGGACCAGTTTTCGGACGTCAGTCCGCGCAGCGGGAACCAGTCGAAGAACGAACCGCCGGCGAAAAGGACCATCAGCAAGATGGCGAAAAGAAAGCCGGGAATGGCGTAGGCAACGATGACGATGCCACTCGTCCAGATGTCGAAGGTCGATCCGTCCTTCACCGCCTTGCGAATGCCGAGCGGGATCGAGATCGCGTAGGAGATCAGCGTGATCCAGAGGCCAAGCGAAATCGACACCGGCATTTTCTCAAGGATCAGATCCACAACCGAGATATCGCGGAAATAGCTGTCGCCGAAATCGAAGCGCGCGTAGTTCCAGATCATGTTGCCGAAGCGCTCCAGCGGTGGCTTGTCGAAGCCAAACTGGCGCTCGAGCTGCGCGATGAACTCCGGATCAAGTCCTTGCGCGCCACGATAGTTCGATTCACTTCCTGCATCGAACTGGGAGAAGTCCGCGCCGCCGCCAGAGATGCGGTCAGTCGCGCCGCCGCCTTGCCCCGTGATGTTGGCAATCACCTGCTCGACAGGCCCCCCGGGAGCGAACTGGATGACCAGAAACGATATCGCCATGATGCCGAACAGCGTCGGGATCATCAGCAATAGGCGTCGAAGAATATAGGCGCCCATCAGATCAACTTCGGTCCAGCCGTGGTCAAATCAGTCTAAGCCCTGCCAATCGCTTTCGCCTTCTCCTCGTCGTACCACCACAAGGCCTCGACGGGAAAGCCGTAGTCGGGCTTTGGCTCCTTGAACCCGAACATATCCCAAAACGCGGCCCGGTGATTCTGGGCGTGGTATGTTGGTATCCAATCGCAACGCGCGCGCAAGAGGCGATCCAGCACCCGCATAATTATTGTCAGTTCCTCGCTGCTGGAAGCGCGACCGACTTTGTCGATCAACTGATCGATGACCGGGTCCTTGGTGCCTGGCAGGTTGCGCGATGATGACAGGTCTGCTGCACGCGAGTGGAAAAGATTCGCTAGCGAATCGCGCGTCGGCAGCGCACTGAAGGAGAGGGCCATCAGCACCATATCGAAATCGAAATCGCGTTGCCGCGCCTGATATTGCGCAGCGTCGACCATCCGGATAGAGGCGTCGATGCCGATGGCACGAAGGCGCTCCATGAAGGGGGTCGTGAAGCGCACGATGCCTTCTTCCTGAGTCAATATCTCGAGGGTCAGTGGTTTCCCAGCCTCGTTCTGAAGAAGTCGGCCGGCTGGCTGCCAGCCGGCCTCCTGCAGCAGACGGCGGGCCTCGCGAAGCGCTGTACGATCACGTCCGGATCCATCAGTGACCGGCTGAACATAGACCTCGCCGAACACTTCCTCCGGCACCTGTCCGCGGAACGATTCGAGAAGCGCCAGTTCCTGTTCGGACGGCGCCCCTTCGGTCTTAAATTCGGAACGTTCAAAGGTGGAGTTCGATCGTGCATAAGCATCGTAGAACAAGTTGCGGTTGGTCCATTCGAAATCGAAACACATGCCGATCGCGCGCCGCACGCGTGGATCCTGAAACCGAACGCGTCGCTGATTCAGCGCCCAGGCCTGCATGGCGGGCGTCAACTCGTTGGGAAATTCCCGCATGACCACGCGCCCGTCGGCAACAGCCGGAAAATCATACCCGGACGCCCAGGTGCGCGCGGTGAATTCCTGTCGGAAGTGGATATCCCCCTTCTTGAAGGCTTCGAACCCGGCCTGGCGATCGCGGAAAAATTCGATGCGGATCCGATCAAAGCTGTAAAGCCCCCGATGGACGGGCAGATCGCGGCCCCAATAGTCGTCGACGCGATCATATTCGATCCACTGACCCGCAGCGAACCGCCCGACCCGGTAGGGGCCGGAGCCGAGCAATGGATTTAGTTGTGAGGCATCGAACGGGGCGTCCGCGAGGCTGGCTTTCGACAGAATCGGGAAACCGATGACGGAAAAGATCGTGCGCTGCGACTGCTCACCGGAAAAGGTCAAACGAAAGGTTTGTGGATCGACGGCCACCGCCTCGACCATTTCAGACAGGGCCAGAACGAAGGTCGGATGGCCTCGTTCCTTCAGCAAATTATAGGAAAAGGCCACATCTTCTGCATTCAATTCGGTGCCATCGTGAAAGCGGGCCTGCGGCCGGAGCTTGAAAGTGAAGCTGTTGAAGTCCGACGCGATCGATATCGTTTCGGCCAAGCGGCCATAAGCAGACGCCGGCTCATCTAAGGCGCCGCTGAAGAGCGAATCGAAGCACAATTCCATACGTGGCGGCGCGTCCCCGCGCGGCACAAAACTGTTCAGAGTGTTGAATGTCTGGACGTTCTGATTGTAGCCCCAGTTCGGAACAGAAAAATTGAATGTCCCCCTCCCTGGGGCGTCCGGATTGGCATAGTCGAAATGACTGAAGTCCGGACCGTATTTGAGTTCACCAAAGGGCGAGATACCATGGAGTGGCGTGTCGGTCCGCAGCTGCGCCAGCGCGTTCTTGGGCCAAGCTGCAGCCGCCAAAGTAGCGGCGCCGAGCATCATAAAGCCGCGCCGATCAACAAGCGGTGCTGTCATTCGGCATCCTCGAATTGCTCTTCGAGCTCAACTTCACGGTCAGGCCGAATCCACCACGATTCAATATCCACACCAACATAGGAGGGCTGTTCATCGGGTAGACCAAACTTGTCCCAGTAGGCGACCCACACCTCCGGCAGATGCCATTGCGGCACCGTATAGAACCCCCACAGAAGGACACGATCGAGCGCGCGTGAGGCCGCGACCAGTTCCTCGCGATCTTGAGCATAGATGACGCGGTCGATCAATTTGTCGATTGCCGGATCGTTGATGCCCGACAAATTACGGCTGCCTTCGATGTTGGCCGACTGGCTCGACCAATAATCGCGCTGTTCGTTGCCCGGCGAAGCCGACTGCTGAAGCACAGTCGTTGTCAGGTCGAAGTCGAAGGCGCGGACGCGGTTGATGTACTGGCTGATGTCGACGATGCGCAGCGACACGTCAATCCCGAGGCGGCGCAAGTTCTCAATATATGGGCCCGCTACGCGCTCGTCCGATGGACTGTTGCCAAGAATTTCAATCTGGAACGGTCGACCGTCCGCGTTGACGAGACGTCCGCCTTGATTGGTCCAGCCGGCTTCCTGAAAAAGCTCGAAGGCACGCCGAAGGTTCTGCCGCGACGCCTGGGTGCTGTCATAGACCGGCAGCGCAAATTCTTCTGTAAAGACTTCTTCAGGCACCTCATCACGCACCGTCTCGAGAATTTCAAGTTCAAGGCCCTCCGGCAGACCGCTCGATTCGAGTTCACCGCCCTCGAAATAACTGTCGGTGCGCGTGTAGGAATCGTAGAAAAGCGTCCGGTTCATGCTTTCGAAATCGAAGGCGTAGGTCAGCGCCTGGCGCACGCGGCGGTCCGCGAATTGAGGCCGGCGCGTATTGATCGAATAGCCCTGCATCGGCTCGCCGGCATTGGTTTCAAATACCTCCTTGACGACGGCCCCAGCGTCAAAGGCCGGAAAGTTGTAACCCGTCGCCCAGCGTTGCGCGCGGTTCTCGCGGCGGAAATCCTGCAATCCGCCCTTGGTGAAGGCCTGCCAGATCGCATTCTCGTCCTGGAAATAGGTGTAGCGACGGCGGTCGAAATTGAAACGCCCAATATTGACCGGCAGTTCGGCGGCCCAATAATCATCAACCCTCGTCCAGATCACTTCGGAGCCGGCACGGAAGCTATCGATGCGATAGGGCCCAGAGCCAACCGGACGTTCAAGGGTGGGATTGGCGATATTGCGCTGACGGCCCTGCGCATCCTCTCCTTCCCACCAATGTTTCGGCAGGATGGCAAGATCCCCAATGATGTGCGGCAATTCGCGGTTGCCCGTTTGGTCAAACTTGAACTCGATCTCGCGCTCGTTGAGCGCGTTCACCTCAGACACATTGGCAAAGTATCGGGTGTAGGAAGGGCTGAGTTCAGTCAGTTTCTCGAACGACCATACCACATCCTCAGCCGTGATCGGCTCCCCGTCATGCCAGCGCGCATCCGGGTTCAGGCGATAAGTCGCGGACGAATAATCGTCGGGATATTTGAAGGCTTCAGCGACTAGAGGATGGCTGGTCCCCGGCTGGTCCATCGATTGCTGCATGAGAGTGTCGTAGAGCAACCCGCCAAAGGTCGTCAGACCGGCTGCCGGCGTGCCGCGGACGATGAAGGGATTGAAGCTGTCGAAGGTGCCGGTGACGATCAGATTTAGTGTGCCGCCTTTGGGCGCATCGGGATTAATATAAGGATAATGCAGGAATTCTTCACCCGGTTCGTCCATCACGATGAGCGACGAGGTGGTGCGCCATTCGCCTTGCGCCTCTTGTGCAAACGCGGTGCTCACCCCCGCGATCATCATCGCCGGCACGACCCACGGCCAATTCGATCGCCTGCCCCAGCGGTTTAAACCCATGCGAAGCATCTCCTCTGTGATCTCCCAACGTAGCCGAACAGCCGCGTATTTAAACCAGCAACCATGTAAAACTTGCGGCATACAGATCATGAACTCATAGAAAAAGCCGGGCAGAACCCGGCTTTTTCGTGATCCAAGGAAGATAATTCCTCAATTCTGGGCCGGCGCCCTTGGCTCTTCGTCAGTGACCTGACCATCGGCGGCCGGAACAGCCGGGTTGACCGCAGGCGAAACATCGGTGCCGTCGGTTTCAGGCGCTGGGACGGCGGGAGCGGCTTCGGTATCCTGCTCCACAGCAGGTGCGTCTTCCGTGGTTGGCGCGGGTTCGGCGGGAGCAACCCCTCCCTGAGCCGGAGCAGGCTCAACTCCTACAGGATCCGCTTCCCCTGCAGGAGCGTCTTCGGTATCCTGCTCCACAGCAGGTGCGTCTTCCGTGGCTGGCGCGGGTTCGGCGGGAGCAACCCCTTCCTCAACCGGAGCGGGCTCAACGTCTACGGTATCCGCTTCCCCTGCGGGAGCGTCTTCGGCGGGCGCCGCCTCCTCCGTGGGCGCTGCCTCGTCAGCGGCAGGTGCGGCCTCTTCGCCTTCAGAGGGTGCTACCTCATCGTCTGCAGACGGCTCTTCGGCAGCAGCATCCGGCAACGGCAGCGGGCTGTCCGATTGCTGGTTCAGATAGGCGAGCAGATTCGCCTCTTCCTGCTGATCGCGAATACCAGCGAACGCCATGGTCGTGCCCGGAATGTAGGAACGCGGCGAGGCCAGGAACGCACCAAGATTCGCGAATTCCCAGTTTTTGGTGCCACCTTCGGAATATTCTTCCATGGCAGCCGAATAGGAGAACCCTTCCTGCTCCGCGACAGGCCCCCCAAGGACGCCCCACAGATTTGGGCCCACCCGATTGGGACCGCCGCTCTCGACGGTGTGGCACGATGCGCAGCGGCGGAAAGCGGCCTCCCCGGCGGATGGATCAGCGGCAGCGAGCAGTTCAAGCACGTTCGGTCCGCTCTCGGCAGGTGCATCCTCGACCGCAGCCTCTTCAGCTACCTCAATCGCATAACCTGGAGTCGCGGGTGCATGGGTCGCAAAGATCGCGTCCGACACAATGCTGACCGAAAAGACGACGAACACGACCCCCAGGAACGCGCCGATCAGCTTGTTGATTTCGAATGAGTCCATCTACCCAAGGCTCCAAG
>CAZEEC010000024.1:0-5707 GCA_964511105.1 uncultured Mesorhizobium sp.
CCGGTAAGGCAGCCGTTTCGGCGCAAATTATCGAGATCATACAGACCCGATCGTGTGTTCGTACGCCATCAAAATCACGACGGATTGTTGTCTTTACGAATTGATCATGATTGATTCCCCCTCGCGCAGTGAAATCGGAAGAGGGACAATCCCATGAAACGCTTGATCGCTGCCGCGGCGGCCGCAGGGCTACCGGCATTCGCGCCGGCGGCCTTCGCGCAGACGCCGCCGAACGTGGTCGTGGTGGGCCAGATAGCCGAACCCCAGTCGCTCGATCCGCACGCCGTGACGGCGAGCAATGATTTTCGCATCCTCGTCAACATCTATGATGGGCTGGTGCGGTTTGCTGACGGCACGCTGGAGGTCGAGCCGTCGCTTGCCGAGAGCTGGGAGATCTCCGACGACGCACGGACCTACACGTTTCGGCTGCGCGAAGGCGTGACCTTCCACGACGGGACGCCCTTCAATGCCGAGGCGGTCAAGTTCAATTTCGACCGCATGCTGGAGGAAACGCATCCCCTCCACGATACCGGCCCGTTCCCCCTGTCGTTCTTCTTCTCGTCCGTTGAGGAAGTGACCGCGGTCGATGAGCATACGGTCGAGTTCGAGCTGAGCCAGCCTTTCGCGCCTTTCCTGTCGAACCTGGCCTATCCCACCGGGCTGATCGTCTCGCCAGCGGCCGTCGAGGAGTCGGGCCCGGAATTCGGGCGCAATCCGATGGGCACCGGCGCATTCCGCTTTGCCGAGTGGCAGAGCAACCAGCGCGTGGTGGTCACCGCGAACTCCGACTATTGGGACGGCGCGCCGTCGCTCGAGGCTGTCGTCTTCCGGCCCATCACCGATGCCAACACGCGTGTCGCCGAGATGCTTTCCGGGGGTCTGGACATCATGGTCGAAGTGCCGCCGGATTCCATCGGCCAGTTCCGCGAGGCGGCGGACTTTACCGTGCATGAGCAGGCAGGGCCTCACGTCTGGTATGTGATGCTCAACATGAAGGAGGGTCCGTTCCAGGAGCTCGCCATGCGTCAGGCGGCCAATTTCGCGGTCAACAAGGAAGCCCTGGTCAACGACGTGTTGCAGGGCGCCGCCGAGGTTTCGGCGGGGCCGGTGCCGCCCGCGTTCGCATGGGCCTATAATGAGGAGGTGGACCCTTATCCCTACGATCCGGATCGCGCCCGCGCGCTTTTGGAGGACGCTGGATATGACGGCGAGGAGATTGTCTTCTACGTCACCGAGGGCGGCTCGGGCATGCTTGATCCGGTCACCATGGGCACCGCGATCCAGGCCGATCTTGCGGCGGTCGGCATGAACGTCCGCATCGAGACCTATGAGTGGAATACCTATCTCGGGCAGGTGAACCCGGGACTCGAAGGCAAGGCACACATGGCCGAGATGGCGTGGATGACCAACGACCCCGACACGCTGCCCTTCCTGACGCTGCGCTCCGCCGCGTTGCCTGAAGAGGGCGGTTTCAACTCCGGCTATTATTCGAACCCCAATGTCGACGAGATGCTCGACCAGGCGCGCATGGTCACCGACCAGGAAGAGCGCGCCGCGCTTTACAAGGACGTGCAGGCGATCGTGCATGACGACGCGCCATGGATCTTCGTCGCCAACTGGGTGCAGGGCGCGGTGACGACGGCCAATGTGGAAAACTTCTCCCTGCAGCCTTCGTTCTTCCTGATGCTCCACGACGTCGTGAAGAACTGAGCCGACGGCTGCGCGCATGAGTGCCTACATCGCCAAGCGGCTTCTGGCCGTGGTTCCGGTCCTGTTGGGCCTGTCGGTGATCGTCTTCCTGATCATGGCGCTGATACCCGGCGACCCTGCGACCGCGATCCTCGGCAACTTCGCCACGCCGGACAACGTCGCGCGGCTGAATGCTCAACTCGGCCTCGACAGGCCGCTGCCACAGCAATACCTGATCTGGCTCGCAAACCTGCTGCAGGGCGACCTTGGCCGTTCCTTCGCACTCAATCGGCCGGTGCTCGACGAAGTCACGGAACGCTATGCGGCGACGCTCATCCTGGCGGGGGCGGCGCTGGTGCTGTGCGCCGTTCTGGGTCTGCTCGCCGGCATCGTCTCGGCGGTGCGCCAGTTCGGCTGGGCCGACCGGGTCATCACGCTGGTCGTGCTGATCGGCATCTCGACGCCGTCATTCTTCCTCGGTCTGATGCTGATCCTCGGGTTTGCGGTGAAGCTGCGCTGGTTTCCGGCAAGCGGCATGTACGCCATCTATGGCGGTGGCGACCTGCCGGATCTTCTCCATCATCTCGTGCTGCCGGCCATCACCCTGGCAGCGGTCGCTACCGGAGTCATAGCGCGGTTGACCCGCACCGCGATGCTCGAAGTCCTCCGGCAGGACTTCATCCGCACCGCACGCGCGAAGGGGTTGACGGAGCGCCGCGTCGTCTATGTGCACGCCTTCAAGGTCGCGCTCGTCAGCGTCATTCCGGTCATCGGCATCCAGGCAGGCTTCGTGTTGGGCGGTGCGGTCTATATCGAGACGGTGTTCCAGTGGCCCGGCATTGGCGCAATGCTGGTCAACGCCATCGCCACCCGGGACATCCTGCTGGTCCAGGGCGGCGTGCTCGTCGTGGCGGCAAGCTACGTCCTTTTCAATCTTGGCGCTGACGTTGTCCAGACGCTGCTGGATCCAAGGTTGCGACGTTGAGCGCCGTTGCCGCCCCGCGCGCGTCCGGCCGTCCCGACACGGTGCGGCTGATGCTGAACAACAGGCTCGCCACGACTGGCCTTGTCATCCTGTCGGCGATGGTGGTTCTCGCTCTGCTGGCCCCGGTCCTTCCGGTTCCCGATCCCAATGTCACCGCACCGGCGGACCGGTTGCTGCGCCCGCTTTCGAAAGGGCATCTGCTTGGCACCGATGCGCTGGGCCGGGACATCTTCTCACGCATCGTGTGGGGCCTGCGCGTCAGCCTCGCGGTCGGAATCTCGGCGACATTGATCGCCGCCTTCTTCGGTTCGCTGATTGGTCTTATCGCCGGATATGCGGGCGGGCGCACCGACAATCTGCTGATGCGCGGCATCGACATGCTGATGGCGTTTCCCTACATCCTTCTGGCGCTCGCCATCGTCGCGGTGCTCGGGCCCGGGCTGATCAACGCCCTTTACGCGATCGCGGTCGTCAACATTCCCTTCTTTGCGCGGAATATACGCGGCGTGACCCTCGGCCTGGCGCGGCGCGAATTCGTCGACGCGGCGCGGCTTGCGGGCAAGTCCCACCTGCGCATCCTCGCGACCGAGATATTGCCCAATGTCGCGCCGGTCATCGCCATCACCATGTCGACCACTGTGGGCTGGATGATTCTCGAGACTGCCGGGCTTTCCTTCCTGGGCCTGGGCGCACAACCACCACAGGCGGACCTCGGCTCCATGCTCGGTGACGGGCGCGGCGTGCTCTTCAACGCGCCGCATGTCGCGATCGTACCCGGCGTAGTGATCTTCCTTCTCGTCATGAGCATCAACCTCTTCGGCGACGGCGTGCGCGACGTGCTCGATCCGCGTTTGAAGTCCGGCGCATTGACGCGCCCGATGGGCCGCACCGCGATCGACCTTCCCGAGGGCGAGGGCGGGGCATGCACCAAGCCCGGCTCCGTGCTCGATGTCGCCGGCCTGAAGACGCAGTTCCGCCTCGGTTCAACGACGCTTCGCGCGGTCGACGGGGTCGATCTTTCTCTTATGAAGGGCGAAGTCCTCGGCATCGTTGGCGAGTCCGGCTCGGGCAAGTCCGTCACGGCGATGTCGATCATGGGACTGGTGCCGACGCCACCGGGCCGCATCGCCGGCGGTGCGATCCATCTCAACGGCGAGGATCTGCTCGCGGCCTCCGACGAACGCATCCGCCAATTGCGCGGTGGCTCGGTCAGCCACGTCTTTCAGGACCCGTTGTCGACGCTGCATCCGCTGTTCACCGTCGGCTACCAATTGATCGAGGCGATCCGTGCCCACCGGCCGCTCGGCCACCGGCAGGCACGCGACAGGGCGAAGGAATTGCTGGCGCTGGTGCGTATTCCCAACCCTGCGCAGCGGCTGGAATCCTTTCCGCATGAACTTTCCGGCGGCATGCGTCAGCGCGTCGTCATTGCGATGGCGCTTGCCAACGACGCGCAACTTATGATCGCCGACGAACCGACCACGGCGCTCGACGTCACCGTGCAGGCGCAAATCCTCGCGCTGATGAACCAACTCCGCCACGACAAGCGCGCCTCGATCCTGTTCATCACCCACGATTTCGGCGTCGTCTCTGCCATCTGCGACCGCGTCGCGGTGATGTATGCCGGCCGCATAGTCGAGACGGGGACGACGCAGCAGGTGCTGGACGATCCTGCCCATCCCTACACGCGCAAGCTCATCGACTGCGTCCCGATCCTCGGCAAGCCGGACCGCAGGCTCGATGCGATCGAGGGCCTGCCGCCCTCCGTCGATGCCCTGCCGGACGGTTGCGCCTTCTCGCCACGGTGCCCCCGCGTGCAGCCGGACTGCCGCAAGGGCGAAATACCGCTGTTCGACAATGGTGGGGGCAGGGCGGTCCGTTGTCTTTATCCGTTGGCAGGAGAGCGGGAGAAAGGACACGACATCCCAGGTGGTGCGGCATGAGCCCGCCTCTCATGCAGATCGACGCGGTGACCCGCATCTTTGGCGGCGGGCGTTCGCTGCTGGGCCGCGTCAAGCCGGGGGTTCATGCCGTGCAGCAGGTCAGTTTCGACATCCGGCCCGGCGAGACGCTTGGCATTGTCGGGGAATCCGGCTGCGGAAAGTCGACGCTGGCGCGCATGCTGGTCGGGCTCGACCAACCCACGAGCGGCATGATCCGCTTCAAGGGGGAGGATGTCGCCGCCTCCGCGCGCAGTAATTTCACCAGCATCGCGCGGCGAATCCAGTATGTCTTCCAGGATCCCGTTGCCTCGCTCAATCCGCGCAAGACGATCCGGGCCATTCTCGAAGCACCGTTGGCGCGGCTCTTGCGGCTGGGGCGCAAGGAGCGCGAGGAGCGGCTGAAGATGCTTCTCGATGCCGTCCATCTGCGCCCGGAATTCCTCGAGCGCTACCCGCACGAATTTTCCGGCGGGCAGGCACAACGCATCGGCATCGCGCGCGCGCTGGCGGCGGACCCCGAACTGATCGTCCTCGATGAACCTGTTTCGGCGCTGGACGTTTCCATCCAGGCGCAGGTGCTCAACTTGCTCGATGACCTCAAGACACGATTCGGGCTTACCTACGTCTTCATCAGCCATGACCTGTCGGTGGTCGAAAGCGTGAGCGACCGTGTCGCGGTGATGTATTTCGGCAGGCTGGCCGAGATCGGCCCGGCGCGATCCATCTTCGCCGACCCGCGCCATCACTACACGAAGCTGCTGCTCGATTCCGCACCGGTTCCCGGCCGCCCGTTTAAGGCGCCGGAAGGTGGCGAGGGCGAGTTGCCGGACCCCTACGACCCGCCAGCCGGATGCGCCTTCGCTGCGCGCTGTCCGGCCTCGGACGATCTGTGCCGGTCCCGCCGGCCGCAGCTCGAAGAGGGAGCGGTGGACGCCGTGCATCTGGCGGCTTGTTTCCATCCGCCGCTGCCGTCAGGGGACCATGGGCTTAGGGAACATCCATGACGACGGACGACAGGCCGCTGGTTGTCGCACCGCAGCGGCGGCGCAAGCGCTCCGATGCCCTGGCAGCGCGGATACGGGACCTGATT
>CAZEEC010000024.1:5807-23439 GCA_964511105.1 uncultured Mesorhizobium sp.
GCAGCGGCGGCGCAAGCGCTCCGATGCCCTGGCAGCGCGGATACGGGACCTGATTCGCTGCATCGACCGGTACCGGCGACCGCCTGCCGCAGGCCGGGCTGGCCGAGGAGGAGATGAAGTCCTCCAAAGGCACGCTACGCGAAGCGATGAAGGCGCTTGAAGGTCGAGCTCGTGCGGCTTCTCAGGGCCGGCGATGGCGGAGCGGCATCCGTGTTGATGCGCAATCATCTGGAAGAGGTGGAGCGTTACATGCTCGACAACGCCGAAATGCGCAGATGGGATGATCGGCTAGGGCCATCGGTTGGCCGGCGGCTCTGATTGCCAGTTTTGATCGAGCCTCCAGCGCGCCGGAATGCGGGACTTTATGAACCGACGAGGTTCTTTCCCGCGATCTTGGCTTTGACGAAGACGTCGTAACGAATGCTCTTTCCTGCAATTTGGTGGGAAGGTTTGGGCAGCACCGGCATCGGCTTCGCCCGAAGAGGCCACTTCAACACCACGCGGTTCACCGCTGCTGCCAACGCGACCTGCATCAGGCGCGCGGCATCGGCATCGGTCCCGACGATCTCCCGGATCAGTCGCATCTCCTTCTTTACCAAAGCCGTATTGTCGCGTGGCGGGTGCATCGGGTCGACCAACACCACCTGAGGGGCCAGTTCAGGCAACAGGGTGCATGAGTCGCCATGGATCAGCGTCATCCGAGCAACCGTTTCGCTATACCGGCCTCCCTCCGCCCGGGCACGCTCAAGCCCTTCAGCAAGAAGGTCATGCATCATCGACGAGCGCTCGATGAGGGTGACCCGTGCGCCGAGCGATGCCAAGAGAAATGCGTCGCGGCCGAGACCGGCTGTAGCGTCCACGATTTCCGGGGTCACGCCGCGTGCAAACCCCGCGGCTTTCGCCAGAGCCTGCCCGCGTCCTTCGCCAGAGCGAAACCGATGACCGGTCGCGCCGCCGACAAAATCGACGATCAGGGAGGATATGTCGAGGTTTTGCGCCATGGCCGATCTCAGAAGGGCACCGGGGCGGTGTAGGTGACATCCGAGCCACGGGGATGACGAAATCCCAATTCCTCGGCGTGGAGAAGCAGCCGGTCAGCGTCGGTCAAAGCTGCGCCATCCGCATAGAACTCGTCGCCGAGGATCACGTGGCCCAACGCCTTCATGTGCACGCGCAATTGATGAGTGCGCCCGGTCAGCGGCAAAAGGCGCACGCGGGTGCTGTTTTCGCCATAGCCCAGAACGCGCCAGCGCGTCCGCGCGGGCTTCCCGTGCTCATGGTCGACACGATGCCGGGGCTTGTTTTCGGGGTCGATAGCCAAAGGCAGGTCGATCAGGCCTTCCTCATTCTCCATGCGCCCCGAGACCTCTGCCACATAGGCTTTCCTGGTGGTGCGCGCCTCGAACTGCGCCGCCACCGCAGCATGAGCCTTCCGGTTTAGCGACATCAGCACGACGCCGGACGTGTCCTTGTCTAGCCGATGAATGATCCGCGCTTGGGGAAACTTCGTCTGGACGCGCTTTAGCAGACTGTCCGAAAGGGCCGGGTGTCGCCCAGGCACGGAAAGAAGCCCGCTCGGTTTGTCGAGCACGAGAAGGTCCGCGTCGCGATGGAGGATCGAAAGGTAAGGCTGCAGCGGCGGATTATAGATAGGAGAAGTATCGGACAGCGAATTCATGGCGGCCATCTACCATGAATTGAGCGAGGCTGAGAACAGCACCGGCAGGTCGAAGGACGGTATTGCTGCTCACGCGGTTTTTCAACCACGGCTTCGCTCATTCCGTGCCGTTCTGCCTGTCGGTCCGACGATCGTCTCCGCCAAGGCCACGGCCGAAATGGTCGCCATTGAACTGAGTATCCAAGGCGCTGTTTCCTGGCGCCCAGGCCTTTTTTGAGGTGGCATGTCGTTTTTTCCTCGCCGCGTTCGTCATAACGATATTGCGCCTAACTGCGGGGAGAGAACCATGCCCAGCGGCGGCACCTATCTGGCGAAAAGGCGCGATGCGCATGCGCGGGGAGCAGACCGATCGTGGGAAACGGAAAGGACGTAAGATGACCATCGCCAAGAACACCATATGCCTGTGGTACGACAAGGATGCCGAGGTTGCCGCCCGGTTTTACGCCGAGACCTTCCCCGACAGTGCGGTCGGCGCGGTGCACCGCGCTCCCAGCGACTACCCGTCCGGCAAGGCGGGGGACGTGCTGACCGTCGAGTTCACGGTCGCGGGCATTTCCTGCATCGGCCTCAATGGCGGGGACATGTTCAAGCACAATGAGGCCTTCTCGTTCCAGATCGCGACCGACGACCAGGAGGAGACGGACCGCTACTGGAACGCCATCGTCGGCAACGGCGGCGAGGAAAGCGTTTGCGGCTGGTGCAAGGACAAATGGGGCATCTCCTGGCAGATCACGCCGCGCGTGCTGACCGAGGCGATGGCCGCCGGCGGCGATGAAGCCAAGCGCGCGTTCGAGGCGATGATGGAGATGAAGAAGATCGACGTCGCCCTGATCGAGGCGGCCCGGCGCGGCTGACGGCTCGGTTCGTCGATGTGACCGTCGGCTCGTTGGCCTCATCTCGCTCTCGGTTCGGATATGCCGGCGCCGGCTAGCGGTCGTGCTGCACCTGATCGATGTCGGCCGAATATTTCACCGCCACACCGCGCTGCCGAAAATACGCCTGCATCAGCTTCCTGCCGGAGCGGTTGTTCTGCGCGAGCCTGGCTGGGTCGAATACGGCCTCTTTCAAACCCGCCCGCATCAGCGCTGCCTTGAGAGTCGCGATATGCAGGTCGATGTCGGCATTGTCCGCCTGCAGCGATTCATAGATGCGGTTTGTTGCCTCTGCCACGGTCGGTTCGCTCACCTGTCCACTCCTTTTGTTGCGTGGCTGGCGCTTACCACACTTTTTGAGTTTACCCCTATTAAGGTCTCTCGCATGGCGTGGCCTCTATCCGCAGATCATCACTGATCAATTCGCCAGGGCATTCAAGGAAAACATAACTGCATTTCATCCGCATTGTCGCTCGAAGACGATGATCAACTCAGACGTGTCAGCAGCCCGGCCATCAGCTTTGCGCGCTCCACCAGACTGTCGATTTCGATATGCTCATTCAGAGTGTGCAAGCCGGCTCCACGCACGCCGATCGAATCGAGCGTCGGGATACCGAGGGCGCCGGTGAAATTGCCGTCCGAGCCTCCCCCCGCGCTGGCATGGGTGAGTTCAAAGCCGATATCGGCGGCGACCTGTCGTCCAACCTCGTAGAGCGCCATCGTGCCGGCGTCGGGTTCCCAGACCGGGCGGGTGACACCGCGCGTCACCTCGAACGTCACCTCATTTTCTTCCGTTGCGAGCGCAAGCATCGCTTCCACCCCGCGATCGAGATCGTCCTGGCGCTTGGCCATGGAAAGCGCTTCGGCATGGCACTCCGACGAGACGCAGTTCACCCATTGGCCGGCATGAATGACGCCGACCGAGAAGGTGCAGTCGTCGCTCGTCATCTGTTCGACCTCGAGCAACTTCTTTGCCATCAGCGCGATGGCAGAACGACCCTCGCCCAACGCCCAGCCGGCATGGCTCGGCCGTCCTTCGGTCTTGAGATTGAAGCGGGCGATGGCGTAGCGACCGGTGACCGCGCCACCATCGGGGCGGGCGGGCTCAGGCACCAGCACATATTTGTTCTTGCGCGCCTCCATCTCGATCAGTTCACGTGTCGAGGGTGTGCCGACTTCCTCATCGGGCGTGAACAGCACGGTGACGGGCAGCGGGCAGTCGATGGCGGCGTGCGCCAATTGGCGGATCGCCTCGACAGCAACGAAGTTGCCGCCCTTCATGTCCTGAATGCCGGGACCATAGGCTTTGTTGCCATCAATGCGGAAGGGCAGCTTCTGCAGCGTTCCCACCGGGTGGACCGTGTCGAGATGGCCCGAGATCAAGATGCCGGGCTTGCCGAAATCCTTGTGCGGAAAACGCGCCCGAACGGAACCGCCGAAGCCCATCCGGCCGGGAATTCGCTCGATCTCAGCGCCGGCGGCGGCAAGGTCGTAGCTGGCAAGGTCCATCATCCGGTCGACAGCGGCGGCGTCGAAGGTCGGGCTTTCGCACTCGATCCAGGGCTTGAGACCTTTCAAAATGGTCTCGGTGTCAAAGGGCAGGTCGTTGAGGTTCATGATAATCCCGATCTAGAGAGGCAGGCGCTTTTCGACGATGCGGGCCATCACGCTGGCACCAACCGGCAAAATGGCATCGTCAAAGACAAATCCTGGATTATGAAGCGGCACGTCGCCTCCGTGGCCGATCGTGCAGTAGGCGCCTGGCACCGCCTGGAGCATATCAGCGAAGTCCTCGCTGCCCATGACCATTTCGTTTTCGGTCGTGACGTTGTCGGCGCCCACGATGTCAGCGGCAGCATCAAGATATGCATCGGAAAGCTGGTCGTCGTTCATGAGAACGGTGAAGATTTCGCGCAGATCGACTTCGACCTCAATGCCGAACATCTTGGCATAGCCTTCGCACATGTCGCGGATGCGGGCGTGAATCAGGTCCTTCACCTCATCGTCGAAGTAGCGAATCGTGCCGCCAATGACCGCCTTGTCGGGGACGACGTTGTAAGCCGATCCGGAATGGATTTGCGTAACCGATATGACAGATGGCTGCACCGCCGGCACGTTGCGGCTGACGATCGACTGCAGCGACTGGACGAGCGACGTGACGGCAATGATGGGGTCCTTCGAATGATGCGGCATCGCGCCGTGGCTGCCCACGCCCTTCACATAGATGTCGAAAAAGGTGGAGCCGGCCATCGCCGGTCCCGGCTTGACGCCGACCTTGTTCGGCCCGGCCAGCGGGTTGTTGTGCATGCCGTAGATTTCGTCGCACGGGAACGTGTCGAAAAGACCATCGGCGATCATGGCGCGCGCGCCGCCAAGGCCTTCCTCCGCCGGCTGAAAGATAAACACCGCCTTGCCAGAGAAGTCGCGGGTTTCGGCAAGATAGCGGGCCGCGCCGAGAAGCATGGTGGTATGCCCGTCATGGCCGCAGCCATGGAACTTGCCGGGTGATTTCGACCGCCATGGCAGGTTGGTTTCCTCGTCCATCGGCAGCGCGTCCATATCGGCGCGCAGGCCGATGGTCCGCTCGCCGCCGCCCTTGCCCTGAAGCACGCCGACCACGCCGGTCCTGCCGATCCCGCTATGAACCTCGATCCCCCAGGACCTCAGCTTATCCGCGACGATGCCCGCCGTGCGTGTCTCCTCGAAGCCGATTTCGGGATTTTGGTGCAGATCACGCCTGATGGCGGTCAGTTCGGAGGCGAATTCGTCAATCCGCGGCAATGTCGGCATGGCAGTTCTCCTTGAATGGCGCTGGCGGTCAGGCCGTCGCGGTCTGGTTCAGGGAGAGTTCCCTGAAATTGGCGAAATCCCAGTGGCGGCCGGGCGCCGCTTCGATCAGTGCCCGTGTATACTCATGGCTGGGCTGGGAAAGGACGTTTTCAGCGGTGTCGTGCTCGACGATGCGGCCGTGCTGCATGACGGCGACCTCATCGCAGATCTGGGCGGCGACGCGCAGGTCATGTGTGATGAAGAGTATCGCGATGCCGAGCTTTTGCTGCAATTCGTCGAGCAGGTTCAGCACCTGCGCCTGAACCGAGACGTCGAGTGCCGAAACGGCCTCGTCGGCCACGAGAACGTCCGGCCGCATGGCGATGGCGCGCGCGATCGCGATGCGCTGCCGCTGCCCTCCCGAAAACTGGTGCGGGTAGCGTCCGAGCGCATCGGCTGGCAGCCCGACAAGTTCCATCAGTTCGGCCGCGTGCTTCAGGGCTTCGGCCCGCGACTGCCCGAAGTTCAGCGGCCCCTCGATCAAACTTTGGCCGACCGTCCAGCGCGGGTTGAGCGAGCGGAACGGATCCTGGAAGACGATCTGGATATGCTTTCGGTGCGGTTGGAGTTCGCTTCGGTTAAGCTTGGCGATGTCGGCCTGCCCAACCCTGATCCGCCCGCCCGTCGGATCGATCAGCCGCATGATGCAGCGCGCAACGGTCGACTTTCCCGATCCGCTTTCGCCGACAATGCCGAGGGTGCGGCCGGGCTTGATGCGGAATTTCACGTCCTGCGCGGCCTTTGTCTGACGGCCCTTCTTGAAGAAGCCGCGTGTGTCGTAAATCTTGGTCAGGCCCTCGACGGACAGCACCGCATCAGCCCAGCTTTCGGCCCGTGCCTTGCGCGGGACAAGGCTAGGAACGGCCTGGAGCAAACTGCGCGTATAGTCGTCGACCGGTGCGCGCAGCAGCGTCTCGACCGGGGCCCTTTCCACGTTCTCGCCATTTCGCATGACATAGACCGTATCGGCGATCTCGGCGACGACGCCCATATCGTGGGTGATGAAGAGTACCGCAGTGCCGTGCTTGTCCTGCAATTCGGCGATCAGCTTCAGAACCTGGTTCTGGGTTGTCACGTCGAGCGCGGTCGTCGGCTCGTCGGCAATCAGCAGCTTAGGCTCCAAAATGAGCGCCATGGCAATCATGATGCGCTGGCGCTGTCCGCCGGAAAGCTGGTGCGGATAGGACCGGTAGATGCGCTCGACATCGGGCAAATGGACTTGCTGCATGATGTCGATCACGCGACGCTTCTTCTCGCGCGTGGGCAGACTGGTGTGGCTGTCGAGCACTTCCTCGATCTGGTCGCCGACCCTCATGACGGGGTTCAACGCTGTCATCGGTTCCTGAAAGATCATCGAGATGCGCTGCGCGCGCAACTGGCGCATTTGGGAAGGGTCGAGGTCGAGCAGGTTCCGGCCGTCGAGTTGGATGCTGCCGCCTGTGACCTCAAGCGCTCCCTTGGGCAGCAATCCCATAACGGCGAGCGAAGTGACGGACTTGCCCGAGCCACTTTCGCCGACAAGACAGACCGTCTCACCCTGGCGGATCGAAACGTCTATCTCCTTCAAGATCGAGACGGCATCGCCGCCGCCGGCCGTGCCGACGCACAGACCTTGGATCTGGAGGACGACCGGCTTGTCGTCGAATTGTCGATTGCGGAACAACGTCGTCACGCCTCCCGCTTCTTGAGCCTGGGGTCGAGCAGGTCGCGCGCGGTGTCGCCCAAAAGGTTGATCGACAGGATGCACAGCGAGAGGAGCAGGCCCGGCCAGAAGATCAGTTCCGGCTTGATCTGGAAGAACACGCGGCCTTCGGCCATGATGTTCCCCCAGGTCGGGATCTCAGTCGACACACCGGCGCCGAGGAAGGAGAGGATCGCCTCCGTCAGGATCGCCGAGGCGCAGATGTAGGTGCCCTGCACGATCAGCGGCGCAAGCGTGTTCGGCATCAGATGCTGCCACAGGATCTTGGGCATCGACGAGCCGAGCGCGATCGCCGCCTCGACGTAGGGCTCTTCGCGTGCCGTCAGCACAACCGAGCGCACGAGGCGCACGACACGCGGGATCTCGGGAATCGTGATCGCGAAGATCACGGACCAGATGCTCGGTCCGTTGAGTGCGACGAGCGCGATTGCGAGCAAAATTGATGGGATCGCCATCAATGCGTCCATGATGCGCATGATGACGGCGTCGGCGAAACGGAAGAAGCCTGAAACCAGACCGATCAGAAGACCTAGAAAAACGGAGACCACCGCCGCTCCGATGCCGATCAGGAGCGACACCTGACCGCCGACCATGACGCGGGAGAACAGGTCGCGGCCATAAGGATCGGTGCCGAGCCAATAGGTTTCACTCGGCCCCTTCAATCGCTGGAGCGCATCCATGCTCATTGGATTGTGGGGCACGTAAAGATGGGCGGTGGCAGTGGCGATGACGATGATGACCAGCACCATGGCGGCGATGATCGGGCCGGCTCCGAGCCGCCATCCGCGCGGCAGCCTCACGGCGCCAAGCACGACCTGCATCGCCGAGGCCGGTTGCGGATGAGGGGCCATCAGTAGCGAATCCTCGGGTCGAAGAAGGTATAGGAAAGATCGATCAACAGATTGACGAAGACATAGATGGCGCTCGTCAAAAGGATCATCGCCTGGATCACAGGATAGTCACGCGCCAGGATCGCATCGACGGTGAGGCGGCCGATGCCGGGGATGTTGAACACGCTTTCGGTCACCACCACACCGGAGATCAGCAGCGCGAAGCCGGTGCCGATGATGGTCATGATTGGAACGGCAGCATTGCGCAGCGCGTGGCGGAAGAGCACGATATGCTCCCTGACGCCCTTGGCGCGCGCGGTGCGGACATAGTCTTCGCCGAGCACTTCGAGCAGGCTGGCACGTGTCATGCGGGCGATCAGGGCGATATAGATGGTGGCCAATGTCAGGCAGGGCAGAATCGCACGGGCGAAGAAGGCTTGAAGGTCCTGGGAGGGCGCGATGTAGCCCTGCACCGGAAGCCAGCGCAAGTCGATGGCAAACAGCTTGATGAACAAATAGCCGATCACGAAGACGGGGATCGAGAAGCCGAGAACCGAGAAGGCCATGACGGCATAGTCGACCCAGGTGCGATGGCGCCAGGCGGCCAGCACGCCGAGCGGAACCGCGATCAGAACGGAGAGAATGATCGTCAGCGTCCCGATCTGCAGCGTCGGCCAGATGCGCTGGCCGATCAGCCGCGCGACAGGCTGGTTGGAGATGATCGACGTGCCGAGATTGCCTTGCGCGAGTTGCCCGACCCAGGTCACGAACTGGACGTGCAGCGGGTCGGAAAGCCCAAGCGATTGCCGGATTCGTTCGATCTGCGCCGGAGTGGCGGAATCGCCGGCGAGGATCGCCGCAGGGTCCCCCGGTGTCAGCCGCAGAAGCAGGAAGACGAAGATCGCGACGATCGCCATCACCGGAATGATCGCTAGAATGCGCCGGATGATGTAGCCCAGCATTGGCTCGATTATCCTTTGAAAAGCAGGCAGACGCCCCCGGGGAGCACCCCGGGGGCGATATAGTCGAGAAACTACTCAGTCTTGTCGATTTGCCAGAAGACCGGCACCGGGGCGGGGATCATGTCAACGATATTGCTGCGCCGGCCCTGGACCTCCTGATACTGGCCAAGCGGGACATAGGTCACGAAATCGAGCGCGTGGGCCTGGATTCGTTCCGTGACGTCAGCCTGCGCCTCGGGCGTGTCGGCAGCGATGTATTCGTCGCGCAGGGCCTCGATGGCCTCGTCCTCAGGCCAGCCGAACCAGGCATCGTCGCCGCGCCCGTTCACCATCGCGTTGACGAGCGGCGTGTTGATTTCCGGGATTGCCCAGTTGGTGAAGAACATGTTCCAGCCCCCCTCCGAAGGAGTGGATTGACTTACTCGGCGCGTTACCAGCGTCTGCCAGTCCATCGGTTGCAGATCGACGGTAAAACCGGCTTCGCGAAGCTGCTGGGCCGCGACGACCGGCTGCGCCGTAAGGGAGGTGACGTCCGTGGGTTGCATGATGACGACGGGCGTGCCGTCATAACCAGCTTCTTCCAGAAGCGCCCGAGCGCCTTCCGCGTCACCGCCGCTCTTGAGCGTGTCGCTGCCGGTCTCGGAGCCAAGCGGTGTGCCGCAGCCGAAGATCGCGCCGCAAAGCGTATAATAGTCAGGATTGCCGATCAGCGTGGCAAGAACGGCTTCCTGGCCCATCGCCATCAAAGCGGCCTGGCGGATCTGCTGGTTGTCGAAGGGCGGATGCTTGAAATTCATTCGTCCCATGGTCTGGAAGCCGAGTGGATCGCGAATTTCAGCCACCACGTCGGGAGCGGCGGCTTCCAGGATCGGCAGAAGATCGATTTGAACCTGCTCCAGATAGTCGATCTCTCCCGACACAAGCGCGTTCATCGCCGTCTGTGCGTCGGGCATCGTTACCCAGCGTACCGTCTCGACATTGACGACCTTGCCGCCGGACAGCCAGTTGGCCGGTTCTTCGCGCGGCACGTAGTCCTCAAACTTGGAATAGGTGACCGATACACCCGGCTGGAACTCCTCTTCGACGAAGACGAAGGGGCCGGATCCTGTATATTCGGTGATGGTCTCATCCGGCGAGGTCTGCGCGATGCGTTCGGGCATGATGAAGGCAGGGACCGCCGCGGGCTTGCCGACGGTCTCAAGAAGCGGTGCGAATGGCTCGTTCAACGTCCAGGTGACGGTTCTGTCATCGGTGGCCTCGAGGCTTGCCGTTACATCGAAGACCATCTGGCCGCCCGAGTCGCGCTGGCCCCAGCGTTCCAAAGACGCGACGACGTCGGCCGCCGTGACCGGCTCGCCGTCATGAAAGAGGAGCCCTTCCCGCAGGGTGAACGTATAGGTCAGGCCATCGTCGGAGACCTCGAAATCGGCCATCTGCGGGTGAACCTCGAAATTCTCATCCACCGCGATCAGCACGTCATAGATCATATAGCCGTGGTTGCGTGTGATATGCGCGGTCGTGATGATGGGATCGAGAACCCGCAGGCCCGAATGCATTACCGCTGTGATGGTGTCGGTGTCCTGCGCCAGCGCGGCAGTTGACGGCACGATGGCAGTGCAGGCTGCAAGCGCTGCCGACATCGTCATGGAACGCGCCTTGTTCAAAAGCACGCCTGGATGGCTGCGAGATAAGAATGTCATGGGTACCCTCCTTGTTGGATTTTCGCCAGTTGCCGACCGCCGATCTTGATGCCGGTTGGGGATTTGCAAGTTTCGCTGGCCTATGTAACCGCAAGGGACCCTTCAAAAGCAAGGCCATTCGGCGAAAGTCACGTCCACGCCATAGCGGCGCTAAGGCGACGCGCCGGCTTTCCCGATTTCCGGTTCGGGTCTTCGTATCAGGCGCACTTCTCGCTCACGGATACGACCAGCCATCGTGCTCGACCCGGAAGATGCGCAAGGGAGCTTCCGGCTTTGTCGGATCGGGGTGTCGCCAGACACATGCCGACAACGCAGGGCCGACAGCGACTATAGGCTGTTAGTGGGTGGGGAACTGACGCGGAGTGCCGGTGTTGACGAACAGAATCAAGTCAGCAACAATTGCCCGGTGCGGGGAGGAGAGCGCGGTGGCTACCGAAGATGCGGACCGCAAAGGCACCGAGCGTCGTGGATGGCGCTGGCTGTATCTCGCCCTCGCAATTTTGACCGGGCTGCTTGGACTAGCGATGATCGTCCTCGGCGTATGGCTCGTGGTCCTCGGAGGCACATTCTATTATCTGATTGCCGGTGTGCCGCTGGCGGTGGGCGCAATCCTTGCATGGAGGGGGCGTGACCGGACCGCGCTGATCCTGTTCGGTCTTACTGTGCTGCTGACAATCATCTGGGCGCTGGTCGAGATTGCGGGCAAGGGCTGGATGCCCGTCTGGGGCATCGATTTCGCTTCCCGGATCGGCGTGATCACCGGGCTCTTCGTCGCTACAGGCCTTGCCTTCCTGTTGTGGACAGTCCCGCCGCGCGCCCGGCCCCGGCGGGTCGCCCTCGGTGGTGTAATCGGCGTCGTCGCCGTCCTGGCGATCATCGTCTTCGCAAACTGGGAGCGCACGGAGGCCCCCAGCGCCGCCGTGACCCCTGCCTCGGCCCCGGCGGCCGTCCCGGGCGCGCAGGCGGAAGCCGGCGCTGAGTGGACCGCCTATGGTGGGACCATCGGCGGCCGCCGCTATTCATCGCTGAGCGAAGTCACGACGGCCAATGTCCAGAACCTCGAGGAAGCCTGGACCTTCCGCACCGACGACACGATGCCCGAGCATGGCTACGCCTCCTACTCGTCGCAGAACACCGCGCTGAAGGTCGGGAACTTCCTCTATATCTGCACGCCGAGCAACCAGGTCTTCGCGCTCGACCCGGCCACGGGCGACGCGCTCTGGCACTACGATCCGGGCATCGCCGATGCGTCGATGGAGCCGCTCTTCACCGCCGCCTGCCGCACCGTCGCCTATTTCGACGACGGCGACCCTGCGGGCAGCCCGGAGGCGATCGCGACGACGCCCGCGGTCCCCGGTGTGATCGGCCCGGTGCCGCGCGGCGGCAGCAACTGCCACCGGATGGTCTATGTCGCCACGGCGGACGGGCGGCTGGTCGCGCTCGACGCGGTCGGCGGCTTCGTCTGCCAGGGTTTCGGCAACGGCGGCACCGTGGACATGACCGAAGGCATGGGGCTGCGCCAGACCGGCTTTGCCTCGAACACCTCGGGCGCCACGGTCGCGGGCGGGATGCTTATCGTCGGCCAGCAGGTCAGCGACAACCAGCGCCGGGACGCGCCCTCGGGCGTGGTGCGCGCCTATGACGCCATCACCGGCGAGCTTCGCTGGGCCTGGGATGCGCTCCGGCCCGACCCGCAGGCGCCGCTCGCACCGGGCGAGATTTACCCGCGCGGCACGCCGAACACCTGGAACCCGATCTCGGCCGACGAGGAATTGGGCCTCGCCTATCTCGCCACCGGCAACGCCGCCGCCGACCAGTGGGGCGGCAACCGGACCGAAGAGGAGGACCTCTACACCGACGCGGTGGTCGCCGTGGATCTCGAGACCGGCGCGACCCGCTGGGTCTTCACATCGATTATCCACGACCTTTGGGACTACGACCTCGGCGCGCAGCCGATGCTGGTCGACGTGCCGATCGACGGGGTCGAGCGTCGCGCCATCCTGCAGCTGAGCAAGACCGGCAACATGTTCCTGCTGGACGCCGCCACCGGCGAGGTCCTGCGCCCGCTAGAGCAGCGTCCGACGCCGCAGGGCGCCCCGCCGGGCGACTGGGTGTCGCCGACGCAACCGCAGTCGGTCTTCTATCCCAACATCGGCGGCCTGCCCGGCCGCGAGCCGGAGGAGATCGACGCCCGCCATGCCTTCGGCCTGACGCCGATCGACGCCGCGCTCTGCCGCATCAGCTTCCACCGCCTGCGCTACGAGGGCATGTATACGCCCCCGACCACCGAGGGCGCGGGGATGCTGTTGTTTCCCGGAACGCTCGGCGGGATGAACTGGGGCGGCGGCGCCTTCGACCCCGAGCGGCGGCTGCTCATCGCCAACAACTCGCGCCAGCCGAACCTCGTGGTGCTGCATCCGCGCGAGGAGGTGCAGGACAAGGCCGTGGGCTCTGGCGGCGTGCGGACCGACCAGGAGATCGTCCCGCATCTGGGCACCCCCTTCGGCATCACCCGGCCGGTATGGCTCTCGTGGCTTCAGATCCCCTGCATCGCGCCGCCCTGGGGCTTCATCTCGGCCACCAACATCGACACCGGCGAACTCGTCTGGTCGCATCCCTTCGGCACCGGCTATGACGTCGGACCGCTCGGCATCCCCACGCGGCTGAAGATCGTCACCGGCACGCCGAACATCGGCGGCCCTCTGGTGACGGCGGGCGGGCTGACCTTCATCGGCGCGGCGCAGGACGACTTCTTGCGCGCCTTCGAAACGGCGACCGGCCGGCTCCTGTGGCAGGCCCGCCTGCCCGCCGGTGCGCAGGCTGGGCCCATGACCTACGAGCATGACGGCCGGCAATATGTCGCGATCTCCGCGACGGGGCACGCGCAGATGGAGACGACCCAAGGGGATTACCTGAAGGTCTATGCGCTGCCCCAGTAGTACGCCCGGCCGACTTGCCCGGACTTATGGGGCGGCGTGGCGGGCCGGGCTAACTCGGCGGCGTCAAGGCACGTTCATCGGCAGGAGCGAAGCGCAGCAGACTATGCAAGACCGCGGACCCGCCGCGGTGAGAACGGCCCAGATGCGCATGGTCGGCAGGCCGCGCTCCGAATTCGCAATAACCTATGGTGGGCGCAATAATCCGTCAGGCGAGAGGCAAGTGGAATGCAGAACAGATCTGAAGATCGGGCTTGGGTCGACCGCGCCCTCCAGATCATCGAAGCCGACTTCAATCGCTCGGCCGACACGCACCTCATGCCCGTTCCGCTGCCGGCGGTTCCGGGCATCGCGCTTTACCTCAAGGACGAATCAACCCATCCGACCGGCAGCCTCAAGCACCGTCTGGCGCGGTCGCTCTTTCTTTATGGCCTCTGCAATGGCTGGATCGGGTCGCGCACCACCGTGGTGGAAGCCTCGAGCGGCTCTACCGCGGTGTCGGAGGCTTATTTCGCGCGCCTGCTCGGTCTGCGTTTCATAGCGGTCATGCCCCGCTCGACCTCTGCCGAAAAGATCGCGCAGATCGGCTTTTATGGCGGCGAGAGCCACTTCGTCGACGCTGCAGACGAGATATACGCCGAGAGCGCTCGTTTGGCTGCGGAACTGGGTGGCCATTACATGGACCAGTTCACCTATGCGGAGCGCGCCACGGACTGGCGCGGAAACAACAACATCGCGGAGTCGACTTTCAGCCAGCTGGCGCATGAAGAGTATCCCGTGCCAACCTGGATCGTGGTGGGTGCCGGAACAGGCGGCACGTCGGCGACCTTCGGGCGCTATATCCGCTACCGCCGCTTGCCGACGCGGCTGTGCCTGGCGGACCCGGAAAGCTCTGTCTTCCACCGCCACGTCGCCGATCGCGCCATCCGCACCCTGTCAGGCCCGTCATCGATGATCGAGGGGATCGGGCGTCCAAGATGCGAGCCGTCCTTCAATCCCGACTTGGTCGATCGTGCTTTCGCAGTGCCGGATGCGGCCAGCATCGCGGCCGCGCGTGCGCTTTCGCGGCGCATCGGCCGGTCCTGCGGCGGCTCGACCGGAACCAATATGTGGGCGGCCGCGCAACTGATCGCGGAGATGCGCAGGCGCGGCGAACAAGGTTCGATCGCCACGCTTCTGTGCGATTCGGGCGAGCGCTACCGCAGCACAATTCTCGACGATGCCTGGCTGGCGCAGCGGGGGATTGACATCAGCGTCGAAGAGGAGGCGATGGAAGGCTTCTTAGAAACCGGCGTCTTTCGACCTGGAGAGCCAGCTGACCGCGCTCCAACAGATATGAGATCCTTGCGTTGAAGGAGGGCTCCTCCGAATGTCGGGTTGTCGAAGCTCGAGAATAAAGGAGAACCCCCTGCAAGTTTTGGCCTGCCCGGCCATCGAGCGCGGCCGGGTGACGCCGGTTCCTTTTCCGGTTCACCATTTAAATCTTCAAGAAGAATAAGCCTTGGTCGCCGTACCTTGGAATAACCAGTACTTACACCATCCGCAGCGTGTGTGGTTACGGGCAGATCGAGTTGGAGCACCACGCTATTCACGGCGGACCAGTCGAATGGCAGGTTCCCGCCAAGATCCTAAAAAGGGAAAGGACCGTTGCCGATTGCGGCCGGGACGTGGATGGTGCGGAACCCCTTCGACCAGTCGTGGACCAGGAAGCCGCCACTGCCGGTGAAGAACCCGACGGGCGCATCGGGACGAAAATCGGGTTGGAATGTGCTGCAGGTGGACGGGCCGACAATTGCTGGCACGCGCCCAACCGATCCGGTTGCCGACAGATGCAAATGACCGCACAGGATGCGGATATCGGCCGGCGCCCGTTCCAGAACGTTTTTCAGACCTTTGACGCCAGACAGTCCGAGGTCGTCCATGAACCGAATGCCGCAGGTGAAGGGAGGATGGTGCATGGCCAGCAGAACCGGCCCGGCGGTGGCAAGTGCAGCTTCCAGAAATGCCAGGGTCGCCTCGTCGACCACGCCGCCGCCCGATCCTTCGACCAGCGTGTCGATGCCGACGATCCTCAACCCGTCAATGTCACGGACCCAGTTGAGCCGGCCCGTTGGCCCGAAGAGGCCGAGATCGTTGAATGCGGCCCGCATCGGCTCGCGCCGATCATGATTGCCGGGGATGGCGAGCAGGGGGACGCCCAGCGGCTCCATCTTGCGCCGAAACAACGTATAGCTGTCGAAGCTTCCGTCGTCGCTGAGGTCGCCGGTCACCAGCAGGGCATCGAACGGACCGTTCTCGGCATCGCCGCGGTGACCGACGCGATGCATTCCTCGAGAAGATGCGCCGTGTCGAGTACGCCAGAAACGCGTGCGGGGGGGACCATCAGATGCGTGTCTGTGATGTGCAAGATGCGCGCCATTTCTGTTTCTCGACGCCCCCTACTTGATGCCGGTGCGCAGGAAGGCCTGCACGAACTGGCGCTGGAAGAGCAGGAAGGCGATCAGAAGCGGCGCCACCGTCATCATTGTCGCCGCCGAGATCACGCTGATGTTCACCCCGCTTTCGGGCGCGCCGAAGATCGAGAGGCCGACCGTGAGCGGCCGCGTGTCAATCGAGTTGGTGACGATCAGCGGCCACAGAAAGTTGTTCCAGTGGGTCGAGACGGACACCAGCGCATAGGCGAGATAGGTCGGTCGAGCGAGCGGGACATAGACCCGCCACAAAATGCCGAGCAGGCTGCACCCTTCGATCTTCGCCGCCTCATGCAGTTCGATCGGCACCGACTTGAAGGCCTGCCGCATCAGGAAGATGCCGAAGGCGCTCGCCATATAGGGCATGCCGACACCGAGGAACGTATCGAATAGGCCGAGCCGCGAGATCATCGCATAATTCTCGACGATCAAGACCTCGGGCAGAATGAAAAGCTGCATAAGCACTAGGATGAACAGGAAGTCGCGCCCCCGGAATTTCAGCTGCGCGAAGGCGAAACCGGCCAGCGTGGTCAAGATGAACTGGCCGATAAGGACAACTGTGACAAGAATGAAGGTGTTGAGGAAATAACGTGCCCATGGCGCGCCCGCCCATGCCACGCGGAAATTGTCCAGGGTCCAGGGGGCGAATAGCCGGAAATTCACGGCATCCGAGGTCGAGTGGAATGCTGCCCAAAAAGCGAAGACCAGTGGCGAAATCCAGATCACCGCGAGTAGGATCGCGCCGGCCACTTCAAAATGTCTGACAAGCCGGCTCATTGGTAGTGGGTCCTTCGATCGATCAGGAAGAACTGGACGGCGGCCACGGTGCAAAGGACGAGCAGCACGAGGATCGTTGTGGCGGCGGCACTGGGCGCGTCGAAGAAGGCGAACGCCATCTCCCAGATGTAATAGAGGATGAGTTTCGAGGCGTCGTTCGGTCCGCCTTTGGTCAGGATGAACAGGTGGTCGATCAGCTTCACCGAATTGATCATCGCGTTGACCATGATGAAGAGGGTTGTCGGCATCAAGAGCGGCAGGACGATCCGTCTCGTATAGGTCCAGCGGCTGGCGCCTTCGATGTCCGCGGCTTCGCGCAGATCCTCGGGGATGGTTTGTAGCGCTGCCAGGTAGAAAATCATGAAGAAGCCAGCCTCCTTCCAGATCGTCACGATGATGATCGCCCACAGCGCCGTTTCCGGCTGACCGAGCCAGTTGACCGAAGGCAGGCCAAACAGGCCGCCGATCTGGTCGAGAACGCCCAGGCCAGGCGTATAGAAGAAGAGCCATAGATTGGCCGCAGCAATCATCGGCAGCACGGTCGGCGTAAAATAGGCAGTGCGCACGAAACCGCGGGCGGGAATCTTGGAGTTGGCCCATAAAGCCATCGCAAGCGCGATCCCCATCGAAATGGGAACGGTCGCCGCCGCGTAGATCAGATTGTTCTGGACGACCGTCCAAAAAGTCGGGTCATTGAACAGCGCGACATAGTTCTCGGTTCCGACGAATTCGGAGGGGCGTCGTCTCGTGCCGCGCGAAAACAGGCTTGACCACAATGTGGCGACGGCCGGGTAGAACGCGAACAGCGTCAAAAGCACGGCGGCCGGAAACAGGAGCAGCCAAGCATAGAGTGTCTGCCGGCGTCGATCGAGATT
>CAZEEC010000025.1:0-23158 GCA_964511105.1 uncultured Mesorhizobium sp.
TAGGGGATGACGCCGCCATGCAGCGCCATGCCGTTCATCGCCGCCGCCATTCCGTGCTCGCGGATGCCATAATAGATATAGCGGCCGGAGAAGTCCCCCGGCGTGATCGGCTTGGTCTGCGAGGTCTTGGTGTTGTTCGAGCCGGTCAGATCGGCCGAACCGCCGACCGTGTCAGGAACCGCCGCGTTGATGACCTCCAGCGCCATCTCGGACGCCTTGCGGGTCGCGACCTTCGGCTTGTCGGCTGACAACTTCTTCTTGTAGTCGATGATCGCGGAATCCAACCCTTCGGGCAGTTCCCCGCGCATGCGGCGCTCGAACTCGGCGCGCTGTTCGGCGTCCGTCCCGGCGAGGCGATCCTGCCAGGCCTTGCGCGCGCGCGCCGAGTTCAGGCCAGCCAAGCGCCAGGCGTCGAGGATTTCGGATGGGACGGTGAAGGCGTCGGCGTCCCATCCAAGTGCCTCGCGGGTGGCGGCGATTTCATCGGCACCCAAGGGCGAGCCGTGCGCCTTATTGGTTCCCGCGCGGGTGGGCGCGCCATAGCCGATCGTCGTCTTGAAGGCGATCAGCGTTGGCTTATCGGATTGACGGGCGCTTCCGATTGCCTGAGCGATCGCTTCCGGATCATGGCCGTCAGCCCTGAGCGTGTTCCAGCCCGAAGCTGAGAAGCGTGCGACCTGATCGGTGGAATCTGACAGCGAGATCGGGCCGTCGATCGAAATGTCGTTGTCGTCCCACATGACAATCAGCTTGGAGAGCTTCAAATGCCCGGCAAGCGCGATCGCTTCCTGGCTGATGCCTTCCATCAAGCAGCCATCACCAACGAGCACATAGGTATGATGATCGACAAGGTCGTCACCATAGCGCGCATTCAAGATGCGCTCCGCGATCGCCATCCCGACGGCGTTGCCGAGACCCTGTCCGAGCGGCCCGGTCGTGGTCTCGATCCCGGCCGCGTGGCCGTATTCGGGGTGGCCCGCCGTCTTCGATCCGAGCTGACGGAAGTTCTTGATCTCGTCAAGGGTGATGTCCTCATAGCCCGAGAGATAGAGGAGCGAATAAAGGAGCATCGAACCGTGCCCGGCCGACAGGACGAAGCGGTCGCGATCGACCCAGGACGGCATCTGGGGGTCGTGCTTCATGAACTGGGTAAACAGCACCGTGGCGATATCCGCAGCGCCCATCGGCAGGCCAGGGTGGCCGGAATTCGCTTTTTCGACCGCATCCATTGAAAGGAACCGGATCGCGTTGGCCATCCGGTCGTGCTTGTCGCGTGTCATCATCGCTCTGGTCCTGCGGGCCGTGGAAGTGTGGGATGTGCGGGGCTTATGGCAGGCGACACATAGCCGTTCAAGACATGGAGTCAACGCTGCGCCGCTTGCACTAAACGCTGAAATGACGGGGATAGCCGAGGACCTTGGTTGACGCCGGTTTCGTCCATTGCCTAATGTTTTAAGATTAAGACGTTCTCTCGCAACGGTGATTCGGGTCGGGAGCCCAAGCTGGAACCATGGCCGGGGAAACGACACTTAGGGAAATCATTGGTCGACTTGATGCTGCCGTCGAGGCGCTCGATGCGGCGGTCTCGGGGCGTCTGGAAAACGATCACGACTACCAGGAAGCCGATGCGGAAGCGCAGCGATTGAACGCGGATCGCGCGCGACTGGCCCAGGAACTCGACTCTTCCGAGGCGCGCGCCGAGCGACTGGAAGATGCCAACAAGGAAGTCTCACGCCGTCTGGTCACGGCCATGGAGACGATCCGCGCGGTGCTGGATAGGTAAGCGATGGCTCAGGTTACCGTGACGATTGACGGCAGGGCGTATCGCATGGCCTGCGACGAGGGCCAGGAAGAGCATCTGATCGCACTGGCCAGCCGATTCGATCGTTATGTCTCGCATTTGAAGGATTCGTTTGGCGAGATCGGCGATCAGCGGCTGACCGTAATGGCCGGCATTATGGTGCTGGACGAACTCGCCGAGGTGCAAAAGCGCATCAAAGGGTTCGAGAGCGAGATCGTTACCCTGCGCAAGACGCGCGACGATGCGCTGACCAAGTCCGCCGATAATGATGCCACCCTTACGAGCGCTTTGTCGAACCTTGCCGAGCGGATCGAGATCATGGCCGACCGGCTGAGCGGGCGCCCGCGCCAGATGTGATCAGAAGCCTTGGAACAGCATGTCGAGCGCCGCGGTGATGTCGTCGCGCCTGTCGGCAATATTAGTCACATGGTGGCGTAATGCGCTGACGGGCACCGATAGTATCAGTTGCGTGTAGAGGGCGTAACGCTTGCCGGCGATGTCGATGATCGGACTCAACTTCTTCAGCGGGGTGCGATGCGTCAGCGCTCGATTTCCTCGCGCAGCATTTCCAGCTCGAGCCACTGCTCTTCCATACGCTCCAGATCAGTGCGCAAGGCATCAAGCGTCGTGGCTGTCTCGGCAAAAGCATCCGGATCGCGGGCGTAAAATTGCGGATCGGCCATCTTCCCTTCAAGCGCGGCGATCTTACTGGCAATCGCCTCGATATCGCCAGGCAATTTCTCTAGCGCGAATTTCTGCTTGAACGAGAGCTTCTTTGTCGATGCGCTCGAGGCGGCTGCCGATTTCGGCCCCGCCGGGCCGGCCATTGTCGGCGTCTTGGCATTTTTCTTCTGCGCAAACGATCTCGTGCCTCGCTGCGTGAGCATGTCGGAATAGCCGCCGGCATATTCGATCCAGCGCGCATCGTCTTCCGGTGCAATCGTGCTGGTCACCGTGCGGTCGAGAAAGTCGCGGTCATGGCTGACCAGGATCACGGTGCCCGAAAATCCGGCTACAAATTCCTGCAGCAAGTCCAGCGTTTCCATATCGAGATCATTGGTTGGCTCGTCGAGCACGAAAAGATTGGCAGGACGCGCCAGAAGCCGTGCCAGCACCAGGCGCGCCCGCTCGCCGCCTGAAAGCTCGCGGATCGGCGTGCGCGCCTGTTCCGGCTTGAACAGGAAATCCTTCATGTAGGAGACGACGTGGCGCTGCTCGCCATTGATGACAAGACTGTCGCCGCGGCCGTCGGTGAGATAATGCGACAGCGTCTCGTCGAGATGGAGGTCTCGCTTCTGGTCGAGCGTCGCCACCTCCAGATGGACGCCGTGCCTCACCGATCCCTGATCGGGTTTGAGTTCGCCTGTCAGCATCTTCAGAAGCGTCGTCTTTCCTGCTCCGTTGGGACCAACCATCCCGATGCGGTCGCCGCGCTGGATGCGAATGGAGAAATCCTTCACGATCGGACGCCCGCCGAAGGTCTTGGCGATGTTTCTTGCCTCGAGCACGAGTTTGCCCGACTCCTGGCTGTCGCTCGCTTGAAGCACCGCCTTGCCTTCGGCGCCCTGAAAGGAGCGAAACTCGCGGCGTAATAAATGCAGTTCACCAAGCCGACGGACATTGCGCTTGCGCCGGGCCGTCACGCCATAGCGCAACCAATGCTCTTCGCGCACGATCTGGCGCCCCAACTTGTGCTGTTCGCGCTCTTCCTCTTCAAGAACCTGGTCGCGCCATTCCTCAAAATAGGCAAAGCTCTTTTCAAGACGGCGCGTCAGGCCGCGGTCGAGCCAGACGGTCGCCTTCGACACACGCTCCAGAAACCGCCGGTCGTGCGAAATGACGACGATGGCCGAGGTTGAGCGGATCAATTCGCCTTCGAGCCATTCGATGGTGGCGAGGTCGAGGTGGTTGGTCGGCTCATCGAGAAGCAGGATATCGGGTTGCGGCGCCAACACGCGCGCCAGGGCAGCCCGGCGCGTTTCCCCGCCCGACAGGTTATCAGGCGACGCCCGCGGATCAAGATCGAGGCTCTCTATCAGATAGGTAGCCCGGTGGGGATCGTCGGTTGGTCCCAAACCAGCCTCGACATAGGCAAGAATTGAAGCGAACCCTTCCATGTCCGGCATCTGCTTCAGATAGCGCACCGTGGCCGTGGGCTGACGAAAGACCGTGCCTTCTTGCGGTTCGACCATCCCTGCGGCGATCTTTAGCAGCGTCGACTTGCCCGAGCCGTTGCGCCCGACAAGCGCGATGCGCTGGCCAGGCTCAACCACGAGCGAAGCGCCGTCGAGCAGGGGCGTTCCCCCGAAGGTCAGCTCGATACCGTCGAGATTGAGGAGGGGGGGAGCCATATGCGTCCTGTTCAGGCGGCGTCGATCGGGTGCGCGATGAGGATGGCACGGCCGCTCCCTAGGCGGACCGCAAGTTGGCCGGCGACTACATTGGAAAGCGTCAGCGACGAGCCGAACGGCACGTTCCTGTCGGCAAGCGGCCACCGCGCGCCTTCAAGCGACAGGCCGGTTAGGTCGGTCATTGCGAGAATGGAAAAGACCGTGCCCGCGACATAGTCGAAGCTTTGCTCGCCTTCAAGAAGGGGTGTGCCTTCCTGCGTGCCGCTGGTAAGGCGCACGATAGACCCGATGGCGGAGAGGCGAATAGCGAGCGCCAGGTGCAGGAAGGCATGATCGGTGCGCGAGCCGCCAAAGGCGCCGACGAGAGTAAGGGCATCGGCGCCGCGCGCCAGTGCGGCCTTGATCGCGATCTCGCCATCGGTCAGATCCTTGCCAGTCGGGAAGACCTCGCGCGGGATGTCGGCGTAGCGGCGCGCCAGCGCCGCCTCGGTCGAATCGAAATCGCCGGTCCAAAGCTCCGGCCGCAGGTCGAGCGCTTCCGCATGGCGCATGCCGGAATCCGCAGCGATGGAGCGGCTGCCGGCGATCTGACGCTTGAGCCGAGCGGTTGGCACGACGTCGCCGCCAAGCAGGATCGTGAAGTGGGAGTTTGAATTCATGGCGCGCTCCTTAGCAAGGCGCCCGCGCTAAAGAAACAGATGGAGTTTCGGTCTGCCGCCCGCTTAACGAAGGGCGGCCATCAGGATCGCGATGTAGCTGTCCTTCAGCCGCGTTTGATCGGCTGGGAGCGGCAAGCGCAATTTCATGCCGTCAATCGCATCAAGAAGCATGTCGGCGTAAAGGCGCGGCTCGAACTGTGTCCGGTCGTTTTTTTTGGCGATCGCCTGCTCGATCATCCCTGCCATTCGTCCACGACCTTGCGCGACCAGGTCGGCGGCAAGGCTCGACTTCATGTCGAGAATCTCGCCGCCGTGCGGAAAGGCTTCGACCGCGCCTACCAGATCCATCACGCAAGACAACGCAGCCGCCAGCCTTGTTTCAAGGTCGCCTTCCTCTGCAAAGGCAGCCTCGGCAGTTTGCAGCGCGTGATCAACAAATGCAGATGTAAGGGCGCGGTAGATCTCCGCCTTGTTCCTGAACTGCAGGTAAAGCGCCGGCCGGGATATCTCGGCAGCCTTGGCAATATCGTCCATA
This sequence comes from uncultured Mesorhizobium sp., assembly GCA_964511105.1. GTDB lineage: Bacteria > Pseudomonadota > Alphaproteobacteria > Rhizobiales > Rhizobiaceae > Aliihoeflea. The sequence goes on from CAZEEC010000025.1 coordinate 5,347, forward strand.
GAGGCGCGTTGATACCCATACGCTAGAAAGCATCCCATCGCCCCATCAAGAATACGGGCCCGTCGCTGATCTGCTTCACCGCGAAGAACCGTCGCTGAGAGTGTCAGTGTCATAAAGCGGTCATTGACAATATAACGCGTTTTGTCAATATGTCTGCGATCGGCGACCGCCACAAGATTGACGCACCTTGAGCGCTCTTCAGGTGCCAAGCGGAATAACACCAATGGCGATGATGAAATTCCACAAGTTGGCGGCGGTTGCCGTGTTCGCCGCCACGGCCGCATGGGTCGGGACGGGCGAGTTCTCGTTTGTCGGATCGGCGCAGCAAGAAGCCAATGCCGAGCCCGCCGCGGCGTCGGTGGAGGTGCAGGAAAAGCGCCATACGGTGGCAGTCGTGCGCCCGCCCCGTTCTGAGCACTCGCGGGCGATCCGCATTTCGGGGCTGACAGAAGCCGACAAGCGCTCGACGCTTGCATCCCGCTCAGCCGGCATCATCGCTGAGTTGCCGGTTGCCAAGGGTGAGACCGTCCAGGCAGGTGATCTCATCTTGCGGCTCGATGCGGAAGACAAGGAAGCCGCCGTCGAGACGGCGCGACAGTTGCTGGTCCAGCGCGAGGCGGAAGCGCAGGCGGCTGAACGGCTTGTCCAATCCGGCTCGTTGCCACGCCTTCAGGCGGACAATGCCCGTTCCGCATTGGCCGCAGCACGCTCGCAACTCGAATCGGCGCAGGCCGAATTGACGCGCAACGAGGTGCGCGCGCCGTTTTCAGGTCTCGTCGACCGGGTCAATGTCGAAGTTGGCGGCCCGGTGATGCAAGGAACCGAGATCGCGACGATCCTGGCGCTCGACCCGATCATCGCGACCGGCGAGGTGAGCGAGCGCGACCTTGGCTATGTCTCGGTCGGCGACCGCGCCGATGTGCGCCTTGTCAACGGGCATGTCGTCGAAGGCGAGATCCGGTATATCTCCCGCGACGCGTCGAGCCAGACCCGCACATTTCAGGTCGAGGTCGCGATCGCCAACGAAGACGCAGTGATCCCCGCCGGCATGACGACGGAGATGACACTGCGCGCGCAGCCGGTCGAATCGGTTCTGCTTCCACGCTCCGTCGTGACGCTCAACCATGATGGTGATCTGGGCATCCGCACCGTCGACCGCCAGGACAAGGTGGTGTTTTATCCGATTGATCTCGTCGACGACACGGCCGAAGGCCTATTCCTTGCCGGCATTCCGACCGATGCGCGCGTGATCGTTTCGGGCCAGGATCTCGTTGCCGAAGAAGATACGGTTCATGTGGTCGAGCCCGATGAACAAACGATCCGCGAGTTGATCGGCGATTTGGCCGGCATAGGCATCGATTAGGCTTTTCGTCATGAACCCCGTTCGCATCGCCATCAACAATGCTCGGCTAACGCTGTCGGTCCTGCTGTTCCTGATCGTGGCGGGCGCCCTTGCCTACCAAGCGATTCCCAAGGAAGCAGAGCCCGACATCGCGATTCCGATCATCTATGTCAGCCTGAGCTATCAGGGCATCTCGCCAGAGGATTCGGAACGGTTGCTTCTGCGTCCTGTCGAGATGCAGTTGAAGGGCCTGTCGGGCGTCAAGGAAATGCGCTCGTCCGCTTATGAAGGCGGCGGCTTCGTGCTGGTCGAATTCCAGCCGGGATATGATTTTTCGAACGCGCTTGAGGACGTGCGCGCTAAGGTGTCGGATGCCAGACGCGAACTGCCCCAAGGCGTCGACGAGCCGACCGTCAACGAAGTCAACGTTTCCGAGTTTCCAGTTCTGGTGGTCACACTGTCGGGGGATCTGCCCGAACGGGTTCTCGCTCAGGCGGCACGCACTTTGCGCGACCGCATTGAGGAGGTCCCTGGAGTCCTGGAAGGAACGCTACAGGGCACGCGCGACGAACAGGTCGATATCATCATCGATCCGGTCAAGCTCTCCTCCTATGGGCTGCAACTCGCCCAGATGATCCAGGGCGTGAACGCTGGCAACAGCCTCGTCGCGGCAGGCTCGCTACAGGGTGTTGAAGGCCGCTTTCCCGTCAAGGTGCCGTCATTGATCGAGACGATCGAAGACGTCGCCAATTTGCCGATTGTCGCCGGTCCAAACGCCGTCGTGCGCGCGCAGGACCTGGCGACCGTCCGCTCGACCTTCAAAGAGGCAGAGACGATCACACGGCTGGACGGTGAGCCGGCTGTTGCCATCGAGGTCAAGAAGCGGACCGGGGTCAATCTGATCGAGACGGTCGATGCCGTAAAGAAGGTCGCCACGGCCTTCCAGGGGGAACTGGCGGTTCCCGTCACCATCTCGTTCAGCCAGGACAAGTCGGACATGGTCCGGCAATTGCTGAGCGACCTCCAGAACCATGTTCTGATCGCGGTCATTCTCGTCTTCATCGTCATTCTGTATGCGCTGTCAGGTCGGGCATCGCTTTTGATCGGCCTCTCGATACCGGCCTCGTTCCTGATGGGAATATTGGCGCTCGCACTGATGGGCTTCACGATCAACATGATCGTGCTTTTCGCGCTGATCCTAGCCGTCGGTATGCTGGTGGACGACGCGATCATCGTCACCGAGTTCGCCGAAAGGCGCATGTCGGAGGGCATGGATCGTGTCGAGGCCTTCGACCTTGCCGCGCGCCGTATGGCCGGCCCTGTCACCGCAGCCACGCTGACGCGGATTGCCGCCTTCTCGCCGCTGCTTTTCTGGCCAGGCATTGTCGGCGAGTTCATGATGTTCTTGCCGCTGACGCTAATCATGACGCTGTCAGCGTCGCTGATCTACGCGCTGGTCTTCACGCCGACGCTCGGCGCGATGTTCGCCAAGGTTGAACCCCAGCCCGAACGCAAGCCGGACGGCATCTACATGGCGGCAGTGAAGAAGGCGATCGCCTTTCCCAAGAGGGTGCTCCTGCTCGCGGTCGCTCTGCTTGTCGGCGTCCAATACGCCTATTCGCAATATGGCGCCGGCGTCGAATTCTTTCCCAATGTCGAGCCTGAATATGGGCTGATGTACGTCCATGCGCGCGGCAATCTCTCGCTCGCCGAGATGGATGCTGCGACGCGCCTGGCGGAAGAGCGGTTGCTGGGCTGGCCGGGAATCGCGTCAGTCTACACCCGCGTTGGACAAACGCGCGGCGGCCAGGATATCCCCGAGGATGTCGTCGGCGTCATCCAATATGAATTTCTCGACTGGCGCGAGCGCAAGCCTGCAAGCGATATCCTGAGCGATCTGCGGGTTGAGATGGCAGGCCTGCCAGGCATTGAGGTGCAGGTACGCGTGCCGGAGGCCGGACCACCCACAGGCCAGCCGATCCAACTGCGCCTTTCGGCGGCCAATCCAGCCGATCTCAATGCGCAGGCGGCACAGGTCGCCGCGCGGATTGCACAAATCGCGGGCGTCATCGAGATCGCCGATGGCCTGCCGCCGCCAGGTGTCGACTGGGCGCTAAAGGTGGACCGTGTCAGAGCAGCACATTATGGCGTGTCGCCGGCACAGGTCGGCACCGTCGTCCAACTCGTCACCACCGGCCTGAAACTGACCGATTACCGGCCCGCCGGCGTGGACGACGCGGTCGATATCCGCCTGCGCCTGCCAGACGATCGGCGCACGCTCTCGAGTCTCGACCAGCTGCGCGTGCAAACGTCGAACGGCGCGGTGCCGATCTCGAATTTCGTGACGCGCGAGCCGCAGCCGCGGACGGGAATATTGAATCGCATAGATGGCGAGCGGACGATCGTCGTGCAGGCCAATATCGCGTCCGACTTTCAGGTGGCGGAAGTGCAGCAGCAGGTTTCCCAGGCCATGTCACAACTGGATCTGGGTCAGACGAACTGGCGTCTTGCCGGATCCAGTGAAGAGAGTGCCGAGGCCGGCGCTTTCCTGGCCAATGCGTTCGGCGCCGCGATCTTCCTGATCTTCGTCGTGCTCCTGGCGCAATTCAACAAGTTCACCAGCGTCTTCCTGGTTCTCATGACGGTCGTCATGTCGACCATCGGCGTATTCCTCGGCCTGCTCATCACCGGGCAACCCTTCGGCGTCGTCATGTCGGGCATCGGCATCATTGCGCTCGCCGGCGTGGTGGTGAACAACAACATCGTCCTGATCGACACCTATGATAGGCTGCGTGACGAGGGCGTATCGAAAGTCGACGCCATCCTGGAGACCTGCCGCGAGCGCGCGCGTCCCGTGGTGCTGACAGCCCTTGCCGGAATTTTCGGCGTCGCGCCGATCGCGTTCGGGCTGGGGCTGGAGCTTTTCCACCACGAGACGACAATCAACGCGCCGTCGACGCAATGGTGGGTCTCGCTGTCGTCGGCGATCGTCTACGGCCTGTCCTTCTCCACCGTGTTGACGCTGATCGTGACGCCCGCCGCGCTGATGGTCTTCACCCGCGAACGGCAGCAAGGCAGACCGCGGCGCAGTTTTTGGGCCCGCTTGCTTCGTCGTAACAGCGCATCCGATGCTGAAAAGGCACCTGGTGCGCTGCCGGCTCCTGCCAAATAGGTGATTTAGCAAAATCTGAAGCGACGCATGGAACCGGCGTGCCGCTTCTTGCATTTACCTAAAGGAACAGACTTACCTGTTCAGGAGTGTCGGGGAATATTTGCCATGTCGGTTGGAACCATTCTTATCATCATCCTGATTCTGATCCTGCTGGGGGCAATTCCGGCATGGCCACATTCCCGCGGCTGGGGATATGGGCCGTCAGGCATTCTTGGGGTGGTCCTTGTCGTCGTGTTGATCCTGGTGCTGATGGGCCGGATTTAACTGGTTCTTCGCCAGCCAGATACGCTCGCCGCCCATTCACGTTTGATTACGCTACGCAACACGAAAGCCCCTTAATCGTACTAACTAAATCGATTGTATCATTGGTTTAGAAAATAATTTGGCGCCGTTGCAAGGCAGCAACAGCGCACCTTCCTTAACGACCGCTTAAGTTGGGCTCATCAATGCCACAAACGATGGTATGGTCCGCGCCGGTAGGGATTCTTGCACTTTGCTTTAGCCAAGGGGTTCCGCAACACGAGCCGCCGCGTGCAAGCGTCGAAACAACCAGGGTGATCGTATGTCAGAAGACAAGCCGCGTCAGCGTATCGACTGGAATGGTGAGGAAGATAACCAAACGGCAATACGTGTCCCCAAACCAAAGAATATGATGCGGCTAGCGGCAGTTCCCGCGACGGTGGGTCTAGTCGGCTTGGCGCTGATCGGCGCACTGGCAGCGGGCCCCCTGATGCGCGGCCTCGCCTCGCAAGACCGGAACGCGCCTGAAACGGCGATCGATACGATCCATACGGCCGACGCGGCTCCCGTTGCTATCGCTGCTCCCGAAGTATCGGCCGAGAGCCCCGTCAAGCGGCCAAAGGCCGAAGCGGCGCCGGATCCTGCAGTCGAGCCGAAAGCCGCCGCATCGGCCAAGCCGCAGGCGGGAACGGCGGAACTCGCTGCCGGCAGTCCGCGCTGGAACCCCGATGCACTGGCCGTCGACGAGAGCAAGCTGTCATCCTTGAAAGAGGCCGTTCGCGAGACGGTCGCTGCCGCTGAAATTGCCAACGCCATAGGCGCCAGCGGCGATCTGCTCGCCTCCAAGATGCCCGTTCAAGCCGCCGGCTTTGCGCCCGAGCGACCAAGTGCACCTCCGGCCGAGCGCAGCGCATTCGATGCAGCCTTGGTCAGCGTCGGTGATGATGAGACTGCAGCGTCCGACACCTCTGGTCTCGAACCGGCCCGGGCGAAGGAGTATGTCAATATGCGCGCAGCCCCCTCCGACGACGCTGACGTGGTGGCCGTCGTGCCGGCCAATGCCTCCATAGAGGCCGAAGTGGACTGCCGCTGGTGCGAAGTCAGCTATGACGGCAAGACGGGCTACATCTTCCAAAGGTTCATCGCGCGGAACTAGCGTGTGCCCTGTCCGGCATCCAACGACACGGGCTGAATGACGCTCGGCCATTGATTTTGTCGGATCGCTTGTGCGAGTTGTGCCTTCTCAGGGAGGCACTCAATGCGCAATTTTGATCTACCCGGCCGCTCCGCCGTCCATGCCGAAAATGGGATGGCCGCAACCTCGCATCCGTTGGCGACCATGACGGCGCTTTCGATGTTGCGCGCAGGCGGCAACGCGGTCGACGCGGCCATCGCCGCTTGCGCCACCCTGTGCATCGTTGAGCCTCACATGACCGGCATCGGCGGCGACTGCTTCGTCATCGTCGCCGAACCCAATGGCGTCATCCATGGGCTCAATGGATCAGGTCGCGCGCCGATGACGATCGATCCCGATCGTCTTCGTGGGCTGGGACTCGAGAAGATGCCGGAATCCGGGCCTCTCCCAGTGACCGTCCCCGGCGCAGTCGATGGCTGGGAGAAACTGTCCCACCGCTACGGCACCAAAGGATTCGACGAGCTCTTTGCCGACGCGATCCGCTACGGCGAGGAGGGCTATGCCGTGCATGCGCGCGTCGCCCGGGACTGGTTGCAGTATGTCGATGCGCTGGCCGCCGACGAAGGCGGCGCGAAGCACTATCTGGTCGGTGGCAAGGCGCCCGCGGCCGGATCAAGGCATGCCGCGCCCGCTCTGGCTCGGACACTGCGGGCAATCGCCAAAACGGGCGCGAGGGCCTTCTACGAAGGCCAGATCGCCGAGGAAATCGCGGCAGTCGTCACCGCCAAGGGCGGCTTCCTCTCGGCTGAAGACCTGGCGTCAGTCTCGGCCGATTGGGTCGACCCGATTTCAGTCCGCTATGGCGATCTCGATGTGCATGAAATTCCGCCGAACGGGCAGGGTATCACAGCGCTGATCCTGATGCGGCTGATGGCGCGTCTCGACACTGGACGTCTGGCTCCCGATGCCGCCGAGCGGGTGCACCTTGAGATCGAGGCCGCACGGCTCGCTTATTCGGTGCGCGACCACCTGGTCTCCGATCCGTCGACCATGACGGTGACGCCGACTGATCTGCTATCTAATGCCTTTATCGACAGGTTGGCAGCGCAGGTCGACAGGAAGAAGCGCAATCCGGACATCACACTGCCGGACGTGCCCTCTTCCGATACGGTCTATCTGACGGTAGTGGACCGCGATCGCCGTGCCGTTTCCTTCATTAATTCGACCTATTACGGCTTCGGCTCCAAGATCGTGACGCCGAACTCGGGCATCGCCTTGCAAAATCGCGGCCGGGGCTTTTCCTTGATCGAAGGTCATCCGAACGAGATCGGGCCCGGCCAGCGCCCGATGCACACTATCATTCCGGCGATGGCGACTAAAGCAGGTCTGCCGGGCATTTCCTTCGGCGTGATGGGCGGTGACTACCAACCACTTGGCCATGCGCATGTGCTGTCCAATATGGTCGACCACGGCATGGATCCGCAGGCGGCAATCGATCACCCTCGCATCTTCTGGGACGACGACGGAGTGCTCACGGCGGAAACGGGCATCGACACGCATGTGCGCGCTGATTTGGAGCGGCGCGGTCATCAGATTGCAAGCGCCAAGTCCCCCCATGGCGGCGGGCAAGCGATCGTCATCGACGAGAGATCGGGCTTCCTAATCGGCGGCTCCGACGCGCGAAAGGACGGCTGCGCGCTGGGGTGGTGAGTGCGCTCGCCGATAGCCCAAGCTCGATAAGCCGCAACGGCATTCCACGTCCGATGGGAGTGTCTACCGCTCTATCTGATCGAGCTTGCGCTGCATGGCAGCGATCTGCTCCTTCAATTCGGAAAGATCGTCCGAGCGTTCGGATTTGGCCTTCGCTTCGGATTTCGGCGGCTCCGCTGCGGCCGTCCCCCTTGTGGCGTTCGCGATGGGGAAGGGTGTGAACATGCGGATCGCGTTCTGAAAGAGTTCGGCATTGCGCCGCGTCTGTTCTTCCATGGCCTTCAAGGGAGCTGCCGCCAATGGCATCATGTCGATCGGCGTCTTGCCCATCGAGTCCTTGATCTGCTGGCGAAACCGCTCCTGTTCCTTGGCAAAGGCCATCATCGACTGTTCGAGGAAGCTCGGCACGACCATCTGCATCTGGTCGCCGTAAAACGCGATCAACTGGCGTAGAAAGGAGATCGGCAGCATGTTCTGGCCAGCACGATTCTCCAACTCGAAAATGATCTGGGTCAGGACCGAATGGGTAATGTCGTCGCCTGATTTGGCGTCATGCACAGTGAACTCTTCGCCGCGCTTGACCAATTCGGCCAGGTCTTCGAGCGTCACATAGGTGCTGGTCCCCGTATTATAGAGACGCCGGTTGGCGTATTTCTTGATAACCACCGGATCTTTTTTTGCGGGCATTAACGGGAGCTCCCAGTGATTATGCACGGCACACTTCGAGTATGCGCAAAAGCCCCGCAAAGGAAAGGGCCTTCTCGCTCGTGCATCGACATCAGGTTTGACTTGAAGCCGTGGAACCGGCAAGAAACAGGACACAGCGCAAAACGCCGCATTCTGAACTAGCCGGAGTAACCCGACATGTCCGAGATGAATTCCATCGTCGTCGCAAGTGCCGCGCGCACACCCGTCGGCTCCTTCAACGGTGCCTTCGCCAATGTGCCCGCCCACGAACTCGGCGCCGTGGCCATCAAAGCCGCCCTTGAGCGCGCCGGTGTCGACCCGAGCGAAGTCGACGAGGTCATTCTTGGCCAGATTCTCGCTGCTGGACAGGGCCAGAATCCGGCGCGCCAGGCTGCTATGGCAGCAGGTATCCCTCAGGAGGCAACGGCCTGGGGCCTGAATCAGCTCTGCGGATCCGGGCTGCGAGCCATAGCCCTCGGCATGCAGCAGATCATGACGGGTGATGCCCGGATCATCGTGGCGGGCGGCCAGGAATCGATGTCGATGGCGCCGCATTGCGCGCATCTTCGGCCCGGCGTGAAAATGGGCGACTTCAAGATGATCGACACCATGATCAAGGACGGCCTGTGGGACGCGTTTCACGGCTACCATATGGGCAACACGGCAGAAAACGTCGCGCGCCAGTGGCAGCTATCGCGCGACGAACAGGACCAGTTCGCGGTTGCCTCGCAGAACAAGGCCGAGGCAGCACAAAAGGCGGGCCGCTTCAAGGACGAAATCACACCGGTCACGGTCAAGAACCGTAAGGGCGATATCGTCGTCTCCGATGACGAATATATCCGCCATGGCGCGACCATCGAGGCGATGGCCAAGCTGAAGCCGGCTTTCGACAAGGAAGGCACGGTAACGGCGGCAAACGCATCCGGGATCAATGACGGTGCCGGCGCTGCCGTCCTGATGAGCGAAGCGGAAGCCAGTCGCCGCGGCATCACGCCGATGGCGCGCATCGTCTCCTGGGCGACCGCCGGCGTCGATCCGCAGATCATGGGAACGGGACCCATTCCGGCTTCGCGCAAGGCGCTTGAAAAGGCCGGCTGGTCGGTCGGTGATCTCGATCTGGTCGAGGCGAACGAAGCCTTCGCGGCACAGGCCTGCGCTGTCAACAAGGACATGGGCTGGGACCCGCGGATCGTGAACGTCAATGGCGGCGCGATCGCCATCGGCCATCCGATCGGCGCTTCGGGCGCCCGCGTCTTCAACACCCTGCTCTTTGAGATGCAACGCCGGAGCGCACAAAAGGGCCTCGCCACACTTTGCATCGGCGGCGGCATGGGCGTTGCCATGTGTGTGGAGGCTATGAACTGAGGCAATCGGCATTGGGCAGTCGGAAGAAGCAACTGCCAGCTGCCCCAAAGAGGGAGGACAATCATGACACGCACAGCACTCGTTACCGGTGGCTCACGCGGCATAGGCGCGGCAATCTCGATCGCGCTCAAGGACGCCGGCTACAACGTGGCGGCCACCTATGCCGGCAATGATGAGAAAGCCGAAGCGTTCAAGAGCGAAACCGGCATCCCTGTCTTCAAGTGGGACGTGTCGAGCTATGAGGCTTGCAAGGCGGGCATCGAGAAGGTCGAGGCCGAACTCGGTGCGATCGACGTGCTCGTCAACAATGCAGGCATTACCCGCGACACCATGTTCCACAAGATGACGCCCGAGATGTGGAAGGACGTCATCGACACGAACCTGACCGGTCTCTTCAACATGACCCATCCGATCTGGCCGGGCATGCGAGAGCGCAAATTTGGGCGCGTCATCAACATCTCGTCCATCAACGGCCAGAAAGGCCAGATGGGTCAGGTTAATTATTCCGCCGCCAAGGCCGGTGATCTCGGCTTTACGAAGGCGCTGGCGCAGGAAGGCGCCAAGGCCGGCATTACCGTCAACGCGATCTGCCCGGGCTATATCGCCACCGACATGGTCATGGCTGTGCCCGAAAAGGTGCGGGAATCGATCATTGCGCAGATACCGGTCGGACGGCTGGGTGAGCCCGACGAAATTGCCCGCTGCGTCGTTTTCCTGGCCTCCGACGAGGCGGGATTCATTACCGGCTCGACGATCTCCGCAAATGGCGGGCAGTTCTTCGTCTAATCCGACCGCGTCAAAACGTGCGGAACCAGTTAACATCCTGTGGGCACTCGGTGGATAAGTCGCCCACAGAGGGCGATTGGAACAGATCATGAATCCCGCGAGACCGCGATTCGATCTCGATTTGTTCGAGTAACGTTCCTGTTCTCGCTGCTGGCGGATGCTGTAGCGGCCTATTATGTGGGTATGCAGGCTGGCGCATTCTTTTGTCGCCATGCAAGTTATAATAGTTAGCCGGAAGTCGGCCCTCCCCTCAAGGGACCTATCTGAAGAATGAATATTCAGCCCCGTCCGTCGCAGCCCCTGATTTTGTCCGGGCGCGACGTGACCGCGATCCTCGGTCCAACCAATACCGGCAAGACTCATTTGGCGATCGAGCGGATGGTGGCCCACGAGAGCGGCCTCATCGGGCTGCCGCTGAGGCTGCTGGCACGCGAGGTCTATGCCCGCGTCTGCGAAAAGGTCGGAGCGGCGAAAGTGGCGCTGGTCACTGGCGAGGAAAAGATCGTCCCCCAGGGCGCACGCTACTCGGTCTGCACCGTCGAGGCGATGCCGCGCGAGACCGACGCGGCCTTTGTCGCCATCGACGAGGTGCAACTGGCCGCGGATCTCGAGCGCGGCCATGTCTTTACCGATCGCATCCTGCATCTGCGCGGCCGTCAGGAGACGCTTCTTCTCGGATCCGCCACCATGCGCGGTATTCTGGAGCGGCTGCTTCGGGGCGTATCGGTCGTTACCCGCCCGCGCATGTCGCACCTGGCTTATGCCGGCTCCAAGAAGCTCACCCGACTGCCGCCGCGCACCGCGATCGTCGCGTTTTCGGCCGATGAGGTGTATGCGATCGCCGAACTGATCCGCCGCCAACGCGGCGGCGCGGCCGTGGTGCTCGGGGCGCTGTCGCCACGGACGCGGAACGCTCAGGTCGAGCTCTATCAGTCGGGCGACGTCGACTACCTGATCGCCACGGACGCGATCGGAATGGGTCTCAATCTCGACGTCGATCATGTCGCCTTTGCACAGAACCGAAAGTTCGACGGGTTCCAGTACCGCGAACTGACGCCAGCTGAGATGGGCCAGATCGCCGGTCGCGCAGGCCGGCATCTGCGCGACGGCACGTTCGGTGTCACCGGCCGGGTCGATCCGCTTGCCGATGAACTTGTCGAACGTGTCGAGGCGCACAATTTCGACCCCGTCAAGGTACTCCAATGGCGCAGCGCCGACTTCGACTTTTCTTCGCTAGATGCGCTGCAACGCTCGATCGATACCCTGCCTCCGGTGGAGGGGCTGGCCCGAGCGCTGCCGGCGGTGGATGCCAAAGCGCTCGACATCCTTGCGCGCGACGACAGGGTGCGCGCCCTCGCCAGTTCCGCGCGCCGTGTGTCGCAATTGTGGGACGCCTGCGCCTTGCCGGACTATCGGCGCATCGCGCCGGCTCAGCATGCCGACCTGATCGGGTCGATTTTCATCGACCTGGCCACTAAGGGTCATGTCGATGCCGATTATATGGCTGAACAGGTGCGCCGGGCCGATTCCACGGCTGGCGACATCGACACGCTTTCTCACCGGATTGCCCAGATCCGGACCTGGACGTTCGTTTCGAACCGGCCGGGCTGGCTCAGCGACCCGACCTACTGGCAGGAAAAAACGCGCGATATCGAAGACAGATTGTCCGATGCGCTTCACGAGCGATTGACGAAACGTTTCGTAGACCGCAGGACATCAGTGCTAATGCGGCGCTTAAGAGAAAACAGCATGCTTGAAGCGGAAATTACGGCGACCGGCGAGGTTCTGGTCGAAGGCCATCATATCGGCGAGTTGCAGGGGTTTCGTTTTTCGGCCGATCAAAAGGCGGAGGGCGAGGAAGCCAAAGCCGTGCGCGCGGCTGCTCAAAAGGCGCTGGCAACCGAGTTCGAGAATCGCGCAGACCGTTTTGGCGCTGCCGCCAACGGAGATTGCGCGCTGACCGCCGACGGACTCGTGCGCTGGATCGGGGCGCCCGTCGCCACCCTTACCGCCGGTGAGGACTCGCTGCGTCCGCGCGCGATCCTGCTTGCGGACGAGCAACTGACGGGACCTGCTCGCGATAAAGTCGCCGGCCGCATCGATCGCTTCGTCAACTACCAGATTGAGACGCAGCTCAAGCCGCTCTTCGAGCTTCAAGCGGCCGATCAATTGTCCGGCATGGCGCGCGGCATCGCCTTTCGTCTTGTCGAGAATTTCGGGCTGCTCAACCGGCGCGACGTGGCCGAGGATGTGCGCGGCCTCGATCAGGAAGCACGCGCAGCGTTGCGCCGTCTCGGCGTGCGGTTCGGCGCGTTCCATGTTTTCATCCCGGCTCTGTTGAAGCCGGCTCCAGCCGGTATTGTCACGCTCTTATGGGCGTTGAAGCATGACGGGAAGGACAAGCCCGGCTATGGCGATATCGTCACCGCCCTGGCGTCGGGCCGCACTTCGCTCGTCGTCGACGCGGCGCTCGATCGCGAATTCTACAAGCTGGCAGGCTACCGGATGCTGGGGCGGCGCGCGGTGCGCGTCGATATTCTGGAGCGTCTGGCCGATCTGATCCGTCCGGCCGCCGCCTGGAAGGTCGGCACTGGCGTGCGTCCCGAGGGGGCCTATGGCGGAAACGCCTTCCTCGTGACTCCCGCAATGATGTCGATCCTGGGCGCCACGCCCGAGGATATGGAAGAAATTTTGAAGGGTCTTGGCTATCGGGGCGAACCCAAAGCGGAAAGCGAGGTCAAGGCCAGGCTCGAGGAATTTGAGGCCGAAGCGCGCGCCAAGGCGGACGCCGAGAAGCCGGCCGAAACGGCACCTGCCGATGATATAGGCGACGATCCAGCCAATGTGGCGGAGGCGGAGCTGGTGCCGGAACTCGTCTCTGCGGTTGGTCCCGCCGCCAGCGCCGCTAGCGAAAGCATTCCGCCGTCACAGCCTGAGGCGCCCGCCGAATCCACGGTTGAGGCTGTTGCTTCCGCCGAAGGGTATGCGCCCGACGAGGCGCCGAAGATGGTTACTATCTGGCGTCAAGGCCGCTTTGAAGGCCGCCCGCGTCGCGAGCACGGCAACCGCAATGAACGCGCGGGGAGCCGTCAGAACCGGCGCGAGCCAGCCGCGGCTGCCGAAACGGACGCGCCGCAACCCAAGCGGACGTTCCGCGGCAAGCAGCGCGACGAGCGTGCGAAGGACGGGAAGCGCGGCGGCAAGCCCGACGCGGAGCGGCGTTGGGATGCAAAGCCGCCGCGCGAGGCCAAATCCGCGCGCATCGATCCAGATTCTCCCTTCGCAAAACTCGCTGCCCTGAAGGAACAGTTGAAGAAGTAGATGAGCGAAGCGGCGCGCCAGCGCATAGATAAATGGCTGTTCTTCGCTCGAGTGGTGAAGTCGCGATCACTGGCGGCCAAGCTTGTCCAAGCCGGTAAGGTCCGCCTCAACCGCGACAAGATCGAGCAGGCTGCGCACAATGTGAAGCCTGGCGACGTGCTCACCATCATCCTGGAACGGCGCATCCTCGTGCTGAAGGTCCAGCAGTCGGGGGTACGGCGTGGGCCGGCGGAAGAAGCACACACACTCTACGAGGATCTTTCCCCGCCGCAGGAACCTCGAGCGGCCGATCCGGCTCTGCTTCTTGCTAGAGATCCGGGGGCGGGACGCCCGACCAAGCGCGACCGACGCGCAATTGACCGGTTCGAGGGGCGCGACTAACCGTTTCTCTGCGCGCAAGCGGCGCAGTTGCTACCCCTTGTCAGGGTGCGGCCCAGCCGCTACCTGAGCAACAACCAACCACACACAGAACTTTCCAGGCCGGAGCCGGCGCATGACGTATCTCGTCACCGACAATTGCATCAAGTGCAAGTATATGGACTGCGTCGAGGTCTGTCCGGTCGACTGCTTTTATGAAGGCGAGAACATGCTCGTCATTCATCCCGATGAATGCATCGACTGCGGCGTGTGCGAGCCTGAATGCCCAGCTGAAGCGATCAAGCCGGATACGGAACCGGGCCTTGACAAATGGCTTGAGGTCAACACCGAATACGCGCAGAAATGGCCGAATATCACCATCAAGAAGGAGCCGCCGGCGAACGCCGAGGCATTCGATGGCGAAGAAGACAAGTTTGAGAAGTACTTTTCGTCTGAGCCTGGCGGCGGAGATTAGACGACTGAGTCTCTCAACCCGGCCGTGGCTTGGCGCAACATGCGAATCAGCCGGCACCTTTCTGTTTGAGAACAGGCGCGCTTAGCGCAACTGGTTGATTCTGTCCACAATTTGTGCTATACAATTGAGACATGTCGCTGACACACGTCGATTTTTTGCGCTCGCGCACGAATCACTGAAAGGTTGGGCTTTGTTTCGGACCAGATTATCTGGCCCGTGCTTCTTCTTGCTGGAGGCAGGGCCCCGGTCATCGTATGGCTCCGTTCTGCCCTTTAGTCGCGACATTAGCTGGCCGGCATGACCGGCCCTTTCCGGATCGCTAGTCTCGCAGGACTGGCAGACAACAGGAGTATCGGGCGTATGGCAACCCAGCAGAAGAAATCGGCGGCGCGTAACGGTTTCAAGACCGGCGAGTTCATCGTTTATCCCGCGCATGGCGTAGGCCAGATTGCGACGATAGAAGAGCAGGAAGTCGCGGGTCACAAGCTGGAACTTTTTGTCATCGATTTTCAGAAGGACAAGATGCGCCTCAAGGTTCCGGTCTCGAAAGCTGTATCCATCGGAATGCGCAAGCTTTCGGAAACCGATTACGTCGACCGCGCGCTCAAGGTCGTGCAGGGCCGCGCGCGCGTCAAGCGCACGATGTGGTCACGCCGGGCGCAAGAATATGATGCGAAAATCAATTCAGGCGACCTGATTTCTATTTCCGAAGTCGTGCGTGATCTATATCGCGCGGAAAACCAGCCGGAACAGTCTTATTCGGAGCGCCAGCTTTATGAAGCGGCGCTTGACCGGATGGCTCGTGAGATCGCGGCGGTCAATCAGGTTTCGGATACGGAAGCTGTCCGCTTGATCGAGTTGAACCTGAACAAGGGTCCCAAGCGCGGCGCCAAGGCCGATAACGAAGAGACGGAAGTGGCGCAGGAAGAAGCCGCCTAAGCAACGCTTCCATTCCAGATGATCGATCGAAAGACCCGGCCATTGCGCCGGGTCTTTTGCATTAGGCCTCGGTCGTTCATGTGGCTTTGGACTGGTGCGCCTTGTGCGGGAATTCGATCGTGCCGCGGAAGTACCATCCCCTGCCGGAAAGGAAAAATGGAACCCTGCCCGCGAGCGCGCGTTCAACACGTGCGCACGAAACACTGCGCGTCCTACTCAAGACCAGGCAGAACGATGTGACTCTGCTCGATACTCCGCAATCTGGTGCGGACGGCAACGAAGGCAAGTCCAATCCACAGCATCAGGAGCACCCGGGCATGGACAATAATTCGAGGAGTTCAATGATCCGGGCGGCCATGAAGGCCCCTTATCTGGCTCGCGACGAGGAACTGGAACTGGCCATCCAGTGGAAGGAAAGAAAAGATCAGCACGCGTTGCACAAGATCACGATCGCGCATATGCGTCTCGTAATTTCCATGGCCTCGAAATTTCGCCATTTCGGCCTGTCGATGAGCGATCTCATCCAGGAAGGGTATGTCGGCCTGCTCGAAGCGGCCGCGCGCTTCGAGCCCGACCGGGAGGTTCGTTTTTCAACCTATGCATCCTGGTGGATCAGGGCTTCCATGCAGGACTATATCTTGCGCAACTGGTCGATCGTCCGTGGCGGGACCTCATCAGCGCAAAAGACGCTGTTTTTCAATCTGCGCCGGTTGCGCGCCAAGCTGCAGAGCGGTCCGACGGATCTGCCGAACAGCGACCTCTATCGTCAGGTCTCCGCAACGCTGGGCGTCAAGGAAGCTGACGTGGCCATCATGGATGCGCGGCTGTCGCGACCTGACACGTCACTCAACGCTCCGGTGACGGAGGATTCCAGCGGCGCCTCGGACCGGATGGCGTTTCTCGTTTCCGATACGCCGCTGCCCGACGAGATCGTCACCGATACGATCGATAATGAACGGCGCAGCCGCTGGCTGTCCGGCGCTTTGACGTCCCTCAACCCGCGCGAGCTCAAGATCATCCGAGAGCGCCGGCTACGCGAGGATGGCGCGACGCTCGAGTCCTTGGGAGAGAGGCTGGGGATATCCAAGGAGCGTGTGCGGCAGATAGAGTGCCGGGCAATGGAGAAGTTGCGCGCGGCCCTCGTCCGGGTCGATCCGCAAATGGCCGCACGCGCGTAGTTTTATCTATCGGTAATGATCTTGACGCGGTCGCCGACCGAGAGACTGGCGCCCGGACCGAGCCCATTCAGCAGACGGAAGAGTTCCACCGGGCGGTCGGTTCCGACCATACGGGCGGCCATGGACCCGACGGTCGTTCCAGGTGTGACCTGGACAACGCGAACCCGCAGTGGACGAATTCCAGCCCGCTCCGCTTCCGACAAGGTACGGAAGCTTGCCGAAACCGAGCGCGCCACAGGTTCCAGATTGGTGCTGGCCAAAGGTGCAGCCGTCAGCAGGCGGTAGATCTGGCGGCCCGAGCGGATCAGCGTCACGTCGAACTGCCAGCCTTCGGCGCGCGCGCGCGCGGTGAGCGCCTCGTTGCCATTGATGGTCGTCCGCCGGATCGAGGCTGGATCGAGACCCGCAACCCAGCCCGATTGAATATAGGCGCCAAGCGATTGCCGAGGCTCAACCGTGACGCCATCGAAGCGCACTGCGATGTCGCCGGGGCCGGCGGCCGTGACGGCCATCGCCGAATTGTCGATAACGAAGCCTTGCGGAACCTCGAAGCGGATGCCGAGCTCCGGATGGAGGAAGGAGTTTCCTCGCACGAATCCTTCCTCGGGCGTATCGCCGAACAGCATGCCGTCGATCCCGTCGAGAAACGCATCACGGTCGCGGGTGCCGACGCCGGGTGGTCCAAATTGGCGTGCATGGCGCGTCGCGAGGTCGATGCGCTGCGGCGGATTGGGATGGCTCGCGAGGAAGTCGAGGCTGGGGTTGGCGGATGACTCCACGGTGCGTGCTTCCGAGTAGTTCGCCATCGCCTGGAGGAAGCGCGACGCTGCAAAGGGATCGAAACCGGCCCGGCCGATCGACCGAATGCCAATGGCGTCAGCCTCAAGCTCCTGGTTGCGCGAAAACTGCGCCAGCCGCAACTTCCCGCGGATGAGTGCCACCTGCCCCCCGGTATTGCCGCCACCTAGAACGTCGGACACCACGCGGGCGGCCAGCACTTCCTCGGCTTCCTTCTGCTGGCGCTGGATGCCGTGGTTGGCGGTCACATGCGCCATCTCATGGGCGACGACAGCGGCCACTTCGGCCGAATCGTTAGCCAACGCCA
>CAZEEC010000026.1:0-13439 GCA_964511105.1 uncultured Mesorhizobium sp.
ACAACACGCTCGGGCTCTTCAACGATCTGAAGCGGCGCAACCTCGCCGTCGGCCTGCCGGTCACGCTGCTGATCGATGCGGATGGTTGCCTGCTCGGCCACATGAACGGGCCGGCCGAATGGGCAAGCGACGACGCCAAGTCATTGATTGAAGCCGCGCTGTAAGTGAACGGTCCAGCAAGCGGGACCTTACGGAGCCCGCCCGTCTCTATCAGCGGCTCGGCCGGGCCGTCTGTTCGGGGATCAATCCGCGCGGGCTGAAGCGCATCACCAGAAGCAGGATCAGGCCCATCATCAGCGGCCGCATATAGGGTGCGGCATCGAGCAGTTGCGAACGCATCGGATTGGCAGGGTCCATGCCCGAAGTCAAAACCGACATCATCCAACTGCCGACAGGCTCGGCCTCGACCCAGATGAACCAAATCAGAAAGCCGCCCAGGATCGCGCCCCAATTGTTGCCTGAACCACCGACGATCACCATCACCCAGATCAAGAAGGTAAAGCGCAAGGGCTGGTACTGGCCGGGCGTGAACTGGCCGTCGAGCGTCGTCAGCATGGCGCCGGCGACGCCGACCACGGCCGACCCGAGCACGAAGACCTGCAGGTGACGCCGCGTGACGTCCTTGCCCATCGCCGCGGCCGCGTCGCGATTGTCGCGGATCGCGCGCATCATGCGGCCCCAGGGCGAGTTCAACGCCCGCTCAGCGAGCCACATAATGATGATGAGCACGATGACGAATAGGATCGCATAGGAGACGCGAACATAAACCGCCGACGCGAAGATCGGGTTCATGTTGAGGCTGGCTGCGAGATCCAGGAACCACGGCGCTTGTTGCAACTGGACCTCATAGGCAACCGGTCGCGGCAAGCCCGATACGTTTTTGACGCCGCGTGTCAGCCATTCTTCATTGCGGAGCACGGCGATGATGATCTCGGCGATGCCCAAAGTGGCGATTGCCAGATAGTCGGCGCGCAGTCCGAGCGCGATTTTTCCGACCATCCAGGCGGCGCCGGCGGCAAAGAGCCCCCCAACGAGCCAGGACAAGATGATCGGCAATCCAAGTCCGCCGAGATATCCGCTACGCGCGGCGTCGTAACTTTCGATCGCGTCGACGGCCGGATCGAAGAAGTGGCGGATCACGAAATAGCCGATCACGGCAATGAGTATGGCAACAATATTCCCACTGCGTCCACGGATGCGCGAACGGGCGAGAATCATGAGCGCGACGGTGGCTATCAGGGCAAGTGCTGCCAGGCCGATGCCGGTTCCGCCGGCGGCCCACGCGCCGGGCACCGGCGGCATCGCAATCAGGACCCCGGCAAGACCGCCCAGCGCCGCGAAGCCCATGATGCCGACATTGAACAAGCCAGCATAGCCCCACTGCATGTTGACGCCGAGCGCCATGACCGCCGAGATCAGGCACAGGTTCAGGATCGTCAGCATCAGCGTCCAGCTTTGGAAGACGCCGACGATCAAGAGCAGCGCCGCCATTCCCGAATAGAGCACGATGATGCGGTTGCGATTGTTCATAGCACTCTCCCCCGGAAGATGCCGGTCGGTCTGATCAACAGCACGATGACCAGGATCACGAACGAAATCGCGAATTTGTACTCCGTCGACAACAGTTGCACGAGGCCTTCGGGGGCAAAGCCCATATATTCGAGTACCCGTTTATATGCATAGGTCAGCGTCACTTCAGAGAATGCGACGACAAAGCCACCGGCAATCGCGCCGATGGGTTGCCCGATGCCGCCGACGATCGCGGCCGCGAAGATCGGCAGAAGCAGCTGGAAATAGGTGAAGGGGCGGAAGCTCTTGTCGAGGCCGTAAAGGACGCCTGCGATGGTCGCCAGCGAGGCGGCGATGATCCATGTGACGCGCACGACCTTGTCGGGATCGATCCCGGACAGGAGCGCCAGGTCCTCATTGTCCGAAAACGCGCGCATGGCCTTGCCCATGCGCGAGTATTGGAGGAACCAGAAAAGCGCCAACATCACCGCCACGGCGACCACGACGGTGATCACGATCGGCAGGCGGACGGCGAGGCCCTCGACGAGGCCCGTCCATTCGCGGAATTCGCGCACGGTGATCAGGAAGCGCTCGCCATCGGCAAAGCGTTGTTCGTTGGGGCCGATGATGAGCCGCACGACGCCGTTCAAGATGAACATCACGCCGACCGAAGCCATGACGATCACGATCGAGGCGGCGCGTTGCTTGCGGTAGAAGCGGAACACCAGCCGGTCGATGACCAGGGCCATGATCACCGCTCCGACAATGCCGATCGGCAGCGCCAGGAGGGCGGTGGGTAAGGGGCCGAGCGTGATGCCCATGCTGATCAGCCACCAGGTCGCCAAGATGGTGATCATGGTTCCGAAAGCCATCAAATCGCCATGGGCAAAATTCGCGAAACGCAATATGCCGTAGACGAGGGTGACGCCGAGGGCGCCGAGCGCCAATTGCGCGCCATAGGCGAGACCGGGAAGAAAGACGAAATTGGCGAAGACGACGAGCGCGTTGAGAAAATCGACCATCGTCAACCTCCCAGGAACGAGGCACGAACCTCGGGATTGGCGAGAAGCGCTTCACCGGTATCGGTGAACCGGTTGCGGCCTTGGACGAGCACATAGCCGCGATCGGCGATGGCAAGCGCCTGACGCGCATTCTGCTCGACCATCAGGACGGCGATTCCCGTGGCCGCGACGTCGAGAATGCGGTCGAACAGTTCATCCATGACGATCGGCGAAACACCGGCCGTCGGCTCGTCCAGCATCAAGACCGTGGGCTGCGTCATCAATGCCCGGCCCACGGCTACCTGTTGGCGCTGGCCGCCCGACAATTCGCCCGCCGCCTGCTTGCGCTTTTCCTTCAGGATCGGAAACAGGTCGAAGACCTGGGCCATCGTGTGGGAAATATCGTCCTTGCGGATGTAGGCGCCCATTTCGAGATTTTCCTGGACGGTCATCGTAACGAAGACGTTCGACGATTGCGGCACGAAGCCCATCCCCGCGACGACCCGATCCTGGGGCGAGAGATGGGTGATGTCCTTCTCTCCGAGACGGACTTGCCCCTCGCGCAGGCTGAGCATGCCGAACATCGCCTTCATCGCTGTTGACTTGCCGGCGCCGTTCGGTCCGACGACCACGGCGATCTCGCCCTTGTCGACTGCAATGGTGCAGGAGTGCAGGATGTCGGCGCCGCCATAGCCGCCGGTCATGTTGTCACCGATCAGGAAGCTCATCGTGTGGCTCCCTTTTTCGCGGGTCGGTTCCTGAGACCGGTGCCGAGATAGGCCTCGATCACCTGTTCGTTCGCCTTCACTTCCTCGACCGTTCCTTCGACCAGGACCCGGCCCTCGGCCATGACGATCACCGGGTCGCAAAGCCGGCCGATGAAGTCCATGTCATGCTCGATCATGCAGAATGTGTAGCCGCGCTCCTTGTTGAGCCGCACGATGGCATCGCCCAGCGTGTTCAGGAGTGTGCGGTTGACGCCCGCGCCGACCTCGTCGAGGAAAACGATCTTGGCGTCGACCATCATGGTGCGGCCAAGCTCTAGAAGTTTCTTCTGGCCGCCCGACAGATTGCCGGCAAGCTCGTCTGCGACGTGGTCGATTTCGAGAAATTCGATCACCTCGTCGGCGCGGCGGCGCACATCCGCCTCGCGCTCGCGCACCTTCGACGGCCGCAGCCAGACATCGATCAGCATTTCGCCAGGCTGCGCCGGCGGCACCATCATCAGGTTTTCGCGCACGGTCAGCGTCGAAAACTCGTGTGCGATCTGGAACGTCCGCAGCAGCCCCTTGTGGAAGAGTTCGTGCGGCGGCACGCCGGTAATGTCCTGGTCATCGAGCCAGACCCTGCCGGATGTCGGCTTGTAATGGCCAGCGATGACGTTGAAGAGCGTGGTCTTTCCGGCGCCATTGGGGCCGATCAATCCGGTGATGGAGCCCGTGGCGATCTGGATGCTCGCGCCATCGACCGCCTTGATGCCCCCGAAATTCATATGCAGATCGTCTACCCTGATCATGCAGTTCCCCTAGGCCGTGATCGTTCTTTTTGTCCACCATAGGCATCGCGCCGCGCAATCCTGCAGGCTCATCGAGATACACCGACCGCGTTTGTGTCTGGCAGGCGGCAGCGGTTTCAGGAGGCCTGTGGCGGTTCTGCAAGGTTACGGCCTGATACCTTGCGTGTGTGGTGCGGCAATAGCGGCTCAATCTCGAAATGTCGAGTATGCGCGGCCGGCGCATAGCCGCCCTTTTTGGCTTTGCCAACAAAAATGGTCCGGCGTCTCGCAACGCCGGACCATCAACTGACTCGATCGTGATCTTAGCGGAAGCCGACCGTCTGGTATTCGCCGCCTTCGACGATGTATTCGCGATAGGTGCCGGCCGCTTCGCCGGGGCCGATCAGTTCGACATTGGTGACGCCGACATAATCGATGTCGCCGCCGTCAGCGAGGATCTGCAGGCCCTTGGCCAACTCGCCTGGCAGGATCGGTTCGCCCGGTCCGTTGGCAACCTCGAGCATCGCGTCGCGGATGGCGGTACGGTCGGCGGAGCCGGCCTTCTGGATCGCCAGCGCAATCAGGGCGGCGGAATCGTAGGTTTCTCCCGCGAAGGTGCTGGTATGGTCGAAGCCGGCTGCTTCGGCAATCGAAGCGAACCGCTCGAGGCCATCGCCTTCCGCGCTGGGCAGAACGCCGACCGTGCCGTCGAGGTCTTCGCCCATCGCTTCAAGCAGGCTCTCGCCATACATGCCGTCGCCCAGGCCGAACCGGTCGAACGCGCCGGTGTCGATGGCGGAGCGGATGATGCCGACGCCGCCCTGGTCGACATAACCAAGCACGACGAGGACTTCGCCGCCGGCAGCAGCCAGCGCGCCCACTTCGGCCGAATAGTCGCCCTTGCCGTCGTCGTGCGGGGCGACGATGGTAACCTCCCCGCCGGCTTCCTCGAAGGCGGCGACGAAGGCGTCGGAGAAGCCCTTGCCGTAGTCGTTGTTGGTGTAGCTGACGGCGACGGAACTGACGTCATGGGAAGTCAGCACTTCGGTCAGAACCACGCCCTGGCGGGCGTCGGACGGTGCGGTGCGGAAGAAGTAGTCGTTGTCTTCGATGTCGGTCAGTGCCGGCGACGTGGCCGACGGGGAGACCATGACAACACCGTGCGGCACGGCGACATTGTTGACGACGCCGATCGTCACGCCCGAGCAGTCGGCGCCGACGATGGCGGCGACATTGTCGGTTGTCACCAGGCGCTCGCCGGCGGCGGTTGCGGCCGCGTTGTCGATGCAGGTGGAATCGGCACGGACGGCGGTTAGCGTTGCGCCGTCCAGCAGCAGGCCGCTCTCATTGACTTCTTGGAACGCCGTTTCGGCGCTGGTCGCCATCGTTGGCATGATGCTTTCGAGCGGCCCGGTGAAGCCGAGGAGGATGCCGATATTGATTTCTTCCTGAGCGGAAGCGGTGCCTGCGGCCAAAAGCGCGGCGCCCGCCACCGAAGCGGCGAAGATATTGCGGAAACTGGACATAAAGATTGCCTCCCTTTGAAGCGTGTTCCTGAGTCTGAGGTTCGCCCGGATCTAAGCCCGGATTGGCGGCGATATTCCAATCTGCCTCGACGTTTGTAAAGCCTTCAGACTGCGAAATGAATCCACCGGTTAACGGCAAAGGGTGCCAAGCATCGCAGGCGACATTGCGTCGAAGCTGGAACGACAGGGTTGGACATGAAAAAGGCCGGCCGAAAGCCAGCCCCTCTCATCTGTGATCCTGTCGATCAGAAGCGGTAGGACAGCTTCGCGCTGATCGTGTGGAAGTCGAAGTCGCGATCCGAGCCGGTCAGGATCGTGCCATCGGGATTGCTGCCCGCAGCGCCGCCAGCCCCGCCGAAGGGGCCGCCCTGGAGATTGGCTTGGAAGTCGTTGTCGCCGAGATCGGTATAAAGATATTCGAGGCCGATCGACCAGTTCTGCGTCAGGCGCGCTTCAATGCCGCCACCGACCGTATAGCCGAAATCATTGTCCTGGCCGCCCCGGGTGGTCACGGTCGTCGCTGGCGAAAGAATGCCTTGACGATAGTTGAAGTCGACGTCGCCATAGGCGAGACCGCCGGTGACGTAGCCGAGGAAGTTTTCGTTGAAGGCATAGCCCAGACGGCCGCGCAGCGTGACGAGGTAGTCGAGTTCACGGGTGATCACGTATTCCGCTGGCGAACGCGAAAATGCGCGCTGCTCGTCGCTGAGATCCGTATAATTGATGTCAAGGATCGCACCGTAGACGATGTTGCCGGCCTGCCAGTCATAGCCGATGTGAACGCCGCCGACGAAACCGTCGTCGAAGTCACCATTGGCGTTGAAGCTGGAGCCCGCCGCTTCGCCGGCGGGTGTGAAGGCGGTGATGAGGCCCGGAAATTCGAACGGAGCGAGCCGCACCTGACCTGAATCGCCGAAGCCGTAGCCGGCCTGGATGCCGGCGTAAAAGCCCGCCCAACTCATGGTGGAAACGACATCCACCGGCATCGGCGCCGGTTCGTTGTAGATCACGTCCGCAGCCATTGCGGTGCTTGCTGCCATAGATGCAGCCAAGCCAAGAAGAATGCGCTTCATGGGATAATCCCCTCCAGTTGAGAACGGGTCAGCAACGAGGAGGTTAGCGGAAAGTTTCGCAGCCGGAGGTCACTTATGGCGTGAACCCGTCGGAAATCTGGCGAGGTGATAAAATTGCCATAATTTAGAAATGGCGCAATCAGCGCGTGGGCACGGGTTGCTCGCCGCGATAGTCGTAAAAGCCGCGGCCGGACTTCCGTCCGAGCCAGCCGGCTTCAACATATTTCACGAGCAGCGGGCACGGCCGGTACTTGGAATCCGCCAGGCCATCATGAAGCACCTGCATGATGGAGAGGCACGTGTCGAGACCGATGAAATCAGCCAGTTGCAGCGGTCCCATCGGGTGGTTGGCGCCCAGCCGCATGGCCGTGTCGATGGCCTCGACCGAGCCCACCCCCTCATAAAGGGTGTAGATCGCCTCGTTGATCATCGGTAAAAGGATGCGATTGACGATGAAGGCCGGAAAATCTTCGGCCACGGTGATCGTCTTGTCGAGGCTTGCAACGAAGGCCCGAGCCGTCTCGAAGGTCGAATCTTCGGTCGCTATGCCGCGCACCAGTTCGACCAGTTTCATCGCCGGAACCGGATTCATGAAGTGAATGCCGATGAAGCGCTCGGGGCGGTCGGTCTGTGCCGCCAGCCGGGTGATCGAGATCGATGAGGTGTTGGTCGCGAGGAGTGCTTCCGGGTTCAAGAGCGGACAAAGTTGCGCATAGATCTTGCGCTTGATCGTCTCGTCTTCCGTCGCTGCCTCGATGACGAGATCGCAGTCGGACAGATCTTCCAACGAGGGTGCAGCAACGATCGATGACAGCGTTTGCTGGCGCGCGTCGTCATCGAGTTTGCCGGAGGCAACCTGACGGGCGAGATTGCCGCTGATGGTCGCGATGCCGGATTCGATCCTGTCGGACGAGACGTCGTAGAGCTTGACCTTGTAGCCCGCCAGTGCTGCGACATGCGCGATGCCCCCGCCCATCTGCCCGGCGCCAATCACGCCGATCGTCCTGATTGTTCCGGTCATTATTCTGCGATCCCGTCGAGATGCCCGATGAGGCGGCGGGCATCTGCAATTGTGATATTGCGCTGCAAAGTAGAAGGGCGGAACTGGTTCGTCCAGTCCCGCCCTCCTAGATTTGGTGTAAACCGCGAGCGGTTCGTCAGAGTGCCTTTTCCAGTTCCGGCAGGATGGTGAAGAGGTCGCCGACCAGGCCGTAATCGGCGACCTGGAAAATGGGTGCTTCCTCATCCTTGTTGATCGCGACGATGACCTTCGAATCCTTCATGCCCGCCAGGTGCTGGATGGCGCCGGAGATGCCGACGGCGATGTAAAGCTCGGGCGCGACAACCTTGCCGGTTTGGCCGACCTGCCAGTCGTTCGGCGCATAGCCGGCATCGACGGCGGCGCGAGAGGCGCCGATGGCTGCCCCCAGCTTGTCGGCCACCGGCAGCATCACTTCCTCGAACTTCTCCTTGGAGCCGAGCGCGCGGCCGCCGGAGATGATGATCTTGGCCGAGGTGAGTTCGGGCCGGTCGGACTCGGCGATCCTGTTCTCGACAAAGGTCGACAGGCCAGGATTGTCGGCAGCGGAAACCGCCTCGACCTCGGCCGATCCGCCTTCGCTCGCCGCCTGGAAGGAGGCCGTGCGCACCGTGATCACCTTCTTGGCGTCCGTCGCCTGCACGGTCTGGATCGCGTTGCCGGCATAGATCGGACGCTTGAACGTGTCTTCCGACACGATCTCGATGATGTCGGAAACCTGCATCACGTCGAGAAGGGCGGCGACGCGCGGCATCACGTTCTTGGCCATGGTGGTGGCCGGCGCGATGATCGTGTCGTAGCCGTCGGCAAGTTTGACGATCAGCGCCGCCAGCGGCTCGGCGAGGCGCTCGGCCAGTTCGTCGGCATCGGCGAGCAGCACCTTGCGCACGCCGGCAAGCTTGGCGGCGGCATCGGCTGCGGCCTGTGCGCCCTGGCCCGCGACGAGAATATCCACATCGCTACCGATCTGCGAGGCGGCTGAAAGCGCCTTGGCTGTCTGGTCGGACAAGGTTGCGTTGTCGTGTTCGGCAATCAGAAGAATAGCCATTTTGTCTGTTCCTTTTGCCTTGGATTAAAGTACGCCGGCTTCGTTCTTGAGCTTTTGGACCAACTCGGCGACGTCCTTGACCTTGACACCCGCCTGGCGGCCGGCGGGCTCCTCCGTCTTCAGGACCTTGAGGCGCGCTTTGACCTCTACGCCATAATCGGCGGCCGATTTCTCGTCGAGCGGCTTCTTCTTGGCCTTCATGATGTTGGGCAGCGAGGCGTAGCGCGGCTGGTTCAGGCGCAGATCCGTCGTCACGATCGCCGGCATCTTGGCGTCGATCGTCTGCAGGCCGCCATCGACTTCGCGCGTCACCTTGGCGCTGTCGCCCTCGATCTCGATCTTGGAGGCGAACGTCGCCTGGCTCCAGCCGAGAAGGGCGGCCAGCATCTGGCCGGTCTGATTGGCGTCGTCGTCGATCGCCTGCTTGCCGAGAATGACGAGGCCGGGGCTTTCTTCCTCGACCACGCCCTTCAGGATCTTGGCCACCGTCAGCGGCTCGGTCGTCTCGTCGACCTTGACCAGGATGCCGCGGTCGGCGCCCATTGCAAGCGCGGTGCGGATCGTCTCCTGCGCTTGGCTCGGCCCGATCGAGACCACGACGATCTCCTCGACCTTGCCGGCCTCCTTGAGGCGGATCGCCTCTTCGACGGCGATCTCATCGAACGGGTTCATCGACATCTTCACATTGGCGAGATCGACGCCCGAACCGTCCGACTTGACGCGGATCTTGACGTTGTAGTCGACAACCCGCTTGACGGGGACCAGAACTTTCATACGCTTGAGACCTTTCCTAAATCCAGCGTCCGCGTCCGGCAGGGTCGGCGGCGCAGCACGTGTCAGAATTCGTCATTGCCGGGCCGAGCCATATTTCTTCCGGCGCCGCGCCCGGCACGATCGCGGCGGACCGTAGTTGTTGACGGAATGACCGTCAATATAGACCAAACGCCGCGAAACGGTTGAATTTATCTGTCCCACGGCCCGCGCGCCTGTGTCGCGTCTTCTGTGGTCTTTTCGGAAGCGGCTTCGACGACGACGGCATCCGGCAACACCAGCTGGCGGTCGAAAAGTGGTACCTCGCGGCGCTTCAGGATCGGCAGCAGGAGCGCCCCGGCGATGATGCCGCCGATATGGGCGGTCCACGAGATTTCGTCCTCGCCGGCAAAAGCGAACATGATGAATTGAAATCCGATCCAGATCGCCAGCGCGATCCAGGCGGGGATCCTCAACGGCAGGCGGCCGAAGGCGAGCACCCAAAGCTTCACGCGCGGATGAAGGAGAAGATAGGCGGAAACGATGCCGGCGACTGCCCCCGACGCGCCGATCAAGGGAACTTCGGACATTGGCGCCAGCGCGCCGTGCAGCCAGGCCGCGGCTGCGGCGCAAGCCAGATAGAAGATCAGGAAGTTGAGATGGCCCATCGCGTCTTCGACATTGTCGCCGAAGACCCACAAGAACAGCATGTTGCCGCCGAGATGGAGGAGATCGCCATGCAGGAATGCATAGGTGACGAAAGTGGCATAGCCCGGGACGATCACGAAGTCGGGCGGCAGATAGGCATGGTTGAAGACGACCGACGGAATGTAACCATAAGAAAAGGCAGCGGCGTGCGTCGATTCCCAGCCGCCGGCGGTTGTCCAGAAATAAGAGATGACGTTGAGTGCGATCAGCCCCACCGTCACATATTGCGCCTTGATGTAGCGTAGCCGGTTGGCGTCATGCAGGGGGATGAACATCAGCTATTCCCGAGCGCGGCGGTCAAAGCGAGCCTAGCGGTTCTGGCCTGGCACCCATAACACGTCGGCCTGCCCGTCGTCGTTGACGGCCCGCGCGGCAACGAACAGAAAATCGGAGACGCGGTTGATGTAGCGGATCGCGTCTGCGCCGACGGCTTCACCCTCGATGCGCGACAACTCCACCATCATCCGCTCGGCGCGCCGGGCCACGGTGCGCGCCAGATGCAGCGCTGCGGCGGCCGGTGCTCCGCCCGGCAGCACGAAGGTCCGCAGCGGCTGCAACCGCTTGTTGAGGACATCGATGTCAGCTTCGACGCGCGCCACCTGCGAGGCGACGATCCTCAAGGGCTCGTAAGGCAATGGCTTGCCGGTATCGGGTGCCGCAAGGTCGGCGCCCAGGTCGAACATGTCGTTTTGAATGCGGCCAAGCATCGCGTCGATGTCGGGATGGGACGTCACTGTGTGAACACGCGCCAGACCGATACAGGCATTCGCCTCGTCGACCGTGCCGTAGGACGAGACACGCATGTCGAATTTCGGCCGCCGCTCGCCAGAGCCAAGCGCGGTCGTGCCATCGTCGCCGGTGCGCGTATAGATGCGATTCAAGATGACCAGGTCAGCCTCCCGATTGGCGCGAGAAGTAAAGCGCCAGAATGATGAAAACGAGGGCCAGGAACTGAAGGATGACCCGCGCCTGCATCAGTTTGTTCGACGTGTTGCCCGATCCGCCCTTGATCATATTGATCAGGCCGCGCAGCAACACCAGGACGACCGCGACCATGAACAGGATGGCGATGACGTTGAAGAGGGTGGACATCAAAAGATCCGATTGGAAGATGAGCGCCGCAAAAGTTGAGGTGGATTCGTGCTTCGCATTATGAACCCGACTTGGCAATCCGCCAGCACATCAAACGGCAGGAAAGCCCTTTTCACATTTCGCTCTGATGCGTTAGGTCTTAATGGCAACAGCACTCAGAGGCTGGAATGTGGTTGATGTCTTTGCTGGCTCGTCCTTGATACGCCAGATCGTGGCAACGAAGCGAGTGCTGGGCGATGCGCTCGGACACTTCAACAATGACGACGGCTGGGCCATGGCAAGTCATCTGGCGCTGTCGGCCCTGCTCGCGCTTTTTCCGTTCTTGATATTCGCCACGTCGCTCGCGAGCTTCATTGGCGCCAACGCGTTCGCCGACACGGCCGTCCATCTCGTCTTCGATACGTGGCCGGCAGAGATCGCAGAGCCCATCGCTTATGAAGTCACCAACGTTCTGACAGTTCAGCGCGGCGACTTTCTGACGATCGGCGTTGTCGTCGCCGCCTTCTTCGCCTCCAATGGCATTGAGGCGCTGCGGGTGTCGCTCAATCGCGCCTATCGGGTCAGCGAAACGCGCTCGATCGTCATGCTGCGCCTGCAAAGTCTCGCCTTCGTCTTTCTTGCCACGGTCGGATTCGTGGTCGTTTCGACGCTACTGGTCGTCGCCCCCCTGATCGCGGATCTGGCGGAGGAACATGCTCCGTGGATGGAGCCCTATATGGGCACGATCCGGATCTGGCGCTTCATAGTCGCCTCCTTGGTCATCGTGGTCGGATTGATCGCCGTGCATTTCTGGCTGCCGGCCGGGCGACGGCGATTTGTCGATATCCTGCCGGGCCTGATCTTCACCCTGATTGGCTGGGTGATCGGCTCGACCGCGTTTGCAAGCTATCTGTCGCAGTTTTCCTCTTATGCGTCGACCTATGCGGGCCTTGCCTCGATCATGATCGCGCTCGTCTTTCTCTATATCGTCTCGGTGATCTTCATCATGGGCGGCGAGCTCAACGCCGCAATGAAGCGATATTTCGAGGCGCGCGCGCGCGTTCCGCGCTGAACGATCATGACCTGCGCGTGGCAACCGCCACACCGATCGTCGTCAGTGCCATGCCGGCGATCTGAAAGGCGTTTAGCGTCTCGTCGAACAGGAGCCAGGCGAGCAGGGCCGTCACGGATGGCACGAGATAGAAGAGCGTCGAGACCTTCGCCACCTCGCCTTCGCGGATCAGATACATCAACAGGAAGATCGCGCCTAGCGACAGGACCAGCACCAGCCATGCCATGGCGAAGACGAGCTCGCCTGTGAGTTCGTAGGCCTGCTGTTCGAGCGCGAGCGTGGCAATGAGGGCCAGGATCGCGCCGCCCACATATTGCCAGATCGTACCCACGATGAGATCGCCGCTCGAGACGAACCGCTTCTGCCAGATCGTGCCCGCGCTCATGCCCAACATGGAAACGAGACAGGCTGACAGGGTGGCGGCCGTCACGCCCCCGAGCGAGCCGAGCTTGGGCATCAGGACCATCACGACGCCGGCAAGACCGAGCGCCATTCCGGTCCAATGCTTGGCCGTCAGCCGCTCGCCGAGGAAGCTTGCGGCGAGAACGGCCGTCGCCAAGGGCTGCAATCCGACGATCAGTGCCGATAGGCCCGCCGGCATGCCGTTCGAGATCGCCCAGAACACGCCGCCCAGATAGACGCCGTGCATCAGCATTCCAGCAATCATCGCGTGGGTGGCCTGCCCGGGTGCCATCGGCCGCCAGGCAACGGCCACGAGGACTAGGCCCAAAAGCAGGATCGACAGCCCGAACCGGACCGCCAGAAAGGCGAAGGGCTCGGCCCACGGCATGGCATAACGCGCGCCGATGAAACCGGTCGACCACAACAGAACGAACAGGATGGGCACGAAGCGTATGAAGACGGACAATGGAAACTCACGGGACAGACGGTTGTGCCTGCTCTAATCGTGTCGCGGCGTGCAGGCAAATCCTCCCTTGTCAGAGGCCGACCATCCGCCGGATGTCTTGAGGCTGCAGACCTCCAGCCCGCAATGCGTCCAGCCCGCTGACGCCGTCGCTCTTCGACAGCTTGCGGCCATCGTCGGCCAAAATCAGATCGTGATGAAGGTAGACGGGCGCCGCCAGTCCCAGGAGTTCCTGCAGCAGGCGCTGGCCTGAGGTCGCATGGAAGAGGTCGCGTCCGCGCA
>CAZEEC010000026.1:13539-22384 GCA_964511105.1 uncultured Mesorhizobium sp.
GTTCGCGCGCCGACAACTTCCGCTCGATCGTCGGATAGAGGGGAGCGCCGTCCGGATCGCGCGGCCAGACCGCGCCGTGCGCTTCCTGTTCGGCAATGTAACTGCGCACATCGCCCCGCGACAGAAAGGCGGGATAGACCAATTCTTCCGCGATCAGGCGTTCGAGCACGTCCCGATAATCGTCAAAATGGTCGGACTGGCGCCGTACCGGCTCCTCCCAACCCACCCCCAGCCAGTGCAGATCGTCCTTTATCGCTTGTTCGTAGGCTCGCCGGCAGCGGGCGTGATCGATGTCTTCGATCCGCAGCAGCAGGCGTCCGCCCGTTTCCGCGGCAAGGTCATGATTCAGCAGCGCCGAAAACGCATGACCGAGATGAAGCAGTCCGTTTGGACTTGGTGCAAAACGAAAGACGGGCAGGGGCATCGAGACGCGGGTCGTTGCACAGAGAGCCCGGTGATTGCTACGCTTCCGGCTGTTCGGGAACAAGGGCAAATGTCATGCGCCGGATCGACACGATCGAGGATATCACGGAAGCGCTGAGCGCGCTCGTCCTGGCCGATCCACGCTTGGCAGCCGTTGTCGAGATTGCCGAAGAGGTGACACTTCGGCGCAATGAACCCGGCTTCGCAAGCCTCGTCTCGATCATCGTTTCGCAGCAGGTCTCGCGCGCCAGCGCGCAAGCGATGACCAAACGGCTGGCCGCCCTGGCCGATCCTCTCATCCCTGGGGAAATCATCCGGGGCGGCCCGGATCTGCTGCGCGCTGCCGGCATTTCACGGCCGAAGCAGCGCGCCATCCTTGCGCTGGCCGACGCGCTCGAACGACAGGCGATCGATCTCGAAACGCTTTGCGTGCTTGAGCCGGAAGAGGCGATCAGCCACCTGACGGCGTTGCCTGGGATTGGCCCTTGGACCGCGCAGATCTATCTCCTGTTCTCGGCCGGCCATCCAGACACCTTTCCGGCCAGGGACGTAGCGCTTCAAAACGCGGTTGGCCGTGCTTTCAGCCTGACGGAGCGGCCGAACGAGCGCGAACTGCACGCCATGGCCGAACTTTGGAGCCCATGGCGCGGCGTCGCCGCGCGGCTGTTCTGGGCCTATCACCACGCCACGTCGGGCCGCAGTGTCATGCCGGTGCTGACGCCGGATGAGGCGGATCGGCAACGCAAAACCGGATAAGCGACGCTGGGCGCTAACAAGTCGCTTCACAAGATTGTCACGTCAGGCGTAAATTATTGTCGTCGTTCGCTGCCATTCAAGGAGGTCCAGTCTTGACGGTCGCCGTCTCGCCAGATGGCATGCCCGCTTTGGTGCTGAACGCGGATTATCGTCCGCTCAGCTATTATCCCTTGTCGCTCTGGTCGTGGCAGGATGCCATCAAGGCTGTTTTTCTCGATCGCGTGAACATTGTCGCGCAATATGAGCAAGCCGTCTCGTCTCCGTCCTTTCAGATGAAGCTGCCGAGTGTCGTCTGCCTGAAGAGCTATGTGAAGCCGTCGCGTCATCCGGCCTTCACGCGCTTCAACGTCTTCCTGCGCGACCGCTTCCGGTGCCAATATTGCCACACGGATCGGGATCTGACTTTCGACCATGTCATCCCGCGCCGCTGCGGAGGCGAGACGACATGGGAAAATGTCGTCGCTGCCTGTTCGCCCTGCAACCTGAAGAAGGGTGGTATGCTGCCGCGCGAAGCCAAGATGTGGCCGCAGCAAAAGCCGTTTCAGCCGACCGTGCACGATCTGCACAAGAATGGACGGCTCTTTCCGCCCAACTATCTGCATGAAAGCTGGATCGACTATCTTTATTGGGACGTCGAACTGGAGCCGTAAATCCTATCGCGGCGACCGCGCAAAGGACGCGTAATACGCGATGCCGGCGAGCACGAAGCTTGCAAGCGCGTTCCATCCGGCGAATGATAGCCCGAGGAAACGGCCGGCGGCCTGGTCGCAGGCCGGCGGGACCACCGCGTCGAGGGCATCGAGCAGGCTTCCGCTTGTCGTCGGCGCAACAACCACCCCGCAATCGGTCGGGCCCGCCCACCAGCCCCATTCGACGCCGGCGTGGAAGACCGCCAGATAAAGGCTCCAGGTCATCAAGAGCGCGCCGACAAGAAGAAACCCGCGCACGATCAGAGCGGGTGCGTTCATCAACGCCCCCACAAACCCTAAGGCCATGATCGGAGCGCCGATGTAATAAGGGGTCCGCTGCTCGACACACAGCTTGCAGGGCAGGTAACCGGCCAGATGCTGAAAGCCGAGCGCCGTTCCGACCGTCACCATCATGCCGAGCGCCAGAAGTGCGAGCGCGCCCGTCTGCAGTCGTCCGGTCGGATCAGTCAGCGCCATTCGTGAGCCTCCTAAATCAAGTATCGCACGGCCACGAAGCCGCCGACCAGAAGGACCAGAAAGAGGGTAAAAAGAAGGGCGAGGTGCTTTTCGATGAAAAGCCGGATCGGTTCGCCGAGGCGGTAGAGAAGCCACGACACCAGGAAGAAGCGCATCCCACGGGCGGCGATCGAGGAGACGATGAAGACCGGCAATGACAATCCTGTCACGCCCGAGGCGATGGTGATGACCTTGTAGGGCAGGGGAGTCAGTCCGCCGAAGATGAAGACGATGAGCAGTCCCCACTCGTTGAAGGCGCCCTGGAACTCGGCGAATTTGTCCTGGTAGCCGTAGAAGGACAGGATCGGGATACCGATCGTCTCGAACAGGAAGGCCCCGATCAGATAGCCGAACAGTCCGCCCAGAACCGATGTCACCGTACAGATCGTCGCATAGCGAATCCAGCGCCGGCGCTCGGCCAGGACCATCGGGATCAACAGCGCGTCCGGCGGAATCGGAAAGAACGAGCTTTCGGCAAAGGAGACGCCGCCCAGCGCGGTTTCGGCATGACGCGTGCGTGCAAGCGCCATGGTCCAGTCATAGAGTTTGCGAAGCATCGGGTTCTCTTTGCGGACGAACGGGCATCTCTTGTTTGCCCGTGAGGATGCCCGCGCCTCTAAAGCGAATTCGGCTGCAGCGCAACGATATTCAGGTTGACGGGTTGGGGCCGCTCCGTATAGTCCGCAACCGTCCGAAGCGCTTTCGCGCCCACGGGCCCCTGTGGCGGAATTGGTAGACGCGCTCGACTCAAAATCGAGTTCCGCAAGGAGTGCTGGTTCGATCCCGGCCAGGGGCACCAATTCGCCGCTCTCATCCCATCCCTGTCGGAGAATCGCCCCGTGGAACGACGCAGACTTGGCAAGAATGGACCTGAAGTCGGAGCGGTGGGGCTGGGCTGCATGAGCTTTGGCGGCATCTACGGTGCGACCGATATGACCGAGAGCCACCGCACGCTCGCCCGCGCGATCGACCTTGGGGTCGATCATCTCGACACGGCTGACATCTATGGTGAAGGGGTTGCCGAGACGGTCATCGGCGCGTTCATCAAGGACCATCCCAATCGTTTCACCATCGCCACCAAGGCAGGCATCAAGAACCGGCCCGTGCGCGATTTCGACAATTCGCCCGAGCATCTGCGGACGTCGCTCGAAGCCTCGTTGAAGCGGCTCGGTGTCGACCATGTCGCGCTTTTCTACGTCCATCGCCGCGAACAGTCCCGCCCCATCGAGGACGTGATGGAAACGCTGGTGCGACTGAAGGACGAGGGAAAGATCGGTGCGATCGGGCTGTCGGAAATCTCGCCGGCAACGCTCGAGCGCGCCAATGCCGTCCACCACGTCGCCGCGGTCCAGAACGAATATTCGCTGTGGACCCGCCTCCCCGAGCTTGGCATCCTGCAGGCGACCAGGCGTCTTGGAACGGCCCTTGTCGCCTTCTCGCCGGTCGGGCGCGGCGTCTTCTCCTCAACGCCGGTTGAACCCGACAGGTTCGGCGATGGCGATTTCCGCCGCCGCAATCCGCGATTCCTGGAGCCCAATTTCCGCTTCAACAGCGCCTATATTGGCAAGTTTGCAGAGTTGGCCAAGGCTCGCGGCCTGTCACCGGCAACGCTGGCGCTCGCCTGGGTGCTGGCGCAGGGTGAGCATGTGATCCCGATCCCCGGAACACGCAGCGCTGCACATCTGGAGGAAAACGCGGCGGCGGCCGGCATAAGGCTGTCAACTGCCGACATGGCGGCCATCGAGACGATCCTGCCCGTCGGTTTCGCGCATGGCGACCGGTACTCCGACGTGCAGTCGGTCGGCCCTGAGCGCTATTGCTGACGTTGCGCTTAACGTACGAAGGCAGTCACCGAGGCGGCCACGAGAACGATCGCCGTTAACAGCAGGATCAGATATGCTCGCTTGCGATCGAACATGACCGCGAACGAGCAGAACCACACCGCGACCGCGCTGCCCAGGGCAAAGAGAAAGGTCGGCTTGTCGGGCCATATCAGGCCGGCAAGCATCAGCGCCCCGATGATCAGGCTGCCGAAGACGATCATCAAATTCAGGGCAAATCTATCGGAGTCCATCAGGCGCGCACCGTCCTCATCTTGCTCTTATCGTTAACATCAATTGGCGTCAGGCAAAAGGCAAGCGATCCGCGGCTATTTTCGCAGCGTGCGGCGAAACCGCTGGCGCATATGGCGCAGCAAGTCTTGCAAGCGTTTTCGACGTTCGATGCCTTGAACTGCTGCGTTGACAAGTCTGTCGTCCTTGGGGGCCAGACCGACGATTATCGTCGCCATCGGCGACCGTTCCTTCCACAGCCGACTCATGACCGGATGGTCGGGAACCGCACAAGAATCCGTCACGATGACGTTGAGATCGTCCAGATGCCGCTTCGTCACGTCGATCATCAGCAACACGCCGGGCGAGTAAGCCGCATAGGCCTCATCAAAGGCGGTCTTCCACGTATAAGCCACCCCGGATTCGACGAACACCACAAGCGAGGCAAGCGGCTTGCCGCCGAGCGACAAGGTGTGAATGCGGCACATCGCCTGTTCACTTAGTCCAGCGACAGCCTCGCGAACGAAGGCCGCCCGCAAGCGGTCGACAACCATCGCGGAACCGGTCTTGCCCTTCCAGCCGCTTGCCTCCAATGCGAGAAAGATTTCGATGGCCCTCCGCGTCTCGTCAGGCGTTTGGGCGACATCGTAAGACAGATCGCCCTTCTCCGCGAGACGACGCTCCAGCCGCCGGAACTCACGCAAATGATGGGATCGCAGGCACTGCCTCAGATAGGTCTCGCCGTCGAGATCGGAGCGCAAGATCGGGCGGTCGCGCTTCATCACTTTGGCGACCGGCAGGTTCAGGTCGGCTGCCGCGCTATGGAGCGTGGCGGCGAAGATGCCGTCCATGCGAAGCTCGGGGAACTGGATGATCCTTGGTAAGCCGCGTTCGGGCGCGCAGATCATGCGCAGAAAATCGGCGACGATGCCTTGCGGATCGTCGCGATCTACAAGCGGCGTTCCAAGCGGGCCGAACGGGTGTGACCAGACGCGGATCGAAGGCACGCCCAGTCGCGGCAAGGGCCGATCGACCGAAAACGGCACGAGAAGCCGCAACCTGCTGCGCGCGTCGCGCTCGTCACGCATGACGGCAAGCCGCACCTCGCGGTCTTCGAGCCGCGGCATTGCGGGCGCCAGAAAGCGAGGATTGAAGAAGACGTTCGGCTCGACGGCGCGCAATGCCAGATGGTCGAGTTCGGTGACGAGGTCGTAGCCCGTCGATGCCGGATAGATGTCGAGTCTGCGTCCTGGGCTGTGGCTCTCCGCGAGCCGGTCCGGCATGTGGAGTGCGCGCTGTTCTTCAGCCCTTGCTGTCATTGCAGCGAAGCCTCGAACGCTTTGATGCGCATCATCCTATCCATGCCGCGTCTCTTAAAACGAACACTTTAAGAAACGGTTCGTCGCCGACGGGGGAATGATGTCCAGGCAGAGCGCTGCCCTGCCCGGTTCATGAGCGGGCTTTAGGCGAATGCGCCGTGACAGTGCTTGTATTTCTTGCCCGAACCGCACGGGCATTGCTCGTTGCGGCCGACCTTGCCCCAGGTGCCCGGATCATTTGGGTCGCGATCTTCGGCTGCAACGATGCGATTATCTTCCAGGACGTCGGCCGCGAAGTTATCCTCGCCGGTCACGGGATCGAGGTGGCGGCCTTCGACTTGCGGAGCTTGCGGCGGCGGGGCGTCCGCCGCCTGGCGCACGAGCTCGACCCGCATCAACTGGCTGGTGACGTTCTGGCGCAAACTCGCCAGCATCGTCTGGAAGAGCTCGAAGGCTTCCGTCTTGTACTCGTTCAGAGGATCGCGCTGCGCATAGCCGCGGAACCCGACGACCGAGCGCAGATGATCAAGATTGACCAGATGCTCGCGCCAAAGACTATCGAGCGCCTGCAGCATGATCGATTTTTCGACATAGGTCATGATGTCGGGGCCGAAACGCTCGGCCCGATCGCTCGCCGCGGCATTTGCCGCTTCCATCATCCGCTCGCGGATCTGTTCCTCATCGATGCCTTCCTCAGCGGCCCATTCTTCGATGGGAAGGTCGAGATTGAGCCCTTCGCGAACAGCTTCCTTGAGACCTGCGACATCCCACTGCTCGGCATAGACATTTTCGGGAATATGACGGGCGACCAGATCGTCGATCACGTCCTCGCGC
The DNA here is from genome assembly GCA_964511105.1 of uncultured Mesorhizobium sp. GTDB lineage: Bacteria > Pseudomonadota > Alphaproteobacteria > Rhizobiales > Rhizobiaceae > Aliihoeflea. The sequence goes on from CAZEEC010000026.1 coordinate 20,128, forward strand.
ATCTCGGCGACGACATCGGAGACATTGCCGCCTTCCATGAGTTGGATGCGCTGGTCGAAAACGACCTTGCGCTGGTCGTTCATGACGTCGTCATATTTGAGAAGGTTCTTGCGGATGTCGAAATTCCGGGCTTCCACCTTCTTTTGGGCCTTTTCGAGCGCCTTGTTGATCCAGGGATGGATGATCGCCTCGTCTTCCTTGAGGCCGAGCTTGGTCAGCATCGTATCCATGCGGTCCGACCCGAAGATGCGCATCAGATCGTCCTGCAGCGACAGGAAGAATTTCGAGCGTCCGGGATCGCCCTGACGGCCCGAGCGGCCGCGCAACTGGTTGTCGATGCGGCGTGACTCGTGCCGCTCGGTGGCAAGAACGTAAAGCCCGCCGGCGGCCAGCGCCTGTTCCTTCAGCCTCTGCACGTCTTCGCGGATCGCTTTTTCCTTGGCGCCGCGTTCCGGCCCGTCCGGCATATCGCCCAGTTCAGCCGCGACGCGCATATCGGCATTGCCGCCGAGCTGAATGTCGGTGCCGCGTCCGGCCATGTTGGTTGCGATCGTGATCGCGCCCGGCACGCCGGCTTGGGAGACGATCGAGGCTTCCTGCTCATGGTGGCGCGCGTTGAGAACCTGGAAATTGGTAAAACCGTCCTTGCGCAGGCGTTCGGCCAGTTGCTCCGATTTCTCGATCGAGGTGGTGCCGACGAGAACCGGCTGCCCTTTGGCGCTCGCCTCCTTGATCTCGCGCACGATCGCCCGGTACTTCTCCTCCACGGTCCGGTAGACTTCGTCATCCTCGTCGAGACGCTGGACGGGCAGGTTGGTCGGAATGTCGGAGACGCCGAGGCCGTAAATGTTGCCGAACTCCTCGGCTTCCGTCTGTGCCGTTCCGGTCATGCCGGCGAGCTTCGAATACATGCGGAAATAGTTCTGGAAGGTGATCGAGGCCAGCGTCTGGTTCTCTGGGTGGATCTTGACGTGCTCCTTGGCTTCCAGGGCCTGGTGCAGGCCCTCGGAAAAGCGCCGTCCCGGCATCATGCGGCCGGTGAACTCGTCGATAATCACCACTTCGCCATTGCGGACGATGTAGTCCTTGTCGCGTTGGAACAGGCGATGGGCCTTCAGCGCATTATTGACGTGGTGGACGATGGCGACATTCTCGATGTCGTAAAGCGAGGCACCCTTGAGCATCCCAGCGTCCCGCAGCAGGTTCTCGAGCTTTTCGGTCCCTTCTTCGGTAAAGTTCGCGGTGCGCTGTTTTTCGTCGATCTCGAAGTCTTCGGCAGCGAGCTTGGGAATGAACGTGTCGATCTGCTGGTAGAGTTCGGAACGGTCTTCCAGCGGGCCCGAGATGATGAGCGGGGTGCGCGCCTCGTCGATCAGGATCGAATCGACCTCGTCGACGATGGCGAAGTTATGTCCGCGCTGCACCATCTGCTGGCGCTCATATTTCATGTTGTCGCGCAGATAGTCGAAGCCGAGCTCGTTATTGGTCGCGTAGGTGACGTCGCAGGCGTAAGCTGCCTTGCGCTCTTCGTCCGAAAGTCCATGGACGATGATGCCGGTCGACAGGCCGAGGAAGCCGTAGACCTTGCCCATCCACTCGGCGTCGCGGCGGGCGAGATAGTCGTTGACCGTGACGACATGCACGCCCTTGCCGGCGAGCGCGTTAAGATAGACGGGAAGGGTGGCGACGAGCGTCTTGCCTTCGCCCGTACGCATTTCTGCGATGCCCCCGTCATGCAGCACCATGCCACCGATCAACTGCACGTCGAACGGGCGCAGCCCCAGCGCTCTTTTGGCGGCTTCGCGCACCGTCGCAAAGGCCGGGATCAGAATGTCGTCCAGCGCCTTTCCGTCCGCGATCTGCTGTTTGAACTCGTCGGTGCGTGCTCGCAGTTGGGCGTCGGTAAGTGCGGATACTTCGCCTTCCAGGGCGTTGATCGCCTCGGCTCTTGGCCGAAGACCCTTGATCCGTCGATCGTTTGCGGAACCAAAAATCTTGCGCGCGACGCCAGCGAAACTGACCATCAAGGGTCCTTTCAAAAGAAAGCATTCCGGTTGCTGCCGGACCGCCCGATGAGGTCGAACGGGCATGGGAAAAAGACAAAAAACGCCCGGAAATGGGTTCTGGACGCCAAGACGAAGGACAGATAAGAGGGGGCACCAGCGATGTCAACGCCGTCGCCCCGCGGGCTCAAATGCGGAATTCCGCCACATTCACAAGGGCTGAAAACAGCATTGAGCCCTGACTGGAGTTTCTT
>CAZEEC010000027.1:0-22203 GCA_964511105.1 uncultured Mesorhizobium sp.
ATGCAGCGGTCAGCATCGCAAAGAAATTTCATACGGGCCATTTACCGTTCCTCCTCTCACGCTGCTCTGATCTGGCACAGCGTGGCCTTGGGCTCCTGCATCCCGGTAACCGGATCGAACCCATATGTCGTGACGGTGTTCACGCTTTCGCCGAGGACGAACGGATCGGCTCCGGGTGGATAGTGGGAGCGCATGTCCTCGCCCATATACCACCCCGAGAAGTGGAAAGGCATCCAGGCCACGCCTTTCCCGACACGATCGGTCACCAGCGCCTTGACGTAGATCCGCGCCTCGTTCTCGGGCCCGTCCACCCACACCCATTGGCCGTCGCTGATCCCGCGTTCAGCCGCATCGGCAGTATTGACCTCGACGAACATGTCCTGCTGCAATTCGGCCAGCCACCGATTGGAGCGTGTTTCTTCGCCGCCGCCTTCATACTCGACCAGGCGGCCCGACGAGAGGATGATCGGGTAGTCGCGGGCAATGTTGCGGTCGACTGCCGCCTGCTGGACGCTGAAACCTGCATTGAGAAGCCGGAACTGTCGTTCGTCAGGCCGCGTGGGATACTGCGCCACGAGGTCGGGCCGCGGCGTGTAAATCGGCTCACGATGAACGGGGACAGGGTCCGGCAGATTCCAGGCGACCGCGCGCGCCTTGCTGTTTCCGTAATGCATGACACCATGTTCGAGGCAGACCCGCTGGATGCCGCCTGACAGATCGATCGACCAACTGACGCTATCGATATCGTCGCCGCCAATGCGCTCGATGATTGCCCGTTCCTCGGCCGTCAGATCGCTATCCCAGCCGAGCGTCCGCAGGACCGCCATGGTGAATTCCGGGTAGCCATCGGTGAGTTCGGATCCCTCGGTATAGGATCCCTCGGCGAGCAGCGTTTCGCCCTCCCGTTCGGTGCCGAAACGGGCGCGGAACGTGCCGCCGCCTTCCATCACATGCAGGTTGGTGTTGTAGAGGATGGCGGTGCCTGGATGGCGCAGTTCCGGTGTTCCCCAGCACGGCCAGGGTAAGCCGTAATAGTCGCCGCCGACCTCCGGATCATCTTGGGGAGCGCGCAAGGTAACGAGGTCGAACTTGTCCTGGTTACGCATGTGCGCCTTCAGGCGCTCCGGTGATTGACCGCAATAACCTGTCGACCAACCGCCCCGGTTTATCTCGCGCAAGATATCCTCAGCCGATGGCACATTGTTCTCGACCGTGATGTTCTTGAACATTTCTTCAGCCATGCCGAGCTTTTGCGCGAGCAGGTACATGGCTTCATAATCATTCTTGGATTCAAAGATCGGCTCCACGATCGTCTCTCCCCACTGCAGGGAGCGGTTCGAGGCGGTTCGCGATCCTTCCATTTCCATCGACGTGCAGATCGGCAGCAGGTAAGTATTTTCCTGCCTGTTGCCGAGCGCTGCAAAGGTAGTGGGATGCGGATCGGCGACAATAAGAAGTTCCAGCTTCTCCATCGCCTTCACCATTTCAGGAATACGCGTCACGGTATTGCCGCCATGGCCCATGACGAGCATGCCTCTGACGTTAGCGCGCTGGTCGACATCCTCCTCGGGCATGTTCACGGCGTCGAACCAGCGGGTCGAGGTGATGCCTGGCGCTTCCATGTTCTCCTTGCGGGACCTGGGATTGCGATCACCCTTCGCTGGAACCTCGTCGAACTGTCCCTGCAGCCATTCATATTCAACCTCCCAGACACGTGCCCAATGCTTCCAGGCAGTTTCCGTCAGGCCGTAATAAAGGGGCAGGGTCGTGATATCGAGCCCGAGATCGGTGGCGCCCTGAACATTCGTATGGCCCCGGAAGATGTTGGCTCCGGCACCCGACATCCCGATATTGCCGGTCGCCAGGCAGGCGATGCAAAAGGCGCGCACATTGGCGGTTCCGTTGGTGTGCTGCGTCGCACCCATGCACCAGATGATCGTCGCGGGCTTCTGCGTTGCGAATGTTTCGGCCACGCGGCGCAACTGCTCCTCGGGAACACCAGTGACCCGTTCAACCTCTTCCGGGTTCCACTTCGCGACCTCAGCGCGCACCTCGTCCATACCGTAGACGCGCTGCGCAATAAATTCCTTGTCCTCCCAGCCGTTCTCGAAGATGTGCCACAGCATTCCCCAGACGAGGGGAATGTCGGTTCCCGAACGAAAGCGGACATATTCCGTGGCATGCGCCGCCGTGCGCGTGAAACGGGGATCGCAAACGATCATGTTTCCGCGGTTGATTTCCTTGGAAGCAAGAAGATGCTGCATCGCCACAGGATGCGCTTCGGCCGCGTTAGAACCGATGAAGACCATCGTCTTGGCGTTGCGAATATCGTTGTAGGAGTTCGTCTGGGCGCCATAGCCCCACGTGTTGGCGACCCCGGCCACCGTGGTGGAGTGACAGATGCGCGCCTGGTGGTCGACCGAATTGGTGCCCCAGAATGCGGCGAACTTGCGCATCAGATAAGAAGCTTCATTGGTGAATTTCGCAGAGCCAAGCCAATAAAGCGCGTCCGCACCTGCCTCCTCGCGAATCTTCAGCATCTTGTCGCCGATCTCGTCGATCGCCTGTTCCCACGAAAGACGCTCCCACTGCCCGTTGACCAGTTTGAGAGGATACTTCAGCCGGCGGTCGCTGTGGACGAGCTCGCGGATCGCCGCGCCCTTGGCACAATGGGTGCCGCGATTTATGGGGCTCGACCAGGACGGTTCTTGGCCGGTCCAGACGCCGTTTTGAACCTCCGCGGTTACCGTGCAACCGACCGAGCAATGCGTGCAGACGTTCTTCTTGATCTCGACCGGCACACCCGGCTGGGGATGGCTAACCGCAGCCGCCTTGCGTATCGTGCCGAGCTGGAAGGTGCCAACCGCGGCAAGCCCGCCTACCGCAAGTCCCGACTGACGAAGAAATGTCCGGCGGTCTATCGGCTGCGCGCCAATTGCGGCAGCCATGGCGCCGATTTTAGTGCGGCTTGCCTGGCCGCTCTTGCGCTTTGTCAGCATGACGCCCTCACTTGTTCAAGGTCTCGTAGCCATTCGTTCGATAGAACGCCTTGACGTGGTCGGTTTCCTGATACCGAGCCTTCGTCTCCTCCTCGCCAGGATCGTACGCATGTGCCTCGCCCGGGGCAATTGCGGTGACGGCGACAGCGGCGGTAGCCGCCCCGCCGAAAGCACGAAAGAAGTTGCGGCGGTTCATTGCCGTCTTTCGCTCTTCAATCATCTTCGATCCTCCTAGATGCCTCTCGTCGCCGTAAGAACGTCACGCGCTTCGGCGGGCCTCCATGGCAAAACCTTCAGCTTCGATCTCTATGAATATCCGTCCAATCGTACCGACCGTTCGATAAAGTCGCGCGGCCTTCGCTTGTTCCAGATCAGCGAAGAAACGTCCTGCCCATGGCACGATATGCAGCTCGAAGAAGGCGCGTTCTTCGCTGGGCGGGGCGTCGTATCGTGCCGCTGCGAAGCCGTTCATGATCTCGCAAACCGTGCCGATATGATCCTCTGGGTCGAGATGCCCTTCGACGCGCTGAAGGCCGAGACGCTTCAGGTCGTTTCGCAACCGGGCGAGCGGCTTTTCGTATAGAAAACCCGTCAGATAGTAGGACGCATAGGGAAGCAGCTCGCCCCGCCCAACGCCATGGAAGAGTTCGAAATATTCACGCTTGACGCTGTCGGCAGAAGCGGAGGCAGCCGCCTGGCCAAGCGCGATATGGGCCATGCCGAGGGGCGTCGCCGTTCCCTGAAGCGCCGCAAGCTCGGCAAGGATTCCCGCATCGGGGGCACGCAGGAGGAGCGAGGCCAAGAGCGCGTATTCGTTCGCGCGCGCTTGGTCGACGTCGTCGACCTCCGCGGCGATCGCGTGCGCTCCAATCTGCGATTCCTCCAGGCCCACGTGTTTGTCCATCCCTTGGCCTTGTCAATCTGGTCGATCGACGAAGACTCATAGTAGCGGCCTGAAAGTCGATTGCAACAGGTCCGGCAAAATCATCCGGCATGCACGGAAGTGTCGATCAGCGCGGCAAAGCGCGGCCGTGGCGTGGCTGAGCCATTGCTTGGGATGGGGTGGCTTGATCGGGATCGGAAACTGTATTGACGGTCGCGGGAGCGGCATCTGGAAGCGGCGGCGGAGGAGTGTCGGCCTCTGTCTCGGGTACGTCAACCGCGTCTACCTCCGGTGGAGGTGAAGCAACCGGCTGTTCCAGCGGCGTCGGTGCAAGCGGTGGCGAGGACTCTTCCGTCGGGTGCACCTTCTTTGCCCCGCTCATCGCCGACATGATGTTGGTGATTGATTCCTTCGCGCTCGTCGGACCGAAACCCGCCATCGAACCTGGTTGATTGAAATCCCAGGCATATTCGGCCGGACCGACATAATTGCGGATCGCCGGGTTGAGCGACCACATCTTGCGCATAGCCGCGTTTCGGACGGCCTTCGGCACCTCCTTCCGGAAGAAGCTGGACAGATCGCTCTCCGCGGTCAGATCTTCCAGACGGGGCAGCGGCTCGGCAGCCTCTTCCGGGTCGGCATCCCCAGATAGTCGCGGCTGTTCGATGTTGACCGCGGCGCTCTGTCCAGAGGGCGTATCATCGCTTTCGTCGCGCGGCAAAGGCTCGCTGTGGCGCGTAGCCTGCTTGCGACGCGACCAGCGGGAAAAGACATTTTCATCCTCGGAACTCATGGCTTTTCCTCCGTCGACTCCAAACCGACTGCCCGCGCCGCAAGCGCCTCCGGATTGGCGCGGTCTCGCTTGCGCTTGAAGAAGGGCCGCTCGACATGGTGGGCCGCCACGAAAGCCGCCAGTCTCTCTTGAATTTCCGCTGGCATCGCGAGAGCCTCGATGATGTCGGTCCCCGGCTCGGTCATTGCCTCGCCTTCGGAGGGGTCGGCGGTCACCGCATTGAGCGTAATCCCGGGCGCGGCACTTGTGGTCCGCAGAGATACCCAGAGACTCGGTCGCCCGGATCCCAGATTATCCCGATACATGGCCGTTTCGGTTCTGAAGAATTCGAGAATGAACGTCCCGGCAAAATAGCGCGTGGATTCGGGAGTTTCGGCAAGTATCGTCCATGGATCTGCCGATGGAGCACCGGCCAGGACTGCCATCGGCATCCAGACATGGTCGATCCATTGACTCTTGGACACCCGCCGCTCGACAATAACGCCTATTTCTACAGTTTCCCGTGCCATGCTGGTTCCTTCAGTTCACGGGGGTTCCGGCACGCAGCGGCAGGCCGGAAACGAGGTTCTGCGGCTTCATGCGGATCGTCCTGTCGGGCGTCATCGCCAAAATGAGCCAGATCGGTCGGCAACCCACGTCGGAACGGACTTCCGCAGCATCCCGAAAGGTAAGACGAAAGAGCGCGACAATCCGGTCGCCTGTGGCTGCATCGTGTTCGTCGCCTCTCCAAAGCGCGTTGCCGATCCGGGTCGCTTCAGCATCCAAGCCGACGAACCATGTCCAAGAGTCATCTTCGATCTGTTCGACCGGTTCAATGTCCACATCGACGACCAGAAGGTGACGGATCCAGGCGGCCATCGCATCTGCCAACCCGCGGCGTGCCTGGCTGCTGGCGCCACCCAGATTGAGAACCATATCGAAGGCATCACTCCGGGCAAAATAGCCACCAGCATTCGCGTCATCGAGAATTTCGAGCTCGGTGACAGCCGGACCGCCAAGCATGTTGAGGAGCGGCGATGTCTGCCGGTTCTGTTCGTGGAGTTCGATGGTCTCGGCATCGGCAAGCAAAACCGATCCCTCGTGGACGGTCACGCGTTGCGGTCGATAGAACAACTCCGCCGCGCGCAGGATGTGTGGATCACCCTCGCCGTCGAGCGCGTTGCGCAAGACGACCTGGGCAAGCTGATTCATGAATAGCGGTGGGATTTGGATGGGTGAACTTCTCGCGAGTGCAAGATAGGCCGCTTCGAGCGTCGGCACGGAGAGCAGATGATCGCGGAAGGCGACCATGAATTGCCAATTTTCGCGCGCATCAGGGTCGGCAATGGCATCGATCTCCTCTTTTGCGACCGGTCGGCGCGGATGGTGCATCAACAGTTCATGGTGCAAACGCATTTCCGCCTCGCACGCCTCTACCGGCGGCACGAGTTCCGGACGGGCAAGATACGCCTTCAGGAACGCGTCGGTCACGATCAGACGCCCGGCCTCGTCGCGATCAAGGAGATGGTGGCCGGATGAAACCCAAAAATCCCTCATGAGTCGTCCCGCACAAGTGTGACGAGGTCGACTTTGTCCTGTGGTTCATCCTCTTCGTCGACCTCGACGAAGCGAAACGCGCTGATCGGATCGAGCCGATCGGGACGACGGTGGAGGGTCCGGAACGACTCGCGGATGCTGCTGTCCTCGCTCGTGCGGTGGATCCCGATCAGCGTATTGGGCGGATGATCGCACAGCGATTGCGCGAATGCGACTTCTTCCTCGGCCGCCTTCAGCGCCACCGCAACATCTGGCGCGCCACAGTGGACAACGAGTTGATGGGCGAGACGATCGACTGCGGTCGCACGCTCGTCATCGCTTGCCTCCATGACGACCACCAGTGTCGACCATGCAAAGCTGTCAATGCCGAGAAAGCCGCCGCGGAAGGCCTGACGGGCTTTACCCGAAAGCTTCGCGACGTCAGCGCCAAAGAACATGAACGTGCCGGTGACTGCCCATTCGCCAGGCTCCGCGGCTCGCGAATAGACGAAAGTGTCCGAGGGATCGAGACGGATCGTGCGCGGCAGCTTCAAAGCCATGGCATTGCCGTCGCCGGATCAAGCCAGGAAGGGGAGGCAAGTGCATCGGCCAGATTTCGTCGCTCGCAAGCGCGACTGCCCAGTTGGGAAATCAGCAAGTCGCCATTCTCTGCAATCTGCGTGTCCTCATCGTCATTCGAAGGCAGACGGTCAAGCCAATTGCGGGCGATAGGCTGGAAGCCGGTCTCGCTCCATTCATGGAACCCGGACATCAAATTGCGTGCGAAACTTCCAATGAGGTGTGCTGTATCCACCGCCTCGAAACCCAGTTCGTCCAAGGCACCGAACAAAGGCCGCATGCCTGGATCATCGGCGCGAATGATAAAGGTACGGATCATGCCGGAGAAGACAAGCCAGGACGGAACCTCGTCAACGCGCGTTTCTTGCGGCCAGCCAAGACGGCCACCGCCAACGAGAACGCCGTCGATGCGAATCGCTTCGGGCCAGTCGAAGGTAATGGGCCGCTGCGGCGGGGCATGGACTGCAAGGGCGTCGGCAAGCGCGTTCATGCCGACATAGAGAGCCCGGCGTGCTTGCGCCAACGGCTCGTCCGGTTCGAGGATGATCGCGAATTCGGCCACATCATATCGACGCACCCAGACGAGCGTGCCGGCCCCCGCGGTCTCGGCAATCCCTTTGGCGTGGGCGAAGGCATCTCCAGCCTCTCGCAGCGTCACGAGACTGAAAGGCGGGGGTAGATCGAGGGCACGGTCGGTGACCGATGCGCGCAGGGACATGATGCTAGATCCACGGGTGACTACGAATTTCAACTCGTTATAGTAGCCGCAAGCAAAGGGCGCTACCTGATGGGCAGCCGCGGAGGCAAGATGAATACGGATCGTCGGCAAAGAATCCTGGTCTGCTCTTGCGAGGGCAGCATGCCAGGCTATGGCGACAGCGTCGCCCAAGGATGCAAGTCGGCGCAGGTGGACTCGGGGCATCAATTCTGCGGCGCGGAATTGCATCGGGTACAGTCGGCGCTGCGCCAGAGCGAGGCCGTGACGATCAGTTGTACGCAGCAGGCACCGCTTTTCAACGAAACGGCCGAGGAAATCGGTTTTGAGGGACGCTTGACGTTCGCCAACATACGCGAGACGGCGGGGTGGTCGAACGGTGCCGTTGCCGCAGGTCCCAAAGCGGCTGCTTTGCTTGCCGTGGCCGCCGAACCCGTGGCAACTCCAGCGCTGGTCACGTTAAGCAGCGAAGGCGTCATTCTGATCTATGGCTGCGACGAAACAGCCATCGAGGCCGGCCGGGAACTCGCCGACAAGCTGGACGTCACAGTTCTTCTTACGCGGCCGACGGAAGTCATTCCTCACCGTGTTTGGGACTTTCCCGTGATGCGCGGGACGATCCGCAACGCGCGGGGGCATCTTGGCGCCTTCGAACTGGCGGTGGATGATTTCTCCGCGCCGGTGCCTTCCTCGCGCGATCGGCTTCGATTTGGCGCTACGCGTGACGGGGCGATTTCTCATTCGGATATCGTGCTTGACCTGTCGGGCGGCGTGCCGCTCTTTCCGGCGCATGAACTGCGCCCTGGCTATGTGCGGGCCGATCCGAGCGACCCTGTCTCGCTTGCCAAGGCCATTCGAACAGTGGCCGATTTCGTGGGGGAATTCGACAAGCCGCGCTTCATCGATTTCTCGTCTGAACTGTGCGCACATTCGAGATCCAAGATCACCGGGTGCACGCGCTGCCTCGATCTGTGTCCGACGGGGGCGATTTCGCCCGCCGGCAATCATGTCGTGATCGATGCGGCGGTGTGTGCCGGTTGCGGCAGTTGCGCAGCCGCTTGCCCGACCGGGGCAGCCTCCTATGCGTTGCCAAACTCAGAGGCGCTGCTTCAGCGCTTGCGTACGCTCTTGCTGACCTATCAGCAAGCGGGTGGCGAGGATGCGATCGTGCTGTTCCATGATCTTGGCCACGGCGAGCCGCTGATAGATGCGCTCGCGCGTTTCGGCAGCGGTCTTCCTGCAAATGTGCTGCCGGTGGCTGTAAATGAGATCACGCAATTGGGCATCGAGGCCTGGACCGCGCCTGTTGCCTGGGGCGCATCGGCGGTGCGAGGGCTTACCTCTGCGAAGCCGAAGCATGATGCGATCGGGGCGGCCTCCACCCTTACGATCGCCAACCTCCTAACCCAGGCCCTGGGCTATGGGTCTGACCTTTGCGCGCTGATCGAGACCGACGATCCCGATGTCCTCGCATCTATACTTGACGTTCCTCCCCGGCCCGCGTCGCTGCAGACGCAGGCGACGTTCTTGCCGCTCGGCAAGAAGCGCAACGTGCTGGAAACGACGATGATCGAGTTGCATCGGGCGGCTCCCAATCCGATCGACCGGGTCACTCTGCCGGTCTCCGCGCCCTTCGGCAGCGTGAACGTCGACGTCGACGGCTGCACCTTGTGCCTGTCCTGTGTCGCTGCATGCCCCACAGGGGCCCTGACGAACGATGAAGACAAGCCCGCCTTGTACTTCGCCGAAAACGCGTGCGTGCAATGTGGCCTTTGCGCTGCCACTTGTCCGGAAGACGCCATCAGTCTGGAGCCGCAGATCGACTTCCAAGCCTGGAGCGTCCCGCGCCGTCTCCTGAACGAAGAGGAGCCGTTCCATTGCATCCGCTGCGCGACCCCCTTCGGGACGAAGAGCACGATTGACCGCATCATCGCCAAGCTCGAGGGCAAGCACTGGATGTTCGCGGGCGCCAACGCGGGACGACTCGACGTCGTGCGCATGTGCGACCAGTGCCGAGTCGAGGCGGTCATGAACGAGGGACTCGATCCATATTCAGGATCAGAACGCCCACCTCCGCGAACGACTGAGGATTATCTGCGCGGGCGCGGCACCTGAGCCTCCGAGGCGCTCGAAGAGGTGTCGACTTGAACACTTTAAGATGACGATCAACCTTCTTAACAGGCGAGGCTATCCATGACCCAGAACATGCAAACCGATCCCTTCAATGTCTCCATGCGCAAATTTCTTAAGCAGGTCGGAGTCACGTCGCAGCAAGTGATTGAAAAGACGGTGGAAGAGGGAGGTTTGAAAGGTACAGGAAAGTTGACCGTCAGGGCTGTCATTACGGCCGAGGGCACTGACCTGCATCACGTTGTCGAAGGCGACATCGACCTCGGTTGAATCTCTGGAGCAGCAGCAATGGCACAAGCCTCGCCCACGGAAATCAGGGTCTCCAAGGATCGGCGGACTCTGACCGTGTCGTTCGGCAATGGTGAGGTTCATCCGCTGTCCGCCGAATACCTGCGCACGCATTCCCCCTCGGCTGAAGTGCAAGGCCATTCCCCTGAACAGCGCAAGACGGTCGGCGGCAAGCAGAATGTCGAAATCCTGAAGGTGGAGCCCATCGGCAATTACGCCATCAAACTGGTGTTCGACGACATGCACGACACCGGAATCTTCTCATGGGATTACCTTCGCCGGCTCGGCCAGGAGTTCGACGTCCGTTGGCCGGCTTATCTGGAGGAATTGGCTGACAAAGGGATGAGACGCAACTAAAGCGTTAGGTGAAGTAGCGGATTGTTCCGACTGAATTTGCATCATATCCTGTCAACTCGGCCGCGTATCGGCTAACGTTGTCTCGGGCCAAGAATCTCATCAAAGCTTGAAATGGCGGCTGGAAATAAGTCCGCTGCCGCATCAGCAGATCGAAACGCTCCCAAGTTAATGGCACGAAGTCAAGGCCGGCAGCGCGTGCGGCCGATCGTGTGGCAATGCCGCAATCCGCCAGACCTGAACGGACAGCGGCAGCCAGATCGGGTCCCGTCAGACAGGGAGGCTCGAGCCGGTTCAGATCCTTTTGCGAGGCGCCAGCCTGGAGGAGCAAGACGTCCAGCAGCATCTGGGCGCCGGCGCCCGGCTGCCTGACGGCCATCTTGGCACCTGTGGCAAGGACATTGCCGAGGCCCCCGATTCTCTTCGGATCACCGGGTTGCAGCAACAACCCCTGTTCGCGGCGGGTCAAGCCGACGAGAACCGCGTCGTGCAATTGCGGCATCGCGCTCACGGCCTCAATGTTTGCGTCCTCGCCGCTTTCGCCGGCGTGGAAATGAATTGCCGCGGCCGCGACCTCGCCACGAAGCAGACGATCAATTCCCTTCTCGCTGCCTTCCGTGAGAGACGCGAGACCTGAGCCGGATTGACGCAAAGCCCATTGGAGAAGGTCATCCTGGCTGCCGCCCACGATGGGCGGCGGTTCTCCTCGCATCATACCCGCCGGCCGGATAAGCCCGGACATAATCCACCGATCGAGTTCATGGCGCGGAAACAACCACTTGCCGGACGTTTTGCTGCACGGGATCGCATTCTCGGCGACCAATTCGTAGAGCTTGCGCTCGCCCATGCGCAGGTATTCGGCGGCTTCGCTGGTCGTTAGAAAATCCATCCTGCATTTATATGCATATCTTAGCCCAGATTCAAGTTGTTGCGAGTCTGGTTCTTGTTCGCCAGAATGTGCAAAAGGATGAGGATGTTGACCGGGAAAGTTGATGCCTAACAGCTTGAGCGCCTGGCAGCTCGTCCTGAGCGGTGACCCCACGTTATTTGCCATTGTGCGCTTGTCGATCTTCGTCAGTCTGTCGGCGGTGGTCATTGCCGTCATCGTGGGACTGCCGCTCGGGGCAATTTTGGCGCTGTCGCGATTTCGGGGTCGCGCCGGCCTGATCGTTATCCTCAATGGCTTCATGGGCCTGCCCCCGGTGGTGGTGGGGTTGGGGGTCTATCTGCTCTTGTCCAGATCAGGCCCGCTCGGGCATTTCGGGCTCCTGTTCACGCCAAGCGCAATGATCATCGCGCAGGCGCTTCTGGTCACTCCCATCATTGCGGCTCTCGCTCGTCAGACAATCGAGGATCTGTGGGCGGAATATTCCCAAGAACTGACAGCCATGGACGTGGGACCGGCCGCGCGCGTGGCGACGCTCTTATGGGACAGCCGCTTCAGCCTGATTACGGCGGTCCTCGCGGGCTTTGGCCGAGCGGCGGCTGAAGTTGGAACAGTTATGATCGTTGGCGGCAATATCGACGGCTTCACACGCACCATGACGACGACGATCGCTCTCGAGACGTCGAAAGGTAATCTGCCGCTGGCCATGGGGCTGGGTTTCATCCTGATCACTCTGATCCTGATGGTCAACGCGGCCGCCTGGGGCGTGCGGGTGTGGGCCGAGCAAAGGGCGGCATGATCATGCGGGCAGAACTCAGTGATCTTCCTTTGGTGCTCGACCAGGTCAGCTTGCGCGCTGGCGCAACAACGATCCTCGACCGCCTTAGCGTGGCGTTCGAACCTGGCGCGCCGACTTTAGTGGTCGGACCCAACGGCTCGGGAAAATCATCCTTGTTGCGGATCTGCATGGGACTGGCCCAACCGTCGGAAGGAACCGTTCGATGGGGTGGCCGCGCCCAAACGCGGCCGACCCGGCGCGCGATCCTGTTCCAAAAGCCGATCATGCTGCGCCGCTCGGCGATCGCCAACGTCATCTACGGGCTTGCGAAGGCAGGCTTCCCGAGGTCGGGACGCGCGGCACGAGCGAGAGAATTGCTCGATCTGGTTGGTCTTTCGGAACTTGCGTCCCGTCCGGCGCGCCGTCTGTCTGGCGGCGAGCAGCAGCGCTTGGCGCTGGCGCGCGCCTTGGCACGCCAACCTGAAATCCTGTTTCTGGACGAGCCGACCGCTAGCCTTGACCCGGCCGCGACGCGTCACGTCGAAGACATCATTCGCATGGCGGCCCAGTCCGGCATCAAGATCGTCATGGCGTCACATGATCTGGGGCAGGTGCGCCGTCTCGCCGGCGACGTGCTTTTCATGGTGCGCGGCCATATCCGCGAAGAAGCCAACGTCAACGATTTTTTTGCTCGCCCTTCAACGTCTCAAGCCGCCGCATTCATTCGCGGCGACATCGTCCTTTAATCAACCAGATGGAGTTACCAATGCTGAACCGTTCTTCCCTCGTTGCATTCGCGGCTTTTGCGATGCTCAGTCTCCCTGCCTCCGCCCAGGATAACTCCATTGTCGTCGCGTCGACGACGTCGACGCAGGATTCAGGTCTGTTCGAGCATATCCTGCCGATCTTCGAGGAAAAGACCGGCATTGAGGTGCGTGTTGTCGCGCAGGGCACCGGGCAGGCGATTGAAACCGGCCGGCTTGGCGATGCCGATGTCCTGTTCGTCCACGCCAGGGCGCAGGAAGAAGCCTTCGTCGAAGAGGGGTACGGGGTCGAGCGTTTCGATGTCATGTACAACGATTTCGTCCTGGTCGGCCCTGGCAGCGATCCGGCCGGCGTTGTAGGGACGAGTGACATCACCGCAGCTTTTGAAGCGATCAGTGCTGCGGAGGCGCCTTTTGTTTCGCGCGGCGACAATTCCGGCACGCATTCAGCGGAACTGCGACTCTGGGAAGCTGCTGGAATCGACATCAACGAAGCGAAAGGACCTTGGTATCGCGAAATCGGGCAGGGCATGGGTGCTGCCCTCAATACCGCCGCGGCAATGAATGCCTATGTGCTTTCCGATCGTGCCACATGGCTTGCCTTTCAGAACCGGGAAGATCTCGAAATCGTCGTCGAAGGCGATGACCGTCTGTTCAATCAGTACGGGGTGATGCTGGTCAATCCGGAGCGGCACCCGAGCGTCAAGGCCGAACTTGGCCAGACCTTCATCGACTGGTTGCTTTCCGAAGAAGGGCAGGCGGCCATCAATGCCCACCAGATCGGCGGCGAGCAGTTGTTCTTCGCCAATGCGGAGGCGCGGCCTTAGGCGCGGCATGCCATTGCAAAACCGTTCATGCCCGGCCCATCATTGGGCATGAACAGCTTGCTGCCGGAAATATCCTCGGTCACGGATCTTGAAACCGTCCTTGCCACACTGCTCGGCACGTTGACGCCGGTTCCCCCGTCTAACGTCCCGGTTGAGCAGGCGCTGGGCAGGATCGCTGCCGAAATGCCGCCCTTGGCTGAAGCGTTGCCTAGAAGCGACGTGGCAACGGTGGATGGATGGGCGGTTCGATCGCTCGATCTCCCTGGCGCGTCGGCTTATTCGCCGGTTCTCCTTGCGGGCCTTCCGGTTCGGGTTGAAGTCGGCGATCCGATGCCTGCCGATTGTGACTGTGTCCTTGATGCCGAACTCGTTGATTTAGCCGGTCCGCTGCCGCAAGCTTTCGCGGAAGCGATTCCGGGGCGGGGGATGCGTCGGGCCGGTGAAGATCTGGCTGCCGGAAATCCGCCCCTTGTCGCCGGGCAGCGTTTGCGCTCCATCGATCTTCTGGTCGCGCGGGCTGCAGGCCTTGTCGACGTGCCGGTTCGCGTGCCGCGCGTGCGCGTGATCGACATCGCGGCGGCACGGGGTGAAACGCTGACCACCCGTTTTGTTATTGAAAGCCTGGCGGCCGCTGGCGCGGTTGTGAGTGCCATCGAAACCGTCGGGCGCGACCCTTCGGCCATCACGGCTGCTCTTCATGGCTCGGCCAGTGATCTTCTGATCCTGATCGGAGGCACGGGCAGGGGAAGCCAAGACGCAGTTGGGGCGGCACTCGAGGCAAGCGGATCACTGCTTGCACATACGATTGCGATCCAGCCTGGCTCGACCACGGCGATCGGGAGGGTCGGCACGTCGCCCGTGATCGCCCTGCCGGGTGCACCCGATCAGGCTTTCGGTGCTTATCTCGCATTAGTTCGGCCGGTACTGGATCGTCTGTCCGGCCGAAGCGCTCCGGAGACGATGATCCTGCCATTGACGCGCAAGATCGCGTCGACCGTGGGCATCGCGGAAATCGTTCTGGTGGCAAAAGAACAACAATCAGCATGGACGCCGCTGGCCATCGGCGATCTATCGCTCGATTCGATCCGCCAGGCCGATGCTTGGATTCTTATTTCAGGCGACAGCGAGGGATTTGCAGCCGGAACATCGGTGGCAGCCTTTCCGCTGCGCGACTTCATGTGAGTTTCCAGATGAACAGTTCAAACTTAGTCGCCGCTGGTCCCAATCCAGACATTGGTCAAGATCAGTTTCTCACGGTGCTTTCGCGCGAGGAGGCTTTGGCGCGCTTCGAAGCCGCCATCTTTCCGCGCGAGATGCCGGTCGAGGAGCGGCTGCTGAGCGATGCGCTCGGGCTCGCCCTTGCACAAGATGTCGCAGCGCCGATCGACGTTCCGCCGTTCGATCGCTCCAATGTCGACGGGTTCGCGGTTCGCGCTGCCGATCTTGCCAACGCATCGGAAGCGCGCCCGGTCGAGCTTGCTCTAAACGCGGAAGCCATTGCCTGTGGTGTTGCGCCGCGCCTGCCAGTTCTGGAGGGAACTGCAACGGCCATCGCGACAGGGGGGCCGGTGCCGCGCGGCGCGGACGCGATCATCATGGTGGAACACACGCAACCCGGGCCGAGCGATCAGATCGAAGTCCGGCGCGGTGCAACGCCTGGCCAATTCATCTCCCACGCCGGTTCCGACATCGCGCGTGGCGAAGTTCTGTTGCGAGCGGGAACCGTCATCGGATCACGGGAAATCGGCATGCTCGCCGCCTGCGGGATCGCGCAGGTGCTGGTAGTCCGCAAGCCGCGCGTGGGCGTCATGTCGACCGGCAACGAATTGGTGCAGCCGGGCGAGGATCTGCCGCCAGCCGGAATTTACGACGCCAATGGCGCCATCGTTGCCGCCGCGGTTCAAGAGAATGGCGGCGAAGCCATCTTTCTCGGAGCCTTTCCAGACGAGGAGGCTACCCTTGAAGCAGCCATGCGCAGTGCCTTGGCGACGTGCGACATGCTGATCTTGTCCGGAGGCACCTCGAAAGGCGCAGGCGATATCAGCCATCGCATCGTGTCCCGTCTCGGCAAGCCGGGCATCGTTGCCCATGGAATTGCGCTGAAGCCGGGCAAGCCGCTCTGTCTCGCCGTCTGCGACGGGAAACCGCTGGTTATCCTGCCGGGCTTTCCGACCTCCGCCATGTTCACCTTCCATGACATGATCGTTCCCATCCTGCGCCGCATAGCCGGTCTGCCGCCGCGCTCCGACGCGGAGGTGATCGCGCGGGTTCCAATGCGGGTCGCGTCGGAGCTTGGCCGGACGGAATTCGTGATGGTTTCTCTGGTCGAGGGGCAGGAGGGCCACGCCGCCTATCCCACGGGAAAGGGTTCGGGCGCGATCACCTCCTTTGCTCAGGCCGATGGCTTTGTGCGCATCGAGGCTCTGGCCGATCATCTGCCGGCAGAACGCGAGGTTCCGGTAACTTTGTTCACGCCGCATGTCCGGGTCGCAGACCTGGTCGTGATCGGCAGCAATTGCACCGGTCTCGATCAGGTGCTCGGACCGCTTTTCGAAGCAGGTTTGGCGGTGCGGTCGCTCGCCGTCGGGAGCCTGGGCGGTTTGGCTGCTGCCAAGCGCGGGGAATGCGACCTCGCTCCGATCCACCTCTTCGACCCGAAGAGCGAAACCTATAACGCGCCGTTCCTCAGCGACGGACTGGAACTGGTCAAGGGCTGGCGCCGCATGCAGGGCATCGTCTTTCGTGCCGGTGACAGTCGCTTCGAAGGCCGAACAAGCCGCGATGCCCTGCGCGGTGCGCTGGACGATCCCGGATGCCTGATGGTCAACCGCAACCAGGGCGCGGGAACCCGGATCTTGATCGACCAAATGCTTGGTGCGGCCCGGCCGGAGGGGTACTGGAACCAGCCGCGTTCCCATAATGCCGTTGCCGCTGCCGTGGTCCAAGAACGCGCCGATTGGGGCCTGACCATCGAACCGGTCGCACGGGCGGCGGGTTTGGGCTTCATCCCACTCACGGAAGAGCATTATGATTTCGCCCTGGTCTCAGCGCGTCGGGAGCGGCCCGCCGTGCAGCTTTTTCTTGCCGCGCTGAATTCTTCGGACAGCAGGAAAGCCTTGGCGGAAGCCGGATTTACCGGCGCGAGCTAACCCAGAAGAGAAGCAAGCCGTTCAGCTTCGGCGAGGTCGTCAACCGTATTGGCATTGAAGAACGGGTCGACGGGCTCGGCGGACCAGGAGACGGTTGCCAAACGATAGCGGGCGGTCCACCGGTCGATCTTGCGGATTCCTTCGGTGACGAGAGCATGGCGCAAGTCATCGCGCAACTCCATGCTCCAAAGCCCGATCACCGGATGAGCCTTGTCGCCGGAAGCCGCAACCGCCAGTTGCGCGTCCTGCGCTCCTCGCGCCCGATGCAGGCGCTGAACAAGGTCGCGCGGCAAGAAGGGGCAGTCGCCCGGAGCCGTGACGACCCAGCGGGCCTCGGGAGCGTGCTCGGCCGACCAGTCCAGTGCCGCAAGAACCCCGGCGAGGGGCCCCGGATAATCTGCGACCGTGTCGGCGACGACAGGAAGTGTGAAGCGGGCAAAGCGAGAGAGGTCGCCATTGGCGTTCAAGACGAGGCGGCCGCATTGCGGCTCCAGCCGCTCGATGACGCGTTCGAGAATCGTCCGTCCGCCGATCCGCTTCATCGGCTTGTCGCCACCGCCCATCCGCCGTGCCAGACCGCCAGCAAGAACAGCGCCCACGAACTTTGTCTTCTCATCGGTCATCGTCGGCACCCTTGCGTCTGTTGCGCGGCGCTTCCTCGTCAACGCGGGCAAGATCCTCATCGAAGATGATGCGGTCTTGTCCCGACAGCGCGACAAAGCGCTTGCCGCGGGCGCGCCCGATCAGCGTCAGGCCGACTTGCCGTGCAAGCGCTACGCCCCAGCCTGTGAAACCCGATCGCGAAATGAGAATGGGGATGCCCATGCGCACCGTCTTGATCGTCATTTCCGATGTCAGCCGCCCCGTCGTGTAAAGGATTTTGTCGGTTGGGACGACGCCATGCCGGTACATCCAGCCTGCGATCTTGTCGACCGCATTGTGCCTGCCGACGTCTTCCATATAGCAGATCGGGACGCCTCGATGGCAAAGGACGCATCCGTGGATAGCGCCTGCTTCCAGATAAAGAGACGGCGTGGTGTTGATCGTGCGGGTCATCTCGTAGAGCCAGGAGGTGCGCAACTCGCCGGCGGGCAGTTCGATATCCTCGATTGCTTCCAGAAGATCGCCGAATGCCGTGCCTTGCGCGCAGCCCGACGTCATTGTCCGCTTCTTCAGCTTCTGTTCGTAGTTCGTGTTGCGCACGGTGCGTACGACCACAACCTGCAGGTCGTCATCATAATCCACATCCGTGACGACATCGTCGCTCTTGAGCATGTTCTGGTTCAGCAGATATCCAACCGCGAGGTATTCCGGATAGTCGCCGATCGTCATCATGGTGACGATCTCTTGCGCGTTCAGGTAAAGCGTGAGGGCACGTTCCACCGGCACCCGGACTTCAACGGCCGTACCCGTGTGGTCGATTCCGCCGACCTTCTCGGTCAGTAGCGGGTTCTGTGGGTCGGGCAGAACGGTCAGGTCGGCAAGGCTGTCTGTCTGGTGCATCGCAAGCTCTCGAATGTCAGGCATCGGGTCGGCGTCAGCTTGACCCCGACGGTATAGCCTGTTCAATCGCGATCTGGCGAGCCACGAGATGAAGAGGCGATGGCACAACTTTCCGATGACTGCTTTGCCTTTGGCGGCCCTTTGCAGACAGTGGACGATACTGTTGCGCTTATCGTTTCGCGGCTAGGTGCTGTGGAGGAATGCGAAAAGGTTCCGCTTGTGATGGCCGATGGCCGCGTCCTCGCGCAGGACCTCGTCGCGCCGTTTGCCTTGCCGCCTTTCGCCAACGCCGCCGTAGACGGGTATGCGCTCCATGGTGATGATCTGCCTCAGGCTCATGAAGCCATCATTCCAGTTGCAGGCAGGATCCAAGCCGGAAGTTCAATCGACCAGAGCGTACCGGCAGGATATGCGACGCGCATTTTTACCGGCGCGCCCATGCCGGACGGCGCCGATACGGTGTTCATGCAAGAAGACGTGCGCGTTGAAAAGTCTGGCCGTGTCATCCTTCCGCCTGGCTTGAAAAGGGGCGCCAATGTGCGCCCCGCTGGTGAGGACGTTGAAGCCGGCCAAACGGTTCTGCAAGCCGGCCAGCGCTTGCGGCCGCAGGATGTCGCACTTGCCGCGGCGCTTGGGCTGACTGAACTTGAGGTCAGGCGACGGGTGCGCGTTGCGATCTTTTCGACGGGGGACGAGATCGTCCCGCCTGGTCACCCGCGTGCGCCAGCGCAACTTTTCGACTCGAACCGCTTTATGCTGATGGCCTTGCTGGCCCGGCTCGGTTGTACCATCACGGATCTCGGTATCTTGGCCGATGACGAAGGTTTGATTGCGAAGACATTGAGCCACGCTGCCGCGACGCATGACCTGATCTTGACTTCGGGCGGCGTCTCGACCGGCGAGGCCGATCACGTGAAATCCGCAGTTGAGCGCATTGGTAACTTGTCGTTTTGGCGTGTGGCCATCAAGCCCGGCCGACCGGTCGCGATGGGCGTTGTCGAGGGGGCCGCATTTATCGGGCTGCCCGGTAACCCGGTCGCAAGCTTTGTCACATTCGGCCAGATCGCGCGCGTCGCTATCATGGCTTTGGCCGGGGCTCTGCAGGAGCGGCCGGTGGCGCTAACGGTACGGACGGCTTTCGACTACAAGAAGAAGGCTGGCCGCCGCGAATATGTTCGGGTCCACCTGAGACTGGCGGCTGACGGCACCTATCAGGCAGAGAAATTTCGGCGCGAAGGCGCGGGACTCCTCTCGTCGCTGGTGGAAACCGACGGCCTCGTCGAGCTTGCCGAGACCATAACTCGGGTCGAACCAGGTCAAACCGTCCCGTTCCTCGCTTATTCAGCCTTCGATTGAGACGGTTGACGCTGACGAAACGTAGAGACTGATTGACGGGCGACCATGTCTCGGCCATCGTGCTGCGCATGACAACTATTCAACTCGATCTGTCGGGATTGAAATGCCCCTTGCCGGCGCTGAAGACGCGCAAGGCGCTCAAGGGCATTAAACCGGGCGAGCGGCTTGAAGTCCACTGCACCGATCCGCTTGCCGTCATCGACATTCCCAATCTGGTCAACGAAACCGGAGATCGCCTCGAGGCGACGCAGAGAGACGGCAACCGTATGATTTTCCTGATAGAGAAGGCGAAGGCTGCGCCGTTGTAGCCGGCACAGCCTTGCGATCATTGTTCGACATGCGTCGGGAAGGAGTGCGTCAACCGGCTGCGATCTGCATGCCGCTGTCATGGACTACGAGAATCGGGCTGCCGTCGCGGACGCGGTCGTGAAGATGGATCGCGTCGTGATTGAGCATGCGGATGCAGCCCGACGAGATCGAGCGGCCAATCGACCATGCCTGATGCGTTCCATGGACACGGTAGAGCGTGTCGCGGCCGCCCTCATGGATGTAGAGCGCTCGCGCGCCCAAAGGATTGGTCGCCGAGGGAGCCATGCCCCCATTGGCGATGCTATAGGGCTCAAGTTCCGGTTGACGGGCAACCATGGAATCCGGCGGCGTCCAGCGTGGCCATTTGCGCTTGTAGGCTATGATCGCGCGTCCCTGCCAGGCGAACCCGTCGCGGCCGACGCCGATGCCATACCGCATGGCGCGACCATTGCTTCCCACGTGGTAGAGATATTTGACGGCGGTATCGACGATGACGGTGC
This sequence comes from uncultured Mesorhizobium sp., assembly GCA_964511105.1. Lineage (GTDB taxonomy): Bacteria > Pseudomonadota > Alphaproteobacteria > Rhizobiales > Rhizobiaceae > Aliihoeflea. The sequence goes on from CAZEEC010000027.1 coordinate 20,329, forward strand.
CTTCGCGTTCGTCTGTCTCGTAATCGACCTCGGCTCGCCACCATTTTGGGTCGACCTGCGCAATGTCGACGGCGGGGATTGGAAATTGTTCGTCCGGTATGGCCTGATACATCAAAGGGACTGCAGGCGGTTCGGGCTCAGGGGTGGCTGCAGGCAGCGGCGCTGCGATTTGCGGACTTGGTGTCGCTATACAGCCGGTGAGTGCAAGGGCGCTCGCACCGAGCAGAAAAAGCCGACGTCCAACTTGCGGGCTTATGCCCGGGTTGGCGGAAACGGTAGAAGAAGTCATGGATGCCTCGAAGGGAATAGGGGAGTGCAGTCAAAAACCACACAGCACCAAAACTGCGTTTTGAATGGATCGGAGCCTGGTCAAGCTCTTAGCGCAGCTATTCTCGGAGGCCGTTCGATGTCACTTGAGCGAAGTACAATCGCCGGCTCGTCTTCGAAGACGGAGGGCGCGCCTGCACGTCTCTGGAGCAATGAACCGGAAAAAGCTGCAGCTAATGCGCACTTCGCATGGCACGGTGCTGCGACGACTGCGTCCTGATCGACGGGATCGTGAACCGCAACGATAGATCCCCCGTCTCGAATGCCCTGGCACTGCCCGTTCCCCTCGATCAACAGACCAGAAGCATGCGCCGGCGCGAGGAACGCCAGACAAAGCGCAAGCAATAGGAGGAGGAATCGAGAACGCGGCATACTTCATCTGCTAGACAGCGAAAGTGGCAACAAGGCGACGGGCCGCTGTCAGCAGTCCCTCTGATTCGGATAACGCAGCGAGATCGAAATCGTGAAAATCCTTTTGACGCGGCCGAAGTCGCAAAGCGTCGTGATGCAAAAAGAACTGCTGGTGTTAGGGATCGAGGCCGTTATCGAGCCTTTGCTGGAGATCAAGCCGCTCGCCTGGGACATTGAGGTCTTGAACCTGGCCGATGCTCTGATCGTCACCTCGGCAAATGCTGTCGCGGCGCTGCCGGCAGGGCTTCTGGCAAGGACTCTTCCTGTGTTCGCCGTCGGGCCAGAAACGGCCGAGGCGTTGGGTGCAGCGGGTTTTCCTGACGTGCGTTCAGCCCGTGGTACGGCAGATGACTTGATGCGCCTGGTCAGGGCAGAGTGGACGCCACAGGATGGCGCGCTCCTATACCTGAGCGGCCAGGAGGTTTCGCAGGAGGTCGCGGTTCAACTCTGCCGGCACGGTTACGACGCACGGCGGATACCCGTCTACGCGGCTGAACCGGCGTCGTCTCTCTCGCCTGCCACGGCCTCTCTCTTGCGGCGGGGTCAGTTCTTCGGCGTGATCTTGATGTCGGTCCGGACGGCAGCGACCTTCCGGAGCCTTGTGGCGGTCAGCGATCTCGAAGAGGCTTGCGGCAACATGCTGGTCTTTTGCCTGTCGGACAAGATCTACGACGCTGTGCGTGCGTTGCGATGGGCAGGAGTCGCGGTTGCAGCAACGCCCACGAGGACCGGCATGCTGCAGGCGATCAAGGGGGCCGGCAGCCTGTTTGACAGGTGAGCTACTGGACGGAGAGGGAGGACAAATGGCGCGAGTGACGGGGCTCGAACCCGCGACCTCCGGCGTGACAGGCCGGCACTCTAACCGACTGAGCTACACCCGCGCTTGGCGCCGGCACCACATTTCGTGCGGCCTGCGTTGGTGGCTGAATTAAGGGCTTCGTTCATGAGTGTCAAGCGCGAGAAGCGCGGTCCCGCATTTTCTGAGAGGGGTATTTGCACGACGCAGCGGAACCTCAATGGGCGGGGGCGAGCAAACGATTGGCACTTGCCTCGGCATCGCGAACGACCTAAACATTGCGCTTTGCAAGGGCGATTAGCTCAGTTGGTAGAGCGCTTCGTTTACACCGAAGATGTCGG